>CBDUAY010000123.1:0-7232 GCA_965365245.1 uncultured Flavobacteriaceae bacterium | reverse complement strand
ACCTGATGCGCGTTTATAGAACAAAGGATGCGAAGCTTCTCGATCCGGAACTTAAGAGGTTGGCCCTGAGCACATTTCTGTTTTCATTGCTTTTCGGTTTGGGTCTTGTTTTGTAATTGATAAAGCATTATTGCCGTACAAAAAGAAAAGATGCTTTGACAATTTGAGCAATTGTATGATTGCGGTGAATTGATTATTTTTAGTCTAAATTCCTCATTATGAAAATCACATACCTCGGGCACGCTGCCCTTGCCATTGAAGTAGCTGGAAAAAAACTCATTGTGGATCCTTTCATCAGTCCGAATCCACTGGCAAAAGACATTGATGTAGATGCCCTGGAGGCAGACTATATCCTGATCACACATGCGCACCAGGATCATATCGTCGACGTTGATTCCATCGCGAAGAGAACAGGAGCCAAAATTGTATCAAACTATGAGATAGTAACCTATTACGGAAACCTCGGCTTTGAGGGGCATCCCATGAATCACGGGGGCTCGTGGGAATTCGATTTCGGACGCGTGACTTATACCAATGCGATTCATACGAGTTCCTTTCCAGATGGAAGCTATGGGGGACAGCCAGGAGGCTTCCTCCTGGAAACAAAAGAAGGAAACTTGTACATCGCTGGTGATACGGCGCTGACCTTTGACATGAAATTGATTCCTATGCAGTGCAAGCTCGATTTTGCCGTTCTTCCCATCGGGGACAATTTCACCATGGGATATGAAAGCGCAGTGATTGCTTCTGACTTCATTGAGTGCAATAAGATAATGGGCTATCATTACGATACCTTCGGGTATATTGAGATCAACCACGAGCAAGCCAAAGAGGCATTTAGGAAGTCGGGCAAGGACCTGATTCTGATCCCAATAGGAGACTCTGTTCAGGTTTAAGCTCTTTGCGAAATCAAATAAATAAAATTTCCGAATCGAAGATCAGTCGAGGAGCTTCATGACAAAGTATCTCAGCATTTCTTCCACATCTTGCTTCATAGAAGATTTCGCCTGGATCTCGGTAAGCCGGGGCAGGTGATCGGCAAAGTAAATGTGATTGTTTGTCATTTCAAATAGATTGCTGGCCAGGGCAGAAGGGTAGGGGAAATCCGGTTTGATCTCCAGAATCACCTCTGCTACGTGGGCCACCATGTTCTTGTAGTTCAAAAAGAAACCCTTTTTGTTTTCCTCATCGACCTCTTTGGTATGATACACCTTGGTGCTTTCCGATATCACCACATTGTGGAGTGATGATTCGTTTACATAATCGATGGCCGGATTCTCTTCACTTACCGATACAAAGGAATGAAGGATTATCTCGAGCTTCTTTCTAGGATCCTCTACGTTGAAAGTCTTGATCTGAATCATATAGCTGAGCCATTCCCAGTACCACGAAACCAGGTAGATAAGCAGTAGATGCTTGTTTTCAAAATACCGGTAGATCGAGGCTTCAGTTGAACCCATCGCTTCCGCCAGCTTCTTGAAGTTGAATTGTTCAAAGCCCAGATCCTCGAGCAACAGGATCGAATGCTTGATAATCCTTCTTCCAAGATCCGATTCCTGGGGGTCTTTCAAATAGAGACCCGGGTTAAGTGATATTCTGATGTTGACAGCCATGCTTTAATAAAGCCAAAGTTATATAATTGACACCGCAATTAAAAATATCATCAACAATTATATGACTATTTAAACCAATAGTATTACTATCAATATCATTATTTTTAATATATTTGATAGTTAATAATTTGATCATTATGGAGCAAAAGAGTTTTTTAAGTGGGATTCGATCGGATCTTCCGGCTAGTATAGTCGTCTTCTTCGTGGCTTTGCCACTTTGTCTTGGAATCGCTCTGGCAAGTGGAGCACCGCTGTTTTCAGGCTTGATTGCCGGGATTGTAGGAGGTATTGTCGTAGGTGCGCTCAGCGGTTCGAAAATAGGTGTGAGTGGTCCAGCGGCCGGATTGGCTGCGATTGTCCTCACTGCAATTGGAACTCTTGGTGGCTTTGAGAACTTTCTTGTAGCCGTTGTTTTGGGCGGAATCATTCAAATCATACTTGGATTTCTAAGAGCTGGAGTCATCGGTTATTATTTCCCGTCTTCAGTGATAAAGGGCATGCTTACTGGAATTGGAATCATTATCATACTTAAGCAAATCCCTCATTTTTTTGGATATGACGCTGACCCTGAAGGGGATTTCGCCTTCTTCCAGGTTGATGGACAAAATACATTTTCTGAGATTTTCAATGCTTTGAACCACATTCAGCCCGGTTCGGCGCTGATCGGAATCATAGGCCTGGCGATTCTTATTCTTTGGGAAAATGTCTTATCGAAAAAAGGAAAAATCTTTAAATTGATACAGGGCCCTGTCGTTGCCGTTGTGGTGGGAATCATTTTCTTTGTTTTGACCCAGGATGCAGGCGCACTGAGCATTTCTCCAACACATTTGGTCAGCGTGCCGGTTCCAGATGATTTTTCTTCTCTTGCCGGATTGCTGACTTTTCCGAATTTTGCCGCTTTGGCGAATCCGGAGATATGGGTGGTTGGTTTTACGATAGCCCTCGTAGCAAGTCTCGAAACCTTGCTATGTGTTGAGGCTACTGATAAACTCGACCCTCATAAAAATGTGACACCGACAAACCGGGAGCTTCTTGCACAGGGAACAGGCAATATTATTTCAGGGCTCATCGGTGGACTTCCGATAACCCAGGTGATTGTGCGAAGTTCTGCAAATATCCAATCGGGAGGTCAAACTAAGGCATCTACGATCATTCACGGCTTCTTTTTGCTGATATCCGTGGTGCTGATCCCGAATCTTCTAAATAAGATTCCTCTTTCTGTGCTGGCGGCCATTCTTTTGGTTGTGGGATATAAACTGGCCAAGCCTAAACTCTTCAAATCGATGTATGAGTTGGGATGGAAGCAATTCGTGCCATTTATTGTCACCGTTGTAGGAATTATTTTCACCGATCTTCTCGTAGGAATAGGACTAGGTCTGCTTGTTGGTATCGTTGTAATCTTGATTAAGAGCTACCAAAACTCTCACTTTCTGCATATGGAGGGCGAAGATGTCGATGACGGAAAAGTGAAAATGACTCTTGCCGAGGAAGTCACTTTTTTCAACAAGGGAGCCATCCTCAAAGAGCTTGACAGACTTCCTGAAGACTCCTTCCTGGAGCTGGATGTCACGAATACCAAATACCTGGATCACGACGTAATCGAGATCCTGGACGATTTCATTTTGAAAGCTGAAGAGCGAAACATTACCGTGAAGGTGATCTCTAAAGATGGCATTGTTGTAGATCCGAAGGCGTATTTCCATTTTATCAATAAGAGGAAAAAAGCGAGCTAGCCTTTAACCGAATCGAAACGGAGGAATTTCTTCCATTTTTATGTTTTTTCATTAGCAAGCGCTGCCCGAAAAGGCAGCGTTTCTTTTTGGTGAAATTTGACTATTTTTAGTTCATGTTTGATCATAGGTTTTATCGGTTGAGAATCAACGTTTTTTTAGTCTTTTTGCTTATTTCGCTGCAGGGAATAGCGAACTATTATATGCGTGACGCGTCTTTGAATCCTATGGATCCGCCGCAAAAAGTTTTGATCTATTGGGATACCTCATTATCCATGAGTGGCAGGAACCTGGAAGTGGAATTTGAATTGCTTTCTACTTACCTCGAATCCCTGGGAAGCGCTGAGGTGGAGCTGGTTCCGTTTGATCACCAGTTGGGAAAGTCTTCAGTTCACCAGGTGGAGAATGGAGAGATTGCCTCTTTGAAATCGAATATCACCAGTCTGACTTATGATGGAGTTGCCATTTTCAAACTTTTGGGTTTAGATGAGGATGCCTATTCGATCCTCATTTTTTCAGATGGCGTGAGTGTGATTGACGATTTGGATTTGCCTGAAGGGAAGGACGTTTTTTTGATCAACAGTCTTTCGGGGTCAGAAGCGCTTCAACGAAGAGTTTATCACAGAAACTATCTGGACCTTGCCGAACTTGGATTGGGAGGAGCACTGCAGCGTTTAGGTGTTGTGGATATAAACGTCTCGAATTCAACACCTGCGAAAGAGAATGCGGATGATGGTGAAACTGATTTTCGCATCGATGGAGTGATCTATGATCAGAACAAACCTCTTGAAAATGCTACGATTCAGGTGATGGGAGAGGATCGTGGAGTCGTTTCGGGAAAAGACGGAAGGTTTTATCTCAAAGCTTCAGTGGGAGACATTTTAATGATCGGATACCTGGGCATGGAGAATCAGCAATACCAGATCACCGGAGATCAATTCATTGAGTTCTACCTGAATATTGAAGAGAACCAGCTCGAAGAGGTTGTGCTTAAATCTGAAGTGCAAGACCCGGAAACAAAGAACACAATCACGACTGCCTTTGGCGAGAAGAATCCGGATCAGATAGGCTATACAATTCAGGACATTGAGGAAGAGAACTTTGAAGGACAGGCTAATATCTCTGATGCGACTCGCGGTAAGATCATCTCCTCCAATTATTCTCAGACTGATGACATCAGCCAGATTCAACTGAGACAAGTACAAACGTTTGGTGCCGGGACCAAAAACCCTTTGATCGTCGTTGACGATATTCCGATGGGCGTCAATAACAGCGCATCAGGCGGCCTCACCTTCTCGACCTGGCATATTGATCCGAACAATGTAGATAAAATCACGGTTCTTCGAGGGTTGGCGGCAACCAATAAATACGGAATGCTGGCCCGTGGAGGTGCGATTCTCATCTATACAAAGACAAGGATCGGTGCCAAATCAGGAAGCACTGGACAATCCAATTCAGCCATGGCCAGAGGGAACACCTACAACGAAACGGTCACCAGCATCAAAACCGAACCAAAGGGTGATTACCTGAAAGATTTCAAAAAGGTAAAAAGCGCCGAAGAAGCCTACTCATTATACATGACTCAGAGGAATTCATACCTAGATGACTTTCAGTACTTCGTCGATGTTTCCAATGCTATGGTCAAATGGGGAAATGCAGATCTGTCAAAGAAAATCCTTCTCAATATTTTGGAATTGAACCCAAATGATGTTGAATACCTGCGTTTTGCAGGCATGCTGCTGCAGGATCGAAAGGATTTGAATTTGGCGCGCCGGATTTACGAGCATGTCCTTCTTTTAAAACCGGGTGAGTCACAATCCTATCGTGACCTCGCGCTGATCCTAAGCGAGAATCATCAGTATCAGAAATCACTCGATATGTATCGCAAGATGAAAGACGGAGACTATCCGAGTGTTAATTTTGAAGGACTCAAAAAGCCCCTCAACAGCGAGATGAAAAGATTGATTCTTCAAAATAAAAATAAGCTGGACACTCAAGGTCTGCCGAGTCATTATCAGACGCCTATGAATTACGACGTACGAGTGGTTGTCGACTACAATGATCGTGACGCTGAATTTGATTTGCAATTTGTGAACCCTCAAAAGAAGTTCTTCGTTTGGTCGCACCGGAAGTTTGAAAATGGAGCGCGAATAGAACAGGAGAAGATGCAGGGATTCAATACCGAGGAATTTTTCCTTATCGACGCCGAACCCGGAAAATGGCAGGTTAACATTGAATCACCAAAGCAAGAGTCACGAACTCCCAAGGCTTTGCGCTATACAGTCTTCAGGAATTACGGCACGAAGAATGAAACCCGTCAGAGCAAAACCCTTGTCCTAAACAATGTCGAAGGGAAATACCTCCTTACCATAATCAAAATCTGATTAGAAAATTTCAAGCTTAGAGAAATTTTTCAAACCGATAAGACTTATTTTATGACCAGGGTCTTTGTGAATGTCTCTGCTACGGCGTAGTAACCAAGCGCAAAATTGTCAAATTGATCTACGTTGTCAAAATAGTCAATATTGTCGATTTCGGTTACGTTGATGATGTTCCCTCTCAAAGTCGACACCGGGGTTTGAAAGAGATCGATCTCCTCTTTGGATTGTTCGATTAGCTTGTTCATGTAGTTGTAAAAACTCCTGTCTATTCCCATTAAACTCACCGTTATCTCGGTTCCGGTCGGAATCTCTCGATCATAGAAATACGATATGGTTTGGGTCTTGCCGTCGTAGAGATTGTCAGAGCTCGTCATGTACTGACCATTGTCAAAGTCAATCAGGTAGAAATTCTGCCTGTTAATGGAATCCGTAAACTGAATTACGATTTCAGTATCGTTGTTGAAAGTGTTGCCATCCCCCTGGTAAACCGTGTCGATAGGAGTAGAGTGCACATAAACACCGCGTGCCAGGTACCTTTGATCCTTGTGCTGAATCTGAAGGAGGTTGTCACCACCCTGACGCAAGGCCCTGGCCGAGAAATAATTCTCATAAAAACCTGATCCGGGGTTTGCCGTATCCTGAAGCACCAAACCGCTAAGAGTTATTTGTTTCAGTTCGGTTGCCGGAACCTCTCCCAAAAATGCGCTGGTCTCTGAGACTTTTATTCCCAATCTGAGAGGTGGCGGTAAAGGGGCCAGGGGATCAACCCTCAACAGTCCGTCTACGACCAACCGGGGATCCTCGGCGGGAGGATCTATGTCAACGACTTCCTCGCAGGATATAACGCTGAGGGTGAATAAAAAAGCAAACATCATCAACTTCTTCATGGTCTAAAATTTAAAATTGTAGGTCACCGCCGGAACGATTCCGAAAATTGAGGTTTGCACGGCCTCATTGGTCCCCGTTTCCTGATTTCTTCTGAAATTTATGGAGGCTGCGTTCTGTCGGTTGTAAACATTGTAAATGCTGAAAACCCACTCCGATTGCAGACGTCTCTTCTGGTTCCCTTTTGGGACAAATCGCGCGGAAAGATCCAATCGATGGTAGTCAGGCAACCTTTCGGTATTTCTCAGCCCGTAATAGGGCACGCCTAACCCCTGAAATTCGAATTGGCCCAGGGGGTAGTTTGTCGGTCTCCCGGTTTGATATACAAAATTGGCACTGATGGTCCATTGACGGTTCGGAAGATAGCTCCCGTAAAGGGAAAGGTCATGGGGTTTGTCGTATGGAGTTGGGTACCATTGCTCCAGGTTAATCCCCGTTTCTCTGTTCGATCGATTGTTGTTGACTTTTGGGGTTCGGCCGGGAGTCCGCTGTTCGGATCGCGAATAAGTATAGGCAAACCATCCTTTGAACTTTTCATGATTGAGACGAAAAAGGAATTCTGCACCGTAAGCCCTGGCTTCTCCATTGAGTATTACCCTTTCGATGGCTTCATTGGCAATCAG
>CBDUAY010000122.1:0-7318 GCA_965365245.1 uncultured Flavobacteriaceae bacterium | reverse complement strand
TTGTGCATGTCGGTCAGGTTTACAAAGAAATCATTGGTCAGGGCACCCGGACGATCGGTGAACACACCATGTCTCGTTCCTCCGTGGTTGGTGTCCATCACGCGCATGCCTCCAACCAAAACGGTCATTTCAGGAGCCGTAAGTCCCATAAGTTGGGTACGATCCAGCATCATTTCCTCAGAGGTCACGATATAGTCCTTCTTCATCCAGTTTCGGTAACCATCAGCAAGTGGCTCCAGGGGTTCGAATGACTCCACATCGGTCATTTCCTCAGTTGCATCTCCCCTTCCAGGGGCAAAAGGAACCACAATATTGAAACCGGCATTTGCCGCTGCTTTTTCAACACCAACGTTTCCTGCCAGGACGATGACATCTGCGAGACTAATGCCAAACTCAGCGGCAATCGGTCTCAAAGCAGAGAGCACTTTTTCCAGCCTGCGGGGCTCATTCCCTTCCCAGTTTTTCTGGGGGGCCAGTTGAATCCTTGCGCCGTTCGCGCCACCCCTGTAATCAGAACCTCTGAAAGTTCTGGCACTGTCCCAGGCAGTAGCAACCATTTCGTCGATGCTCAAACCGGTATCGGTGATTCTGGCTTTCACGGCAGCGACGTCATAATCTCTTTTTCCTTCAGGAATCGGATCCTGCCAGATCAAGTCTTCTTCAGGCACATCAGGCCCGTGATATCTCGCTTTTGGTCCCATGTCTCTGTGCGTCAATTTGAACCAGGCCCGAGCAAATGCATCGTTGAATGCATCAAAGTCATTCATGAACTTCAAAGAAATCTCCCGGTAAATAGGATCCTCCCTCATGGCCATGTCGGCATCTGTCATGATCGGGTTTTGTCTTACACTGGGATCTTCAGCATTGACGGGCATGTCTTCTTCTTTGATTTCGACAGGTTCCCATTGCCAGGCTCCGGCCGGGCTCTTTCGCGCTTCCCATTCGTGATTGAAAAGCATGTCGAAATAGCCATTGTCCCATTGGGTAGGATTCTTGGTCCAGGCACCTTCCAGTCCGCTGGTCACTGCATATTGTCCCTTTCCTGTCTTGTGCGGATTCTTCCATCCAAAGCCTTGCTCCTCAACCGGAGCTCCTTCAGGTTCTGGTCCTAGAATAGAGGCATCTCCATTTCCGTGTGCTTTACCAACGGTATGCCCTCCTGCGGTCAAGGCCACTGTTTCTTCATCGTCCATAGCCATTCTTTTGAAGGTTTCCCTCACCTGAGCGGCCGTTTTCAAAGGATCTGGATTTCCGTTGACCCCTTCCGGATTCACATAGATCAATCCCATTTGAACCGCTGCCAGCGGATTTTCCATGGTCGAAGGTTTGTTGACGTCGTCATAGCGCTCGTCACTTGGTGCAAGCCATTCCTTTTCCGCACCCCAGTAAATGTCTTTTTCAGGACCCCAGATGTCTTGTCGCCCAAAAGCGAAACCAAAAGTCTTGAAGCCCATGCTCTCATAGGCGATGTTACCTGCCAGGATGAAGAGGTCCGCCCAGCTTACTTTATTGCCGTATTTTTTCTTGATTGGCCAAAGCAGTCGTCTCGCTTTGTCAAGGTTTCCATTATCAGGCCAGGAGTTCAAAGGTGCAAAGCGCTGGTTACCTGTTCCTGCTCCACCTCTACCGTCGGAGGTTCTATAGGTACCGGCAGCGTGCCAGGCCATTCGTATCATCAACCCTCCATAGTGTCCCCAGTCTGCGGGCCACCAATCCTGACTATCGGTCATAAGGTCTTTCATGTCCTGTTTAAGGGCCTCCACATCCAGTTTCTTCAACTCTTCCTTATAGTCAAAACCCTTTCCCATAGGATCGGTTTTCGTGTCGTGTTGGTGAAGAATATCCAAATCCAAAGCGTTTGGCCACCAACTCCTGACATCGGATTGAATCTCCGTGTTCGCCCCATGCATTACGGGGCATTTACCTTTTTTAGAATCTTCCATGATGCTGTTTTATGTTTTAGAATTTGATCCCCTAATTTACGACAATAGCGTCAAAATCCGGGTATCAATGATATCTAAATATTTGATTTCCGCATAAGAAAAATTGATGCTACACGTACAACGCGATCACCGATCTCTCCAGAAGTCAGCTCCCATGAATAATCGAAAGGTAGAGTGGCATGCCCAAGGTGATGTTAAGAGGAAAGGTAATTGCCAGTGCCATCGGGATGTACAAACCTGGGTTCGCCCTGGGCACGGCCAGTTTCATCGCGGCCGGGACGGCAATGTAAGATGCGCTCGCTGCCAGTATCGAAAACAGAAGTCGATTTCCATCGGAGGTCGTGAGCACAGAACTGAAAACGGCTACGACACATCCATTGATCAATGGAACAATTAGAGCAAACGCAAGGGGAAACCACCCTTCTTCAAGAAATGAATTGAGTTTTCTTCCGCTGGTTATTCCCATGTCGAGCAAAAAAACGGCCAAAAAGCCTTTGAAGATATCTGTGGTAAAGGGCTTGATTCCTTCAGCTTGGGCATCACTGGCGAGAAAGCCAATGATAAGGCTTCCCAGGATCAGAATAACGCTTCCATTGGTCATGGCATGCTTCAGCAGTGAGGTGCAGGAGGCTTTGGCATCCGCATCCTTCTTGAAAAGCGAGATCAGCAGAACCCCAATAACGATCGATGGGGCTTCCATAAGGGCCATTACGGCAACCATATGTCCTCCGTAGTAGATGGAGTGCATCTCGAGGAAGGACACCGCCGTCACAAAAGTCACCGCACTAACCGAACCGTAAGCAGCTGCAATGGCTCCGGCATTGAATACTCCTAATTTGGGCTTGAGAATGAAAAATGAATAAACCGGCACCACAAGGGCCATGATCACTCCGAACAGGAGTGACCAAAAAATCTCAGCGTCAAGTGCGCTGTGCGCCAATTCCTGCCCGCCTTTGAAACCAATCGAAAAAAGCAGATACAGTGAAATGAACTTGGAAGAATTTGAAGGGATCTCGAGATCACTCTTCAGTCGTACGGCCAGCATGCCCAGAAAAAAGAACAATAAGGCCGGATTGGTCAGATTGTCGATCAGAAGTTGGGTCTCCATCTAAGTGTAGAATCCGATTCTTGAGAAATGAAAATAAAACGGTATTATCAATTATCGGATGCTGAGTTTGGACAGTGCTTCCACATCAACACGCGTACCCGCCTGACGAGCCTTCTGGATCACTGAATTGAGCTCTTTTTGCAACAACTGCAAGGATTGAATCTTTTCTTCGATCTCACTCGAATCGAAATCGTGATTCCCTTCCCAGCTGGTCATAAATTGAAGGTTGTAACAGTTTCGATACTGTTTTACGACTGAGTTCACGATTTCCTGGGCCTCTGACGGAGAAAAACTGCCGTTTAAAAATGGTTTTCTGTCTACTTGATCTTTAACTAACATGAGGTTTAATTTTAGGATTATACAAATTTATTTTTATCTCAGTTCAGCGTATTTCTGGCAAAGTTTGACCGGTTAAAGAATAGGGAGCATCCGATGATAAAACTCGACGCTATGGCCTCTCTGAGAAACAAGGAATCATTTATCAGGCTCATGGCTATCCAGGACACCAGGACAAACATGGTCAATGTCGCTGAAATTCTTGAAGATGCAATCCACTTTTTTGATGACGGAAGCTGCCTTACCCGGGCTTCTTTTCCAATTACACGATTCAGGTTTTCTTTTGATTTAGTGCTTTGAACTGTGCTGAACATATTCTTCGTTTTCAGTGCAAAGAAGAGATTTTTTGATCATATATTTTTATTTATATTTACAATCAAATGCATAAACTATTTTTATGAATTATACTTTGCACCAACTACTTATCTTCCTGGAAGTAGTTAAACAACAGAGTGTTACAAAAGCTGCCGCGGCTATGTATATGACTCAACCTGCCCTATCCATACAGTTAAAAAATTTTCAAAATCAATTCGATATTCCCCTTACGGAGGTCATCGGCAAGCAACTTTATGTGACAGATTTTGGAAAATCCATAGCCGAGATCGCCGAGAATGTCATCAAGGAAGCTGATGCGATCAAATACAAAACCAAAGAGTACAGCGATCTCCTCGCAGGCAAACTCCGAATCTCCTCGGCGTCAACCGGAAAGTATGTAATACCCTATTTTCTCAGCGGATTTCAGAAACGATATCCCGGAATTGACATAATCCTGGACGTTTCAAATAAGACCACTGTGGTTCAAAACCTTAAAGACAATGAAATCGATTTTGCCCTGGTATCAGTCGTGCCAGAGGGTCTCGACACTGAGGAGGAACTCCTCCTGGAAAACAAAATCTTCAAAGTCAGCAACAACAATGTCTCTACCAAGAAGAGCCCATTGATCTTCCGGGAGGACGGCAGCGCAACCCGCATGGCGATGGATGAATACTATAAAAAAGTGAAGGAGCGCAAAAGCATCAAACTAACTTCAAACGAAGCTGTCAAACAAGCCGTTATCGCTGGCTTAGGCAATTCGCTCATACCCCTTATTGGGATCAAAAATGAACTCAACAACGGCGAATTGCACATAATTCCCTCCAAAGGGCTTCCCATAGTGACTAACTGGAGACTCGTTTGGCTTAAGAAGAAAAAGCTATCGCCGATTGCCCAAACCTATCTCGATTTTCTCAGGGAGAACAAAGAGGACATCATTCACCAAAAATTCGAGTGGTACCTGAAATACAAAAGTCCTGATTAAATTTGTTTCCAAACCTTGAGAGAATGAACATACATGTTGAAACAGACCGATTCATCCTCAGAGATGTTGAGGAGACTGACGTTCAGGGAATCTTTGATCTGGATTCGGATCCGGAGGTTCATACCTACCTGGGCACGCCACCCATAACAACTCTCGATGAGGCCCATGAGATTATCAAATACATTCGAAAACAATACTCAGATAACGGAATTGGGCGCTGGGCAGTGATCGACAAGAAAACCTCAGATTTTGTGGGCTGGACGGGACTCAAGTACGAACAGGAGCTTCGCTCAGAATTCGACTACTACGACATCGGCTACCGATTGAGAAAGAAATACTGGGGCCAGGGGATCGCCACCCTGACAGCGACAGAGTCACTTCGATATGGTTTTGAGCAAATGAATCTCGATGAGATATGCGGTGCGGCAGAGGTTGAGCACAAAGTCTCGAACCATATCCTTCAAAAGATCGGATTGACTTATGTCGAGCAATTCGTGTTCGAGGGAATCCTGATCAACTTCTACAGGATTAAAAAATCAGACTGGACAAAGAAAAAGAACAAAATGCCATGATCATCATAGTCGGGGCCGGATTATCCGGGTTACTTCTAGCTTACAGGCTCAAAAATGCCAATATCCCCTTCAGGGTTTTGGAAGCGCGAAAACGGATTGGAGGAAGAATTCACACGGTATCGGGAGCGAATGAGACTCCTGTTGAAATGGGCGCCACCTGGTTTCACCAGGAACATAGGCATTTTCTGCATCTGCTCAGTGAACTAGACATCCCCTTTTACGAGCAGTTCATGGATGGAACTGCGTTTTTCCAGGCACATGCAGGAGTCCCGGCAGAGTCCTTTATCATGCCCGATCAAACTCCGAGTTACAGGATTTCAGGGGGAACCTTTGAACTCATCAAAAACTTGGAATCAAGGCTCAATGGAGAGTCCATTTTTCTGGACCAACCGGTTGAAAAAATAGACTTCTTTGATGATGAGGTTCGGATAAAAGCCAGAGAAACGTTTGTCGCTCAGAAGGTCATCCTGGCTCTACCTCCTAAACTATGGCAGGAGACGATTCGCTTTTCTCCTGACTTGCCGGAACCCGTTATGCAAATTGCCGGTGAGACACAGACCTGGATGGAAGAATCCATAAAAGTAGGGGTGATTTATAACGAACCCTTCTGGCGCAAAAATCATCAATCGGGGACCCTGTTCAGCAATGTAGGCCCTATGACTGAGCTGTATGACCATTCGAATGAAGAGGTTTCGAGGTTCGCCCTTTGTGGATTTTTACATTCCCGGTTCAGATCACTGGCTCCGGCTGAGCGAAAAAGGAGTGTCATTCAACAGCTGGTAGCGAGCTTCGGAAAACAAGCATCCGAGGCCCTGGAGTACCTGGAGCTCGACTGGAGCCTTGAGGTTCACACTTCAAGTTCTTTGAGTCGGCCTCTCTTTCCTCATCAAAACAATGGCAACGAGGCCTTTCAAAATGCCCTCTTTGACAATCGACTATTTTTTGCAGGCACTGAAGTTTCTCCTTATCATGGCGGATACATGGAGGGAGCCGTCTACAACTCGATGCAGGTTTTTGCAAAAATTCTCAGGTCCGTCCAACGGTAAGAAGGTCCATAAAAAAGTGAAACGCATGAAATATTTAAATTTTATCTTATTTCTAATCTTAATACTGAATAGCAACGCTTTGACCGCCCAACAAAAATACATGTCGTTTAATATCAGATTTGACAATCCTTCAGACGCTGAAGATCGATGGGAGTTGAGAAAAAAGGAATTGTGCGAGTTGATCAAAAAGTATGATCCGGATTTTTTGGGAATCCAGGAAGCCCTTCCGCGACAGGTTGAATACCTTGATGCTAAATTACCTGATTACAAATACGTTGGATTTGGACGGGATGGTGAGGGTTCAATAAGTGAATCCGTGCCGATTTTTTACAAAGTGAATGCTTATGAATTAATCAAAACTGAGGTTTTCTGGCTCTCCGAAACACCCGAGGCCCCGTCCAAAGGGTGGGATGCCGCGCTCAACAGAATTACGACCTATGGCGCATTTCTAAGCAAGCAAACCGGAGACACGATTCACGTTTTCAATACCCACTACGATCACAGGGGTGAAAAAGCGCGCGTGAATTCTTCCCATCTTCTGATCAGCAAACTAAAGGAATGGAATCTTCTGGATGAAAAAGTCATTTTGACGGGTGATTTCAACAGCAGCCCAGGCGAAGAGCCCATCAAAATCCTCAAACGGGTCCTGACAGATGCCAGGATGAGTTCAAAATCTGAGGCCCAGGGTCCTTCCGCCACGTTCAATGGTTTTGATACAAATGCCCTGCCCGATCCACGAATCGATTATATCTTCACGTTGAATGTGAAAGTTTTGAACTTTATCACAATCGACGACAAAAGAAAAAACGGGAGATGGATTTCAGATCATTTGCCCGTTCTTGTTGAGGTCGCTCATTGACGGCCTGAGCCTCATTGCTATGCTGTCAAAGAATTATTACTACCTTTAACGTACGTTCGACTATTATTTAGCGACGACTAACCTAAAATTTCAAATCCAAGCTTTCATGATTGTTCAAATTATCAAACTGAAATCGGACCTTCCAGAGGAAGAGCTT
>CBDUAY010000121.1:0-7349 GCA_965365245.1 uncultured Flavobacteriaceae bacterium | reverse complement strand
GAACGACTTTCGATGATGGATGGCAACGCATCGGGCTCTGGCCGGCGTGGGACGTGCGTCACGACAGACCGACATGCCCGAATAACGACGTCTCGGATGTCCTCGAGTCGGACCGCGGCTTCCTGCGGGTGCCCGGCGGCGAAGCAGCGCATTCAGCTCAAGAATGAGAACCACCTGGTGGCTGAAAATCTCTATGTGGCAGGCGTCCTTGCAGGGTGGAGAAGCCAGTTTGCAATGGCTGCGGGAAGCGGTGCCCATGTGGCTACCGACATTCTCACTCTATGGAACGGCGGCAATACAGCCATGGTCCACGATTCGGTTCCGAAAGAATAAAGCGTTTGCCCGAGCCCTGTTCGATTAAATGTAAAAATAAGCTCGATTAAGGCTCCAGGGGATACCCTTCTTTTTCGAGCTCTATGACCCTCTCCAACATCGTATCCCTGTCATTGATTATTTTGAAATAGGCATTCACATCGAACACTTGTTGAGCGAACAGTGCCTTCAAATAGAGTTTGAGATTCTCCCTTTCGGCATCTTCCATTTCAGATCCGTCGAAGTCTATAAAACTCATGTAGCCGTCATAGATGCTGCCGTCCAGGTCGAAATCCTGTTCGAAGCGCTCCAGGGACCAACCGTTGAATTCATCCAAATGATTGTCAAAATAATCGAATACGAACTCATTGAGTTTGCGGTAGTGAATATTGTCAAAAAACATTGTGGTGTCAATGGCCACAAACACATCTGGAATGATGCCCCCACCGCCATAGACGACCTTGCCTTTGGGTGTTGTGTATTTCAATGTGTCGTTGACTTTGATGCTGTCTGCGCTGGTTAGCTCACCATCGTCAAATCTCCTCTCAAAATCATTGAAGTACTCATTGTCCAGCTTGTTTTCATAGGGCTTCTGGATGGATCTTCCGGTCGGGGTGTAATATCGGGATACCGTCAGGCGGACCGCTGAGCCATCTCCCAGCTGCATTTCCTGTTGCACAAGACCTTTCCCAAAGGATCGTCTGCCTACTATGGTCCCTTTGTCATTGTCCTGCAGTGCCCCTGCCACGATCTCACTGGCTGAAGCCGAAGCTCCATTGATCAGTACAAAAACATGACCTTCTTCAAAATCTCCTTTATCGGTCGCGAAGATCTCGTCAATGCGTTCCTTCTTATTCTTTGTGAAAACGATGAGCTTTCCATCTTCCAGGAACTCATCAATTATCTGGGTTGCCACCTGCATATAACCTCCGGGGTTATGTCTTAGGTCCAAAACAAGCTTCTTCATTCCCTTGTCAATCAGGTCATCCAGAGACTCTTTGAATTCGTCATAGGTAGTGGCAGCAAATTTGTTGATCTTGATATAACCCAGATCATCCGTGAGCATGTAATGCGCATCCACACTGTTGATCGGAACCTCTCCTCGTTGAATCGTAAAGGGGATAGTCCGGTCTTCCGATTTCCTGTAAACGGTAAGGTCCACGGAGGTGTCAGGCTTTCCTTTCAATGCCTTCATGACGTAATTACTCGTGATGTCGCTTCCAAACAAAGTGTCATTGTCAGCCACCAGGATGCGGTCACCTGCCTTTATTCCCGCCTTTTTGCTCGGGCCGTCTTCGAGTACCTTGATCACGGTGAGCGAATCTCGATACATGCGAAACTGAATTCCGATGCCTACGAACTTTCCGTTCATTGATTCTGAGACCTGTTCGAGCTCCCGGGCAGATATGTATACCGAGTGCGGATCGAGCTTGTCGAGCATATTCTTTATCGTGCCGTCCAACAGACTGTCTGTATCCACTTCATCGACATACTCGTATTGGATGTAGTCGATCAATCTCTTGATCTTTCGCTCCTGTGGGGTTCCGCCAAAAAAGGTAATGGTCTTCTTCTGATAGTTCAGAGAAGTTCCCAGGAAAATCCCCAGTGCTATTGAAGCCGCGATGATCAGGGGAAGAAATATTTTTGTCTTTCTATTCATTTTCAAGTGGTAAATACACAACGTCGACATGCGCCTTCTCAAGGAAATCGATGCCGGAGTTGTCTTTGTAAGCCATAGAATACACCATGCGCGTAATTCCCGACTGATGGATTAGCTTGCTGCATTCCTTGCAAGGGGAAAGTGTTATGTACAAGGTAGCGCCTTTACATCCCTGCGTTGAAGAAGCAACTTTCAAAATCGCATTGGCCTCAGCGTGCAGCACGTGCCATTTCGTCTTTCCCTCCTCATCTTCACAGCAATTGTCAAAACCCGTCGGGGTACCGTTGTAACCGTCCGAAATAATCATTTTGTCTTTGACGATCAGCGCTCCTACCTGCTTTCTTTTGCAATGGGAAAGCTTTGACCATTCTTTTGCCATTTTGAGATAGGCCAGGTCATATCTCCTTTGTTTCTCTTCTGTCATAACACGCCTTTGCTGATAATACAAGCGGTTCAGCGAAAATAGCAAACTTTGAAATGAAAGGTGTTAAATAATTCCAAAATTTGTCAGGCTCCAAGGCGAAGCTTGCTGAACAGGTCCCAGAGGACAACACCACAACTCACAGAGATATTCAGGGAGTGTTTGGTGCCGTACTGGGGAATCTCGATGCAACCATCTGAAAGATCGATCACTTCCTGCTGCACACCCTTCACTTCATTGCCGAATACCACAGCGTATTTCAGTTCACGCTCGGGTTGAAAATCACTCAACGAAATGCTTTGGTCTGCCTGCTCCACAGCGAATATTTTTCGCCCCTCTGATTTGAGCTCCCTGATCAAGTCTTCAATGCTTTCTGAATAAGCCCAATCGACTGAATCGGTAGATCCCAAGGCCGTCTTGTGAATCTCTTTGTGAGGTGGTCTTGCCGTTATTCCACAAAGGTAAATTCGCTCGACCAAAAAAGCATCGGACGTTCTGAATACGGAGCCTATGTTGTTAAGGCTCCGAATGTTGTCCAGTACGACGACCACAGGCAGCTTTTTTACTTTTTTGAACTCGTCAACGCTAAGGCGATCCAGTTCACTGTTCTTCAGTTTTCGCATGCGCCAAAGGTAAGTAAGAAATCGCTATGATGAAGAAAGGCCGGCCGGTGATAATTTCTCTATTAGGTCGAAAATCCTATCTTTGTCTTGGTCCTCTGTAGCCCGATCAGCAAGGGCTCTTCTTAACTCATAAATTTCGATTTATTGGCCACTGCAAAATCAAAGAAAGTGACCCCCTTGATGAAGCAATACAACGCCATCAAGGCTAAGTATCCTGATGCCGTTCTTCTCTTTCGGGTCGGGGACTTCTATGAGACATTCGGAGAAGATGCCAAGGTCGCGGCACGAATCCTGGGAATTGTGCTGACCAAAAGAGGATCTGGCTCTGAAAGTGAAACCGCCCTGGCCGGATTTCCTCACCATTCTCTCAACACCTATCTCCCGAAGTTGGTGAAGGCAGGTTTGAGAGTCGCCATTTGCGACCAGCTGGAAGACCCGAAACTGACAAAAAAAATCGTAAAACGAGGTGTCACGGAACTTGTAACTCCAGGAGTTTCAATGAATGATGAAGTCCTGCAGTCCAGAAAGAACAATTTTCTTTGTGCAGTACATTTCGACAGGAAGCATTTCGGAATCAGTTTTCTCGATGTTTCAACGGGTGAATTCTTGTGCAGTGAAGGAGATTCGGATTACGTTGAAAAACTCCTGCAAAGCTTTGGCCCCAGTGAGATCTTGATTGAGAAGAAAAACAAAGAGGCTTTCCTGGATAGGTTTGGCAGCGGATTCTACACTTTCTATCTCGATGATTGGATCTTTCGTGAAGATGCTTCAAATGACATTCTAAAATCACATTTCAAGGTAGGTTCCCTGAAAGGTTTCGGAGTGCAGGACCTCAAAGCCGGAAGGATCGCGGCTGGCGTTGCGCTGCATTACCTGGCTGAGACGGAACACAACAAATTAGAGCACATCACGTCGATCCATCGGCTGATGGAGGAAGAATACGTGTGGATGGACCGGTTCACCATGCAGAACCTTGAGCTTCAGCATCCCAGTGCTCCCGGTGGAGTTTCTTTGCTGGACATCATCGACAAAACCGTTTCCCCCATGGGGAGCCGCATGATGAAAAGATGGCTGGCATTGCCCCTGAAGAACCCTGAACGCATTCGAAACAGGCATGACATAGTCAAGTTTTTGATTCAAAACCAGGATCTCAGGGAGTTTCTCAAAGAAGAGATGGATGCCATGAGTGATTTCGAGCGCCTGATCTCCAAGGTGGCAACGGCACGAATTGGTCCTCGTGAAGTAGTTTTGCTCAAGGATTCTCTCTCGCGCATTCCAGGAATCAGGAAACAAGCAGAGCTTTCTGAAAACAGCTCATTTCGGAATCTTGTCGGTCAACTGGACAATTGTGACGAATTGGTCAATAAGGTGTCCCTTACCCTGCAACAAGAGGCCCCGGTAAACATAGCAAAGGGAAACTCGATACGCTCCGGGGTTTCAGACGAGCTCGATGAGCTCAGGCAAATTTCATCTTCGGGGAAACAGTATCTGGATGAAATTGTCGAAAGAGAGATCGAGCGGACAGGAATCAGCAGCCTTAAAATAGCGTTTAACAACGTTTTTGGCTACTATATCGAAGTTCGAAATACCCATAAGGACAAGGTTCCCGAAGAGTGGATACGCAAACAGACTTTGGTCTCAGCCGAGCGCTATATAACGGAAGAGCTCAAGGAATACGAGTCGAAGATTTTGGGGGCCCAGGAAAAAATTGCTGTTTTGGAACAGCAGATCTACAATGACCTTGTATCTTTTATGCTGCCTTATATTGGCAGAATCCAGAAAAATGCGGCCATCATTGCGCAAATGGACTGTCTCTGCTCTTTTGCCTCGCTTGCCCTGCAAAACAATTACGTTCGACCGGTCATCGATGAATCAACAGAAATCGAGATCAGTTTGGGTCGCCATCCTGTGATTGAGAAGCAGCTTCCTCCCGGCGAGGATTATATCGCAAACGACCTGATCCTCAATCAGAACATGCAGCAGATCATAATGATCACGGGGCCCAACATGAGCGGAAAATCTGCCATTCTGAGGCAAACTGCTCTCATTGTTCTTTTGGCCCAAATCGGATCCTACGTTCCTGCACAAAATGCCCGTATAGGAATCGTTGACCGGATATTCACGCGCGTTGGCGCCAGTGACAACATCTCGATGGGAGAATCAACTTTCATGGTGGAGATGAACGAAACGGCAAATATTCTCAACAATCTTTCTGCCCGAAGCCTGATCCTGCTCGATGAAATCGGAAGGGGTACCAGTACCTACGATGGCATTTCTATTGCCTGGGCCATAGCCGAATACCTTCATGAGCATCCCACCCGGGCCAAGACGCTATTCGCCACGCATTACCACGAACTCAATGACATGAGCGAGTCTTTTGAGCGTATCAAGAATTTCAATGTCTCCGTAAAGGAACTTAAAGACAAGGTGATTTTCCTGCGGAAGCTGGTTCCCGGCGGAAGCAAACACAGTTTTGGGATCCACGTAGCCAAACTGGCAGGAATGCCGGGACCGGTTCTTCACCGAGCCAATAAAATGCTAAAGCACCTGGAAAAAAGCCATGCCTCTGAAGAGATACAGGAAAAGCTGAAAAACGCCTCTCAGCAAGATATTCAGCTCAGCTTTATCAATTTGGATGATCCGTTGCTGGAGGAGATCAAAGACGAAATTCTCAGCACCGACATCGATAGCCTGACACCCATTGATGCTCTCATGAAACTCAATGAAATCAAAAGAATGCTGACCAAAAACAAATCTCAAAAAACCTAAAGACCCATCCCCATGACCAAACTTCCAAACTACTTCTTCTTTCGATCCTCGCTGTTCATCCTCGTCGCCTTCCTGGCTCTTAGTCTGACTTCCTGCCAACCCACGGGCCAAGATGCTGCTGGCTCAACTGTTTCAGGGTCGAAGGTTAATGTTTCATTTTCAGAAAATGCTAGTGATACGAGTCTCGATGGCAGACTGTTGCTGATGTTTGCCAAGAATGACAAATCGGAGCCCCGTTTTCAAATCAATGCCGACCTGAATGCCCAACCGGTTTTCGGAGTTAATGTAGAAGGCATGGAAGCCGGCGAATCATTCTCCTTCGACGATTCGGTTTTTGGCTTTCCGATCAGCAGCATGGCCGAGCTGGAACCCGGTGATTATTACGTGCAGGCACTGCTGCATGTCTACGAGACCTTCAATCTTTCTACAGGGCACCAGGTAAAACTTCCCATGGACAACGGTGAAGGGCAGCAATGGAACCGTTCTCCGGGCAATCTATACAGCAAGCCTGTCAAGATTACCGTTGCTGAAAAAGGAAAAGTCGAACTGGATATCGTCATGGACCAGGTGATCCCGGAGATTTCGGAGCCTGAAGATACCGAGTGGGTCAAGCACATCAAAATCCGCTCAGAGAAGCTCTCTAAGTTCTGGGGCAGGGACATGTACCTGGGAGCACACGTGCTGCTTCCCAAGGATTTCGACAAACACCCCGAAGCGAAGTATCCCTTGATGGTGTTCCACGGTCATTTTCCTTCAGATTTTGGAGGATTTCGAACATCCCCTCCCGACGCGGATATGGAACCCGATTACTCCGAGCGCTTCGGAGTTGAAGGTTATAACGTCATGCAACAACAGGAGGCCTACGATTTTTATAAGCGTTGGAACGAGCCCGATTTTCCGAGGTTTTTGATTATTGAGATACAGCACCCGACCCCCTACTACGACGATTCCTATGCTGTGAATTCTGCAAGTCAGGGGCCTTATGGAGATGCTATCACCCATGAGCTGATCCCTTATATTGAAGAGAAGTTCAGGGGTATGGGAGAAGGCTGGTCCCGTTTCCTTTACGGAGGCTCCACCGGGGGCTGGGAAGCCTTGGCTGTACAGGTCAAATACCCCGACGAGTACAACGGCTGCTTCGCGGCTTGCCCAGATCCGATCGATTTCAGGGCCTATTGCCTGACCGACATCTATTCAGACAAGAATGCCTACTATTACGAGAGTGACTTCAAGACCACGGAAGTGCCGGGTCGACGCGACTACCTGGGTCAGGTTTCGATAACCAGCCGTGAATACAATCACCTGGAGCTCGTGTTGGGCGACAAATCGCGATCGGGCCAGCAATGGGATATCTGGGAGGCAACCTACTCCCCCCAGGGAGCCGATGGTTACCCGGAAAGGCTTTGGGACAAATTCACCGGGGAAATCAACCCCGAGGTCGCGGCATATTGGCGCGAGAACTACGACCTGCGTCACATTATGGAACGTGACTGGGACAAGCTCGGGCCAAAGCTTCGTGGAAAGATCCACATTTACTGTGGAGACATGGACAACTACTACCTGA
>CBDUAY010000120.1:0-7376 GCA_965365245.1 uncultured Flavobacteriaceae bacterium | reverse complement strand
TCGCAGATGATGCATACAACTATGCCCGTATCCAACTCGTTGGCAATGCGAGTCGCTACGGTGGCAGACCCACCGCTGCTCATTCCAGCAAAGACGCCTTCCTCGTGCGCCAGTCGTTTGGTCATTGCCCGAGCCTGCTCTTCGCTGACTTCTTCGATGCGATCTACCCGTGAGGGGTCGAAAATCTTAGGAAGGTATTCCTTGGGCCATTTTCGAATTCCGGGAATGCTCGAGTTATCTGTAGGTTGTGCCCCGATGATCTGAACCTTTGGATTCTGCTCCTTTAAATAGGTTGAAACCCCCATGATGGTTCCTGTAGTGCCCATGGCAGAAACGAAATGCGTCACCTCCTGATCAGTGTCTTTCCATATCTCGGGCCCGGTCGTTTTGTAATGCGCCTTCCAGTTGTCCGGGTTGCCGAATTGGTTCAACATGACATAACCGTAATCGCGAACCTTGGCTTCGGCGTAATCGCGTGCGCCTTCGATTCCGGTCTCGGATGAAGTCAAGGTGACCTTGGCTCCGTAGGCTCTCATGGTCTGGACGCGTTCCCGGGTCGAATTCGCCGGCATGACAAGTTCTATGTCAAGGTTGAACAAACTCGCAATCATCGCAAGGGCAATACCTGTATTTCCGCTTGTCGCCTCGATTAGTTTGCTGTTCTGATCGATCTCCCCCCGGTCTAAAGCGCTCTTGATCATATTCAGAGCGGGACGGTCCTTGACGCTGCCGCCCGGGTTATGCCCTTCCATTTTGAAATACAGGCGAACATCCGGATTTTTCACGAGGCTTCTAGAGCGCACCAGCGGCGTATTGCCGATCAGTTCATAGATATTGTCTTTACGCATTTTTCGACTTTATGATTTGGTGACCTTAAGATTCACCAACCTTGGATTTCAATTTGACTTCTGAGTTTTGATAGACCAGGGAATTCGGTGGTACGGATTGAGTGAGCCAAACATTTCCACCGATGGTCGAATGGGCCCCGATTACTGTTTCACCACCCAAAATCGTACTTCCGGCATAAATGGTGACGTCATTCTCAACCGTAGGATGCCTCTTGGTATCCTTCATGTCCTTGGAGACCTGCAATGCTCCCAGGGTGACTCCCTGGTAGATTTTAACGTGATTCTTGATCACTGCGCTTTCTCCAATGACCACACCTGTGCCGTGATCGATGAAAAAAGGAGAGCCTATAGTGGCTCCGGGATGAATATCGATGCCCGTCAATCTGTGAGCGTATTCACTCATCATCCGGGGCACCAATGGCATTTTGTATTTCTGAAACTCGTTGCTGAGTCTGTAGACGGCAATTGCAAAGAATCCCGGGTAGGCCAGGATGACTTCTTCGACGCTGTTGGCTGCCGGATCGTGCATAAAAAGGCACTTGGCATCCTGATTCAATTTTTTGAGAATGTCCGGAAGACCAACCAAAAATCGCTTCCATATGGAAATATAGTCTTCTTCTTCGAAGGTTTCGATGCGACCGTAAATGTCTTTGAACATGTCTGCAAGATTTTCCATATTATCGCTTACAGAAGTCTCCGCATCGAAAAGGATGTGAAAAAGCGCGTTAGTGAATTCCTCGGTTTTGGAGCGAAGTCCGAAATTGACGAGATGGTTCTGTTTGTTGGTTCGGATGCTCTGGATTATTCTGTCAATTGCCATTTTCCAAATGATTGATGATCAAAGATACAGGTTCATGCCTGATTCAGACGAGAAATGAGTTCCTAAATTACGACGTAAAAATTAGAAATTGATCAGACTTCCCGGTAGACTTCCTCAAAAGGAACCCTGATGCGATCACCGTAGACGCCCTCCGGGAGTCTCACCCCACAAGCTATGACCATATTGATTTCCGCACCGGCAGGGAGACCAAGCAACTTCTTGATTCTCAGTGTGTCACTACCCTCCATAGGGCAGGTGTCGTATCCGGCATCTGTCATGGCCAACATGAAAGTCTGAGCGGCCAGGGCAAGTGTTTTATGAACTACTACACGCATGTCACTGTGCCGTGCCTGACGGTAAATCGGCCTGAACAAACCAATTACCCAATAGAAGAGGTATTTGATCCATCCAAATATTCCAAGAAAATCAGCATAGGTAACAGGCACGATCTTTTTGTAATAGGTAAAGGCGAATCGCTCCCTTTTGCTGTAGTCCTCCCATTTCTTTTTGCCAAACTTCTGCTCCATCTGGTCAACATGCCACCGGACCCGATCCTTCCATTTGTCCTTTCGCGTGACAAGAACGACCATTTGTTGTGCCGATTTAGCTGCGTTCTGATCAAAACAGTAGGCGCTCAGTTTCTTCAGTTTATCCGGGGACGTGACGTGATAGAACTCCCAGAGCTGCATGTTGCTGCTATTCGGCGCAAGGGTTGCCAGCTCGAGGCAATCCTTCACGATTTTCGAATCCAGTTTTTTATCCGGGTCGAATTTCCTTACCGACCTGCGCTTTCTTAGCCCTTCCTTAAATTCCATTTAGATGATGGTCGATTGACCCAGTGAGATGTTTTCGACTTTGTACAAAACACTTTTCTTATCGATGATGTATTCCGAAATGAAGTCACCCACCATCGAGGTTCTCGCGAATTTCTTGGTGGCGTTGATGTCGGGTGTGGTGATGTTCAGCTCTATGGACTTCTCGGCTGCGTTTCTCACGGCGTCAGCCTCTTCGTGAAGCTTGAAGTGGTCGAGCAGAAGTGCAACGGATAAAATCGTAGCCAGAGGATTTGCCAGGTCTTTTCCTTTCATGTCCGGAAATGATCCGTGAATTGGTTCGAAAAGAACGGAGTTGTCGCCAAGTGAGGTGGAGGCGAGCAAACCTATTGACCCCGAAATCACGCTTGATTCATCCGAAAGGATGTCACCGAACATGTTGTCGGTCAGGATCACGTCAAATTGTCTCGGGTTCAACAGAATTTTCATGGCTGCGTTGTCAACATACAGGTAGTCGACTTCAACCTCCGGATAGGTTTTGGCAAGTTCCTTGACCCGGGATCTCCAAAGTCTTGACGTCGCCAGCACATTTGCTTTGTCTACAAGCGTCAGTTTCTTTCTTCGCGAGCGAGCCGCTTTGAACGCGAGATGAGCAATTCGGTCTACTTCTTCCGCCGTGTAAGGGCAGGTGTCTGTAGCTGAATCACCTTGCTGACTTTCAATTTTGTCACCGTAGTATATGCCTCCGTGGAGTTCCCTGTATATCACGAAGTCAGTGTTTTTAATCACTTTTTCCTTGATCGGAGACTTGTGAATCAGGGGTTGATACACCTTTAAAGGTCTGATGTTGGCGTAAAGCCCCAATTCCTTTCTAAGGCGAAGAAGACCCTCTTCGGGTCGTGTTTTGGCATCCGGGCTGTTCTCGTATTTTGGGTCGCCAATGGCACCAAAGAGAATTGCATCCGAATTCTTGCAAAGCTCCAGTGTTTCCTGCGGTAAAGGGTCGCCACCGGCGTCGATTGCACAGGCACCCACAAGGGCGGTTTTCAAGTCAAACTGATGTCCGTATTTCTTACCGATGGCTTTGAGCACTTTCAAACCCTGTTCGGTTACTTCAGGACCTATGCCATCTCCGGGCAAAACAGCAATTTTGAGTTTCATCAAGTCGGATTTAGGCCCTCAATTTAGGGATTTTCTGTGGATCAGGAAGTAATTTTTTCCATCTCGGCTCTGACTGTTTTAACAATCTGCTCAATATCCTCATCTCCCACTTCTTTCTGATAGTCAGCACATTTGAGGAATTCAGGATAAATTTTGTCCAATTCCAGTTTCGTGAGATCGAATCCGATTTTCTTGGCCCGATACGCCAGGGCTGCTCTTCCGCTGCGCGCGGTCAATACAATTGAAGACTCAGTGACACCTACATCCGAAGGGTCCATGATCTCGTAGGTCTCACGATTCTTGATCACGCCATCCTGGTGAATCCCGGAACTGTGAGCAAAAGCATTTTCTCCGACAACTGCCTTGTTCGGCTGAACCAGGATACCCATGTGGTGCTGTACCATTTGGCTTGTGCTGTAAAGCAGCTGTGTGTTGATATTTGTGTCAAGATTGAGATAGGGGTGCTGCTTCATGATCATAACCACCTCTTCCAATGAGGTATTTCCCGCTCGCTCTCCAATACCATTGATGGTACATTCGATTTGCCTGGCTCCGGCCTGAACGCCGGCAATTGAATTTGCCGTGGCGAGGCCCAGGTCATTGTGGCAATGGCATGAGAGCACGACATTGTCAATGCCTTTGACATTTTCTTTGAGATAAGCCATTTTCGCCCCGTATTCCTCAGGCAGACAGTATCCCGTAGTGTCTGGTATATTCAAGACCGTTGCACCCGCTTTAATGACTTCCTCGCAAACCTTGGCCAGAAACTCATTGTCTGTTCGGCCAGCGTCTTCAGCGTAAAACTCAATGTCTTCAACAAATGATTTCGCATAGCTAACAGCTTCTACGGCTCTCTCAAGAATCTTTTCCTGAGTTGAGTTGAACTTGTAGCGAATATGTGATTCGGAGGTCCCTATACCTGTGTGAATTCTGGGTTTGACAGCGTATTTGAGCGCTTGAGCAGCGGCGTCAATGTCCTTTTTGTTGGCTCTTGTAAGTCCGCAGACTGTAGCATTCTTAACCAGTTTCGCGATCTCAACGACGGAGTTGAAATCTCCGGGACTTGAAATTGGAAATCCGGCTTCTATAATGTCGACTCCAAGTTCATCAAGACGCTCCGCAATGATTAGTTTTTCTGGTGTATTTAGCTTGCAACCAGGCACTTGCTCTCCATCTCTCAGGGTTGTGTCGAATATTTGGACTTGACTATTACTCATTATTAAAGATTTTTTACCACATTTGAAGTATCAAAAATAATCCTATAACAGTAAGCACTTCAGTTTTCTTTTGATTGGTTTACTACATCCAAATTATTTTAGATAAAATTAAATATCTGAAATACAGTAAATTAAGTCTCTAATTTTACGATGTCTATGGAGAAAAATGACGCTCTTTTCGTCCTGGTGAAATCCCTGACTAAGTCGGAGAAGAGACAGTTCAAACTCTATGCGGGGAGGCTGGGGGGAAACCTCGAAAAGAATTTCATGGCGCTCTTCAATGTGCTCGATAAGCTGGATGATTTCGATGAGCGCCAGATACTGAAGAAGACCAACATCAAGAAACAGCAGCTCTCAAATTCCAAGGCACACCTGTACAGGCAGATTCTGGTAAGTCTCAAGCTGAATCCAATTCATCAGAACGTCAAAATGCAGATTCGGGAGCAGATTGACTTCGCCACGGTGTTGTACAACAAAGGTCTTCACAGTCAAAGCCTGAAGATACTTGACAAGGCTAAGGGAGTAGCGGTTTACAATGAAGAGAACAACCTGGCTTACGAGATCGTTGAACTCGAGAAAGTGGTCGAGTCGCAATACATCACCAGGAGCATGACCAGCCGTGCGGACGATTTGATCGCCGAATCCAAAGAGCTCAGTGAAAAGACCCTTTTTTTGAGCAAGCTGTCGAATCTCTCGCTGCAGCTTTACAGCATTCTGCTGAAAAAAGGATATGTCAGCAATGACCGGGATTATGAGGAGGTGAAGAGCTTTTTTGAATCGTCGTTGCCCGAGTATGAAATCAGGAACCTGGGATTAAAGGAGAAACTGTATCTCTACAAGGCGATGCTTTGGTACAATTTCATCACCCAGGACTTTGTGAATTGCTACAAGTACTCCCAAAAATGGGTGGATCTGTTTTATTACAATCCCAAGCTGAAAAAGACCAATCCGGTGTTTTACCTGAAGGGGATCAACTACCTTCTCGAAACCCTCTTTCTGAATCAGCAGCTGACCAAATTCAGATCTACTTTGAATTACTTCGAGGAAGAGATCAATAACCAGAGTTTCACCATAAATGAAAACACGGAATCACTCGCGTTTCTCTATCTCTACCTCAACAAGATCAATCTGTACTTCCTCGAGGGAGAGTTCAACAAGGGAATAGAGCTGATACCTGAGGTTCTCGAAGAGATTGATAGCTTCAGATTGAAGATCGATGAGCACCATATCATGGTGTTTTACTACAAATTTGCGAGTCTGTACTTTGGCGCTTCACGCTATGAGCAATGCATCTTTTACCTCGACAAAATAATCCGGAACAAGAAGCTGATCATGCGGGAAGACCTTTTGTGTTTTTCCCGAATCCTCAATTTGGTCGCTCACTATGAGGCCGGACTCGATCAGAACCTCGATGCCCTCATAAAGTCTACGTACAAGTTTTTATTGAAAATGAACGAGCTCCACCTTGTTCAGCAACGAATCATTGCCTTTCTTAGAAATCTGAGCAACATCTATCCTCACGAGTTGAAAAAGGCCTTCATCAATCTGCACAAGGAGCTTAAAGCCTTTGAGAATCACCCCTACGAAAAGCGCTCCTTCATGTACCTCGACATCATTTCCTGGCTTGAAAGCAGGATCGAGAACGTCAGCGTTGAATCCATTATTCGCAAAAAATCAAAGCATCAGTACAAATAAAACCTCAGGATTTCTAGAAGAGCCTGAGTTTTGGCATTTGAATTTCCCGGTCGTTTTTTCTTCTTAAACCTTGTAAAAGCACTCCTTTAAAACATTCATTATCAAATTTTTAACTAGTTGAATGGTCAATTGGATATTGTAAATACCCAAATCTGCGTCACACGGTGGAGAGCAACCTTATTATTTTTGAAGATTATTGAAAGAAATCAGGGTTTTTATAAAAACTAATCAATAGCTGAAATTGGCTTTTCTCCAGAATGAAGGACTTGAATAAATACAGCAAAAGGCTCACTCAAGACACAACTCAGCCTGCTGCGCAGGCAATGCTCTATGCAGTAGGACTTTCCGAAGAAGACATGAAAAAGCCCCAGGTTGGAATTGCCAGTACGGGGTATGATGGGAATCCCTGTAACATGCACCTCAATCATTTGGCCGGAGAGATCAAAAAGGAAGTGAACAGGGAGGATGCTGTAGGGCTTGTTTTCAATACGATCGGTGTAAGTGACGGGATATCCATGGGAACAAGTGGGATGAATTACTCCCTTCCGTCCCGGGACATCATTGCCGATTCCATCGAAGTTGTTATGAACGCTCAAAGCTACGACGCCCTGGTGTCAGTGGTAGGATGTGACAAGAACATGCCGGGAGCTATCATGGCAATGCTTCGCTTGAACCGACCTGCGCTCATGGTCTATGGAGGAACCATTGCCTCCGGAAATTACAAAGGGCGCAAACTCAATATTGTTTCTGCATTTGAGGCACTGGGTCAGAAGATTTCCGGGGAGATCGATGAAGCGGAGTACAAGGAAATCATCAAACGAGCCATTCCCGGAGCCGGGGCTTGTGGAGGTATGTACACAGC
>CBDUAY010000119.1:0-7393 GCA_965365245.1 uncultured Flavobacteriaceae bacterium | reverse complement strand
GCATGAGAATCCTGTTCTTGATCAACGCTGCATCTGAAATCTGGATGTCTATATAAGGTTCGATCAGGTGGGCGTCCTTTTCGGCGACAATTCCGTTCTTGATAACTGCCTCCTTGTCCACAGGGATGCGGATGCGCGTTGTCGGATACACCTTTTCTGGATGGCCGTTTTCCTCAAAGTCGATATACGTTCTGCTATCATTGCTTTGAATCCATTTCATAAAGAAATCTATGCTCACAATTGAATCCTGGAACTGTGGAAATGGGTAGGGGTAGTGATAGGCCACGTCGAGGGATCCTTCCTTGTAGTCGTCATGGGTGAGCTGCGAAGGAATCGGATCGGCTTCATATGTTTTTCTCTTCTGTTGGTCGATATACCAGTCTTTGGCGAAGAGACTGGTGTTTACCAGCTTGATGTCTGTTCGGTAGTTCTCCACCTCCTGCATGTACCAAAGCGGGAACGTATCATTGTCACCAATGGTGAACATGATGGCGTTTTCCTGGCAGGAATCCAGGTAGGCTTTTGCGTTGTTCCAAGTGGTGTATTTGCCGGACCGGTCGTGGTCATCCCAATTCTCTTTGGCCATCAGTGCGGGTACTGCGAGAAGGCAGACAAGCGAGATCACCGCCGGAAGCGCCGGAGATTTCATTTTATCCTTCAGGGCGTTCCAGATGGCGAGCACGCCAAATCCGATCCAGACCGCAAAGACGTAAAAGGATCCTACCACAGCATAGTCTCGCTCCCTGGGTTCAAAGGGTTTGGGATTGGTGTAGAAGATGATCGCCAGCCCTGTAAAGGCAAAGAAGAGCAACAGGATATAGAAATTGTTCTGATCCCTTTTGATGTGGAACAGCAAACCGATGATGCCCAGTATCAATGGCAGGAAGTAGTATTTGTTGCGGCCTTTGTTTTCGAGCACCTCAGTGGGCAAATTCTGCTGGGAGCCCAATCTCATCTCGTCGATGGCATCGATTCCGCTGAGCCAGTTTCCGTTGTTGTCGAGGTTGCCCTGGATGTCATTTTGACGACCCACGAAGTTCCACATGAAGTATCGGCCGTACATGTATCCGAACTGGTATTTGACCATGAAGGTCAGGTTCTCCCCAAAGGTCGGCCTGCGCTTGGAGCGTTGTGGAATGCCCGCAATGGCCTTGTAATTCTGGACCACGCTCGGTGTCGGATCGACCATACGTGGAATGATGCCCTTGTGCTTGCTGCTGTAATTGGGCAAGGCATCCTTGTAATTGTTCACGATCACATATTTGCCGGCCTTTTCGTCCTTTTCGTATTTAGGCTTGGCGTCGCGCGTTGGGTTTGACTTGTCTCTCTCACCCGTCTGAGAATAGTAATCGCCGTAAAAGACATTGGCGTCTCCGTATTGCTCCCTGTTGTAGTAGGCGAGGAGCTCACGGGCACTCGACGGGTCGTTCTCGTTGATGGTGGTATTGGCATTGGCCCGAATGGGGAGCATCAACCAGGACGAGAAACCGATCATGATAAAGATCACGCACAGGATCAAGAGGTTGGAGGTGTGCAAATTCTTTTTTCTAGTGTGTCGGAGCCCGTAGTAGAATAGCGCCAGCAAAATGATGCCCGCAATGATTGTTCCTGTATTAAAAGGCAGTCCCATCGTATTTATAAAGAAGAGCTCAGAGGCACTGAAGAAAACCAGTGTGTATGGAAAAAGGAACTTGAAAACAAAAGCCAGGACCAATATAGAGACGATGTTGGCGAGGATGAACTGTTTCAAATTGAGTTCCGGATATCGCTTGTAAATGTAAATGAAGACTATGGATGGTATCACCAAAAGTGACAGGATGTGCACCCCAAAAGAAAGCCCTACGATAAAACTGATGACCAGCAGCCACTTGTTTCCACGAGGTTTGTCCATCTCGGCTTCCCAATGAAGGGCAAGCCAGAAAAGGAGAGCCATTAGAAAAGAGGACATGGCGTAAACCTCTGCTTCAACAGCGCTGAACCAGAAACTGTCTGAAAAGGCATAAGCAAGCGCACCGACAAGTCCGCTTCCCAGTATGGCGATAGCGGCATTGTTGGTTATTTCACCGGCAGTTTTGAGAACGGCTTTTTTTCCAAGCGTGGTTATCGTCCAAAACAGGAAGAGTATAGTAAAGGCACTGGCAAGGGCAGACATGAAATTCACCATGTAAGCGATGTGCGTCAGGTCAGAGGTGAACATCGCAAAAAAGGCGCCAAGCATCTGAAAAAGAGGTGCTCCTGGCGGGTGGCCTACCTGAAGCTTAACCGAGGTTGAAATGTACTCACCACAGTCCCAATAGCTCACTGTGGGCTCCAGGGTAAGAATGTAAGTTACTAGGGCAATTGCGAAAGTCAGCCAGCCTAAAATGGCGTTATACCTTTTGAAATCGAAAGACAGCATAGATTCTCTTTAAGCTTGGGCGAATTTAGTAAATTAAAATGGAATCTGATTTGACGTTTAAACGACTTAAAAAAAATTCAAATAAACTTTTTTGTCAAACAAAAAGATTGTCTTAAATTTGCGCCTGCCTAAGCGGAATTAGCGATGGCAAAGGCCCTGACCCATAGTGTAACGGTAGCACTCCGGTTTTTGGTACCGTCAGTCAAGGTTCGAATCCTTGTGGGTCAACAAGAGTACAGTTTAAAATCCATTATAAATGCCATTTATAATGGATTTTTATTATTCGGAGGTTGTGATTTGCTCGTGCTTATGACGAGCCAGAATTTTCGATTGAATGCGAACTTATGAGCGTCAAACTTTTAGCCCCCAAAAAAGTTGAGTCTTTACTGCTCTGCCTGGTCTTCTTTGTGTTGTCAGGTCATGTTGTGGCGCAGAAAAAATCGATTGATTTTGATGAGGTGAAGGACATCCCAAATTACGGGCGTTTTCGCATGCTCGAAATTAAGGGACATACCGGGTATCACCTTTATAACGGAACCACTCTCGATGAAACGGTCGATGGAGGGTACGGGGCCATTGAAGCCCGCTTTGGCTGGCAGTCTTCGGATACCACCTCATGGCAGGCAGAAACCGGTTACCCATCCTATGGAGTCGGGTACTACTCAGGTTTTATAGGCGATCCTGACATCCTTGGAAAACCCAACGCGCTTTTCGGATTCATGAATTTTCCTTTGAGCAGCTCCAAGAGGCGCAATGTCTGGGAGATTAGCCAGTCTTTGGGGCTCACTTACAGCCTTGAACCCTATGATACGGAGAACAATCCCACGAATGATGCGATTGGAGCCTCCTTTGCCGTTTATTTCAACCTGAGTTTTGGAGCAGCATATCGGCTAACACGGGAGCTCGATTTGGTCTATGGGTTAGATTTCACCCATTTCAGTGTTGGCCGAATCACAACTCCGAACCACGGGCTCAACATGTACGGCCTCAATTTGGCTTTCAGATACCACTATAACGCAGACCAAAGATTCGTCGATACGGATCCGATGTCACGGGATTTGCTCCAGGCGAGGTTTGACCGGCCGGAAAAGAAAAAGAACACCCGCCTCAGGGAAAGCAGCATAGAAACTTTTTTTGGGTTCGGCACGGTCCAGAACCTGGAAGACCAGGGAACCGAAAACCGATATTTTGTGTTTTCGGGAGTGCTTGACTACAGGTATAAGTTCAATACCATGCACGGCATTACCGTTGGATTGGACTATTTTTATGACGAAAGCCTTGAGTTGGATTACCCGGACGACCAGGACCTGATAGGCCTACATGCCGGGTACGATTTCATGTTCGGAAAGTTCACAACACGTTTCCAGGTTGGAGCCTATCTCGAACCGGACAAAGGCAAAGACCCAATCTACATTCGCGCAGCCTTCAGGTATGACATCACACCCTGGATGTTTACTCAATTGGGTGTAAAAACAAAGGACAAGACTCGAGCCGACTGGGCTGAATTCGGCATCGGATTCATTCCTTTCAGGTTTTAACCCCTTTTTAGATTTTAAAGGTTATCACAGGCCGCAGGGCGTGATTGGCCAGCTCCTGGCCGATGCTGCCGTTGAACAATTGTGAGAGTCCGCTTCTGCCGTGGGTGTTCAGCGCAATCAGATCGGCATCGATATCCCGCGCATAGCTCAGAATCCCTTTTTCAATGGAGATGTCGTTGTAGATCATCGTGGTGTAGTTGCTGAAGTCAAAGTCACCCATGAAATCAGCAATTCTTTTCTCAATGTTCTTCGTCGTGTTGAAATTGTGAATCGTGTTGATGTAAAGAAGGTGTACCTTGGCCTCGAAGAGTTTAGCAAAATCTGCGACTCTTTGGAAGGTCGTCTTGCTCTCTTTATTGAAGTCAGAGGCGAAGATCATGTTCTTGATCTCGAACTTATCGACTTCTTTCTTGATCACCAGAACGGGGATTTTCGATCGGCGAACCACCTTCTCGGTATTGGACCCGATGAACATTTCCTGGAGTCCGGAGGCTCCCTGGGAACCCATTACGATCAGATCGATGTTGTTTTTCTCGCTCTCGGCGATAATGCCGGAGAAGGCGTGTTGAAATTGTACGGATTCGACTACTTTTAATCCTTTGAAGAAAGGAAGGCCAATGAATTTTTCAAATTTTTCGTGCGCCAGCTTCATGAAATAGATGATCTGGGGCTCGCTGCTGATGGTGTTCATCTCTGCCGGATCCACTGTGGTCACGGGAAGTTCCAACATGTGCACCAGGTAAATCTCGCTGCCAGTTTTTCTTGCAATTTGAGCTGCAACCTTGGCTGCGTTTTCAGCTTCCTTCGAAAAATCAATTGGGACTAATATTCGTTTCATAACACGTTTTATTGGTTTGTAAGTTAAAGTTAGTAAAATTTGTTGAAAGGCCTTCTGATTTTTGTCATTATCAAAGGATTTGCTATATTTGCAGCGAAAATAACGACGTATTGAGTTGGAGGGGACAAAAAGTCCCCTCTTTTTATACCGATATTTTGGAATGCAAAAGGGATTGTGATGGATGTGAAAAGAGTAAGATCCTTGGTTGACGAGGCCTTGAAGGAAAATGAAACCTTATTCTTAATTGACCTGAAGACAGGAGAAGACAACAGCATACGTGTCGTGGTGGACGGAGACGAGGGAGTTCCCTTGAGTGAGTGCATCCGCATCAGCAGACACGTGGAGCACAATCTAAACCGTGACGAGGAAGATTTCTCTCTGGAGGTTACCTCGCCGAGCATTACGGATCCGATTCAGGATAAGAGACAATTCAACAAGAATATCGGAAGGATTTTGCAGCTCAAAACGGATGCCGGGTCCTTTGAAGGCAAATTGACCGAAATCGTGGATGATCAGTTGGTCTTGCAATGGAAGGTCAGAGAACCCAAACCGGTAGGGAAGGGAAAAGTAACAGTGGAGAAAAGAGAAGTTTTTCCAATTGAAAATATTAGTGAAGCAAAAGTGAAGATTATTTTTTAACAATGTATCCATGGAAAATTTAGCGTTAATTGAATCTTTTTCAGAGTTCAAAGATGAGAAGAGCATTGACAGGGTGACCCTGATGGCCATTTTGGAGGAGGTTTTTCGCTCGGCCCTGAAGAGAAAGTTCGGTTCGGATGACAACTTTGACATCATTATAAACCCAGACAAGGGAGACCTCGAGATCTGGAGAAACCGTGTCGTTGTTGAAGATGGAGAGGTAGAGGACGACAATGAGGAGATTTCATTGACCGATGCGAGAAAGATCGAGCCCGATTTTGAAGTGGGTGAGGAGGTTTCGGAAGAGGTGAAGCTCGTCGACCTGGGAAGACGTTCGATCCTGGCACTGCGTCAAAACCTTATTTCCAAGATTCATGAACACGACAATACCAATATATTCAAGCAATACAAAGATCTCGAAGGAGAGCTCTACACGGCTGAGGTGCATCATGTGCGACACAATGCGGTGATTCTTCTCGATGACAACGGCAATGAGCTGGTCCTTCCCAAAAGCGAGCAGATTCGCTCCGACTTCTTTAGAAAAGGAGAATCGGTAAGGGGGATCATCAAAACAGTTGAACTCAGAGGAAACAAGCCGGCGATCATCTTGTCGCGAACGGCACCAGAGTTTCTTGTCAAGCTCTTTGAGCAGGAGATCCCTGAGGTTTTTGACGGTTTGATCACCATTGAACGCGTAGCACGCATCCCTGGTGAGAAAGCCAAGATAGCAGTGGACTCATATGACGACAGAATTGATCCGGTAGGAGCTTGTGTCGGAATGAAGGGGTCACGTATACACGGGATCGTAAGGGAGCTCGGCAATGAAAACATTGACGTGGTAAACTATACCAAGATCGATGAGCAGTTCATCAAAAGGGCCCTTAGTCCTGCCAAGGTGGTCTCGATTAAGATTCACGAGGCTGAGGAAGAAGGCGAGAAACCAAGGGTGGACGTTTTTCTCAAACCTGAAGAGGTTTCCAAGGCCATTGGTAAAGGCGGTGTGAATATCCGTTTGGCAAGTCAATTGACCGGCTATGAGATCGATGTGCAAAGAGAAGGCGTTGAAGACGATGTAGAATTGATGGAATTCTCCGATGAAATCGAAGAATGGGTAATCAACGAATTCAAAAACATCGGACTCGATACGGCACGAAGCGTGCTCGACCTGGACCTTTTGGAATTGGTCAAAAGAACGGATCTGGAAGAAGAAACCATAATAGAGGTTCAGCGCATTCTCAGGGAAGAGTTTGAATCGTAATATATTTCATAATTTGCAGAGCAATAAGTGAGAGGCATTTTTAAAAGAATTTATGACTGAATATAGACCACAAAGATTTAACAAAGTTCTACGAGAGCTCAACATCTCCCTGGACCGGGCGGTGGAATTCCTGGCTAACAAGGGAATTGACATCGACCCTCGTCCGACGGCGAAGATCTCGCACGAGGTCTATACCATTCTGTCTGACGAGTTCCAAACGGATGCGAGCAAGAAAGTAGCCTCAAAGGAAATTGGAGAGGAGAAGCGTAAAGAAAAAGAAGAGATTCGACTAGCCCTCGAACGGGAAGCTGAGTTGAAGCGCCTCGAAGAAGAAAAAAGATCGGAGATCTTCAAAACGGAATCAGAGAAGCTGGCAGGTCCTAAAATGGTCGGCAAGATCGACATTGAGCCTAAAGCTGAAGAGCCCGCTCCTGCTGAAGAACCTGCCGTGGAACCAGAGGAGGAGAAAGAACCAGAGGTTATCAAGGGCAGCAAGAAGCTGAAAGGCTTGAAGCAGGTAGGTAAAATTGAGGTAGAAGGCGAGAAAGAAGCTGCAGAGCCTGAACAGGCAGAAGAAGAGGCTCCGGCCGAAGAGGAAAAGCCCGTTGAGCCAGAAGCAGAAAAGAAAGAGACCCTCAAGACAGAATACCAGAAGTTGTCGGGCCCTAAGAAGACGGGAGAAACCATTGATCTGTCCAAGTTCGAAAGACCCAAGAAAAAAG
>CBDUAY010000118.1:0-7503 GCA_965365245.1 uncultured Flavobacteriaceae bacterium | reverse complement strand
CGTCGGTTTCCGGGTCAACTACCTGTAAGTGTTTCGCACGAATGGCTTCCAGGTTATCCAGGTTCTCTGGCGTTCCGATGGTCAGGATCACAAGCTTTCGGTTCTCATGAGTTTTGCCGTAGACACTCAGTGATGCCTTGTCGGATACCTCAGCCAATTTGGTAAGATAAGCAACCACCAGATCATGTCGTGTGTGATAATCGCCTACAGGGTACTCCAGGAACTCCTCCGGGCTGGGAATCGAGGCGTCAAAGGGTTGGTATTCTCCGTAGTAATAATCCTGGGCAAAAAGGGTGAATCCAGTCAGCAGACAAGTGAAAAAGAGGAATCTTCTAAGCATGAATTTTCGAATTTAATTTCCTAAAATTAAACATCTTTGTTAAATAATTCGGGCGGGAATGGCGCAAAAATTGGTAATTTTCGGACAAAACCCGGGAAACGACAAAATGAGCCCGGTGAACGACTAATCTATTTTTCATTGAACCTGTGAAAGTCCTCTTTTTAGATACAAATCATCCGCATTTGATCAATAGTTTGCGAGCTCTGGGCCTGCAATGCGATGAAGATTACACCTCGTCAAAAGCCGAAATCGAAGGTAAAATCTCTGGCTACCAGGGACTGGTGATTCGAAGCCGATTCTCAATTGACAAATCTTTTTTGGACAGGGCCTCCAATCTGAAATTCATAGGTCGCGTCGGGGCGGGTCTCGAAAACATTGATATTGACTATGCCGAAGAGAAAGGCATCCGTTTGATTGCGGCTCCCGAGGGTAACAGAAACGCGGTTGGCGAACACGCTTTGGGAATGATCCTGGCTGTGTTCAATAAGTTGAAGCAGGCCGACAATGAGATTCGAAACGGGCTCTGGCGAAGAGAAGAGAACCGTGGTTTGGAGCTCGAGGGCAAAACTGTTGGTATCATCGGGTATGGAAACATGGGCAAGGCCTTTGCAAGGAAGCTCAGGGGGTTCGACTGTGAGGTTCTGTGCTACGATATCAAAAATGAAGTGGGAGATGAAAATGCTACCCAGGTCAACCTGGACACCCTGTTCGAAAAAACCCAGGTTCTTTCATTGCATACACCGCAGACCCCGCTTACCGTTGGCATGATCAATAGCTCGTTCATCAATCGCTTCAAACATCCCTTTTACCTGATCAACACCGCTCGTGGATCTGCCGTGGTCACCTCAGATCTCATGGAAGCCATTGATTCGGGCAAGATTCTGGGGGCCTGCCTGGATGTTCTCGAATACGAGAAAACGTCCTTCGAGGACTTCTTCGCGGATGACAGTCTTCCTGCCGGTTTTCAAAAGCTCATCGAATCAGAGAAAGTATTGCTCAGTCCTCATGTCGCTGGCTGGACCGTGGAATCCAAGTTCAAACTCGCCGACACCATCGTTCAGAAAGTAAAGTCATTCCTGGAGGAATAGGTTGTTAGGCTTAAATTGGTTTGCGAACCCAAGCTTCCTTAATTCTTTTGCGCGGGTTGCAAAAGGTAATCATTGGGCAAGGCATCTCCCATTCTCTGATCCCCCATGACGCCACCGAATCTCACCTTGTCAATAGGGCTGTGATTGCCCTGGGCGTCAATGTAGAATGACGACGAGACGACTTCCATGACCGAAAGCTCCTGTCCGCCGTACAGAATCTCGATGATGTCGGACACGCGAACTACAACTTTATCGGTTCCCTTTTGAGGCACCACTGATATCAGTTTCTCGGGATCTACGAATTTGCCCCGATGCCTTATGCGATAACCCTGGGCGAGAAGGTCCTTGGCAGCGAGTGCCCTCATAAAATGAAGCACAGAACCAAAATAGGCGCTCTGCCTTGCCTGCTCGACTGCAGGTGAACCAATCGAATCGAGACTTTTATAGCGATTCAATCCCTTGTAAATCACCCCGGAGGAGACCAGGTTCTTTTTACTGCGACTCACTTTGCTGTAGCCTAATCCGAAGGCCCTCAAATCAGCAGTGATCAGATACTGCAATTGACGATTCTCGATCAACAGGGGAGCTTTAGTGCGGGCGTAGAGTCTTTTCCGTTTTTTGCTGAAAGTAAGGATCAGGTCCTCCTCGTTCAGAATCGTGCACCTTTTGCCACGCAGCGAGGTTCCCAGATAGTGTTTTTTAAATTCTGACAGCTTCAGCTCCCTGGGCCAGTCGTCATCCGGAGACAGGACGACTTCCTCCAAAATATTGGAGTCAGGTTCCAGGTAAAGCTTGAGGGTTCGGGATCCATCGGGTTTGGAACGTACAAGTGTTGAATATCCAATAAAGGAAACGACGAAAGAAGACTCAATCCCTTCGGGAATGACAATTTCAAACGCCCCGTCAAAATCGGTTGAAGTTCCGATGGTGGAATTGTCCATGTAGACCGAGGCTCCGACCAGGGGATCCCGGGTCTCTTTGTCGTACACAAATCCAGAAACCGTTTGGGCATTCAGCCTGTCACAAAATAACAGGCAGGTGAAAAAAATGATGATTAACAATCTCATTCTGAATAGAAACTGGCAGAAACCACTCCACGATATCGCCGCCATGTTAGATCAGCACAATTCAATGAAATAGTGCAATAGATCTGTTGTGGTAATGATTCCCACCAGTTTCCCGTCGTCTACTACGGGCAAAGAATGAAACTCTTTGCTCGCGAGGAGCTTTGAAACCTCTAAGATGGTCGTTTTCGGACTTGCCGTTAGCGGATTCTTGATCATCAGGTCCCGAATGCTCAGCATATTGTATACAGGTGTATCCTCTGTTCCTTCTTTACTGTAGGCGTCAATGAAGCTGACGCGCTGCAGGTCGGACAAACTCACTAAACCTATCAACTTATCACCATCCACTACGGGCATGTGCCGTATGTGATTCACTTTCATTCTCTTTTCGGCTGAGTACAAGCTGTCCTTTAAGTTCAAAGTGATCAGCTCCTTGGTCATGATGCTGGAGATAGGTTCATTTTTTTTCATGGTGCGGCCATTAAATAACTAGTATAAAGTACGAAAAAAAACAATGAACATAAAATGATTTAAATCATTAAACGGAAACCTTGCTTCATTTCTCAAAGGCTTTCAGGACCTCTCTTGTCAGGTCCCAATTGTTGAAACCCTGTTTTCCATAGTCCAGTCCGCGACGAACAATCACAAGATCGTGCGAGGGCACCACGATGGTGTACTGACCGCGATTTCCTGCAGTTGAATACGCAGTTTTTGGAACATCTGTTCGATCATCCGGAACCAGCCACCACTGACCACCGTAAAAATTGCCGGTTTCAGCAGTTGAAGGAGCCGGCGAGGTCACAAAGTCAATCCATTCCTCCGAAACAATTTGCTCTCCATTCCACTTTCCACGATTCAGGTAAAGAAGTCCAAACCTCCCCAGGTCACGGGCATTGGTATACACCTGGCTGCTGAAGATGAAATCCCCGAACCGGTCCATGCTCACAAAGGTGTTGCGCATGCCGATTTTGTCAAAAAGAGCTTTTTGCGGATACTCGTGATAGGTCTTGTCATCCCCCAGCGCCTTTCTCATTGCCATGACAGCCAGCAAACAATCGTAGTTCTCATAGTCCCAGACGGTTCCGGGCTCTCTGATCAGGGCCCTGTTTCGCGCCCCAACTGAGCTACTCGCACCTGCCCAGTAGGACATTCCCGAGCCCGTGGCGTATTCCATTTTGCTGTTATCGACCGGGTATAATCCGCTAGACATCTGTAGCGCATTGCGAAGCGTGATCTCATTTCGGGGATCTTTCTCAGGTTTCGGCGCTTCGGGGAGCCAATCAAAGCCAAGCGATTCGTCGAGTTTCATTTTTCCTTCATCTACAAGCATCCCGACAAGTGTCGCTGCTATGCTCTTCGCCGTTGACCAGGTACGCGTTTTAGTTGTAATGTCAACACCCTCAGCATAACGCTCATGGATGATCTGGCCTTTGTAGATCACGAGCAAACTCAGGGTCACCTGCTCGTCAGACTCGCGATCAAAGGCCCAATCGGAGGCTGCCTGCAATTTTTTCCTATCTATCTCACGGAAGGTGAGATTCGTAACAACCTGATCTCCCATGGGCCAGGGCAATTCTGAAGCATAGGTGGTTGGTGGAGGCATCTTCAGCTCCGGCAGCGAAGAAATGTCGTCAAAATCCTGATCAGGTGACATGATGACACATCCGATTCCATCGCGAAAAGCCGCCCGCATCACCGGGCCGTGCTCTTCAGAACCAATTGCTACGGCCTTCAGGTCCCGATTAATCTCGTAGGGTCCTTCTTTGGGTGTTCCCAGCGGATTCTTGAGATATTTCAATTCCTGCTCATAGACCTGTTCCAGGGAACGGTTCGAAGTGAATAGCCCGTTGCAGGTCAGAATGGCCTGCACCCCATTTTGGATCATTTTGCGATTCGCAGTCCAGTAGTCGTAGGATTCTTCCTGCTGGCCGAATGCCGTTGAAAAGGTGATCAGTCCCGCCAAAAAGAGGTAAACATGTTTCATTTTGATTGAAATTGAAGTTAATTCGATAAAGGTAAATGAATTCAGACGGCCAGCAAAATCAACAGTTCCGGTTCAAAATTTTAACATTTTCGATAATAAATTCAGGATAAAGTAGTTATAAGGTTTGCGTATTAATCAATATGCAACTTCCTAGACCTGACTTTCCCACAATCCCCTCACTAGTCAGGTCTTTTTTTCATATGACAATTGTCATGGAGAAAATTTGAGAATCGTGTTATATTTGTTTAGCTTAAGTTTTTGAGGGGGAATTTTAGGCGACAGAAGTATTTATGCCATTAAAGCCCGAGAGACATTCGTCCCTCGGGCTTTTATTATTCATTGAATTTCGCTAACTTTAAGGATGGCCTTGACTATGGGCTGTGCAGATATTCTTAACTCGTGAAAACGATAGATCTCATCAGGGAATGGATCCAGGAGAATCCCTCCTCGGTCTCTCTCATCCGCTATTTAATCTGGGTTGTCACTATCATCGCTCTGATTCAGTTCCTGAGGAAATTCATCCGTAAGAAAATGCCCGACACCGGGACTCGATACAAATCTCAAAAAGGAATTGAAGTCGTTGGCTATATCTTTTTGCTCTTCCTGACTATTTCCTACTTCACAGGGAACATCAAAGATTTTGCTCTCGCAATAGGCCTCTTGACCGCAGGTATAACCATTACCCTACAGGAGCTGATTCTAAGTATTGCGGGCTCCATTTATATCTTTTTTGTCAATGTGTACAAACCGGGTGACCGGATTGAAATCAATCAGATAAAAGGCGACGTTATCGACATTGACAGCATTTACACTACCATGATGGAAATTGGGGAATGGGTCAGCAGTGACAATTACAGCGGACGGATCGTGAAACTAAGCAATGCCTTTGTCTTCAGGGGTCCGATCTACAATTATTCCAGGGACTTCCCATTTATCTGGGACGAAATTGATTTGCCGATTCGCTATGGATCCGACCTGGAGCTGGCCAAAGAAATCGTGATTCGGGTCGCCAGGGAGAACCTTTCTGGATATGTCACCGAGTCCATCTCAAAATGGAAGCACGTGGTTGACAAGTACTATATCGAGGATGCTCAGGTGGAGCCCACGCTGGCGATTACGTTGACAGACAATTGGATCCGTTTTAACTTGAGATACATAGTCGATTATAAGAAACGGCGGTATGTAAAGCACCTTCTGAACGATCTTATCGGCAAAGAGATTCAGAAAACCAACGACAAGGTCATGCTGGCCTCAGCGACCTTTGAAATCGTGAAGATCCCCGCCCTCGAGATTGAAAAAGAGGGCAGTGCAAGTAACCATGGGTAACAATATCGTGCGCTTGAATATTATATTTGATTCCATGACGCAATATTGGTCATCAGTGAGTAATATATTATCTCCTTTTTTTTCCTTGATTAATTTTTGTTAAAGCTCGTAGTTACCGATCGCTTGTCGGTTTGGTTCTTGTGAAGTACAATCCTCTATTTAATCCGTCTCCACACCTATAGGTTCTAATTCCGTTTCAATGAACAGCTGCAAAAGGGTATTATAAATCTGAATCTTTTCGATAACAAATATCTGACTTGTAATGCTCAATGAACTTTCTGCAGGATTGGGAAATACTTTGATTTCTTCCGAAGATAACTAAGCGTCGACTACCAATATCTATTGGCAATCGTTCGAATAGGTAACTTGAGAATCGATCTGCCATCGTTCGTATACCCCTGACCCAGCGTTAGCCATATCCGAATCATCTACTTCAATACATACTAATTCCGGATTCCCAGTCGCATCAAACCATTCAAGATTTGAATTATTTCCATTATTTGCATACAGTTCCGTCAATTCATTGTTGTAACATTGAAAAATGTGGAGTTTATTATTTGATTCTATGTTTAAGGAGGAAATTCTATTGTCCTGGCACTCTAAATTTGTCAGTTCGGTATTAAATGTGACATCTAATGACTTTAATTGATTGTTGCAACATTCAAGCTGAATCAATTTGGGATTCTTCGATACATCAATTGATTCTATCTGGTTGTCCCGAACATCCAGGATATCCAATTTGGTATTTTTGGAAACATCTAAACTGGAGATCTGACAATTTCCCAGCGAAATATGAGTTAGTTCGGTATTGTTAGAAACATCAATTTGCTTTATTGGAAGCCCCCGAAAGGCGAGAACTCTTAACTGAGTGTTATTTGAAACATCTATCATATTAAATGAATCTGGAATCAAACCTTCATTGATATAAACCTCTTGTAAGAGAATATTTTGCTCTATGTTGATACTCGTAATCCGATTGTTATTTAGAATTAAATAAGTTAGGTTCTCGTTTTTCGACAAGTCCAATTCACTGATTTCAGTTCCACTCACCTCTAGGCGAACTAAGTTTGGAGCTTGATCAACTTTCAATTCTGTTAGTTTAGGATATTCAAAAAAAGTAAGAACTTCCAAAGATGGAGCTAGTGCAGCATCGAAGGATGTCAGTTCATGATTGTGAATATCACTGAAAAACCGCAATACCTTCAAATTTTTAAAGTCTTGTAACCCTGTTAAATCAGTGATGCAATTATACCCCAACCGCATTTCGGATATTTCCTCGATATCTGACGTAGCAACCTGACCATTAACTATTTCATCTGAATCAATACCAGCCCAAATGAGGTTTTGCTCAAAACAAGGGTCTGGGATGAGAGTCATACCGACTAAATCGGTATCTACAATAGGATCAGGATTTGGGTCGGGGTCTTCATCATTAGCACACCCGAGCAAACCAACAAGAATAAGTAAAGTGAAGAGTATATTTTTAACCATGATATAAAGAAACACACCAAAAACGTCCTAAATAATGATTTAGATCATGAAAAGCATTGATCCTTATCAACAATAAACCCCTCCATTTCTGGAAGGGTTAGAGAATATTCATCTTTGGATTCAGGAGAATGAGATTCCAGGATAAAACGGAGGCGTGGATGAGCAAAATCGTACCATATGTCGTGGCATTTTATAGCTGTCGTTTGCCTG
>CBDUAY010000117.1:0-7547 GCA_965365245.1 uncultured Flavobacteriaceae bacterium | reverse complement strand
GGGGCTCAGGAGATCAAGCAGATGATGATCGACATGAGGAACAATCCTGTTCACGAGATACATGGCGAACCGGTGAAATATCTTTTTGACTACGAATCCTCAATTTGCAAGGATCTCATTACAGGAGAAGAGCATAAAATCGATCTGCCAAAATCCAACGTTTTGATTTACGAAACCACGGAAGGAACGCGGATGGCGGCTCGTCCGAGCGGAACGGAACCCAAAATCAAATTCTATTTCAGCGTCAATGGTCCAATGAACAGCCTGGAAGAGGCCAAAGAGGCAGAGTCTCGTCTCGATCAGAAAATCAGAGACATAATCAAGGAGTTCAATCTTTAGGGATGAGCAGAACGAGGACGGACAAAATATGAGCTATTTCAGGAAAATCATGCGCTTCGCCAGGCCCTATATGAGGTTTGCCTGGATGAACATTTTTTTCAACATCCTGTACGCCATTTTCAACGTGCTGTCGGTCCTGACCTTTATTCCCGTTTTAGGAATTCTTTTCGGACGGGAGGAGAAAGTAACAGAAAAACCTGTTTTTAAAGGCATTACAGGTATTTATGATTACGTTCAGGACAGCCTCAACTTTTACGTTTCTGACATGATGGCGACAGGAGGAGTTGAGAAAGCGCTGGTCTTTATTTGCCTGATCAGTTTCTCCATGTTCTTTTTCAAGAACCTTTTCAGGTATTTGGCACTTTACGTAATGACATTTCTTCTTACAGGAGTTGTCAAGGACCTGAGAGACAGCTTGTATTCCAAAATTCTATCCCTGCCCATCTCCTATTATTCTGAGAAAAAGAAAGGCGATACCATGGCTCGAATTTCCAATGACGTGCAGGAAATCGAAACCTCCTTTCTCAACACACTCGAGGCCTTGTTTAGTGAACCGCTCACGATAGCATTCACCTTGATTTCGATGTTTGCGATAAGCGCCAAGCTCACCTTCTTTGCATTTATCCTGCTGCCCGTTTCCGGAATTCTTATTTCTTCGGTCAGCAAACGACTGAAAGCGAAATCGTTGCTGGCTCAGCAAGAAACAGGCACGTTTTTATCCTTTGTGGATGAGACCCTGACCGGGCTGAAAGTGATCAAGAGCTTTACCGCCGAGTCGAAAATGTACAATAAGTTCCGGGAATCGACCACGCGTCTCAGAAAATTGATGAACAGCGTCATGAACAGGAAAAACCTGGCGTCACCGATGAGCGAGTTCCTGGGATCTGCAACAATCATCTCCATTCTCTTCTACGGTGGTCGAATCGTTTTGCTGGGCGAAGACGAAATGAAGCCACAGGAATTCCTGGGGTATATCGGCCTTTTTTATCTCATTTTGAATCCGGCCAAAGCTATTTCGAAGGCGATCTTCAGCATACAGAAAGGGAATGCCTCGGCAGAGAGGATCGTCTCGGTGCTCGAAGCCGAGAATCCGATCCAGGACGCTCCCAACGCGATCGAAAAGGAAGGCTTCGAGAAAGAAATTGAACTGAGAAACATCTCCTTCAAATACCAGGATGAGTACGTGATCCGAAACCTTTCGCTTCGCATACCAAAAGGACAATCAGTGGCGCTTGTAGGACAGTCCGGAAGCGGCAAGTCAACTCTTGCCAACCTGATCCCGAGATTCTACGATGTCAATGAAGGTGAAATCCTGCTTGACGGGGTTAATCTGAAGGAAATCAAATTGGAATCCCTGAGGGAGCTCATGGGCCTGGTCACCCAGGAGTCCATATTGTTCAATGACTCGGTTAAAAACAATATAATGCTTGGGGTAGACCAGGCAACAGATCAAGATGTGGAGGAAGCTGCGCGGATTGCCAATGCCCATGAGTTTGTTGAGGAGCTGCCAAAGAAATACGAAAGCAATATTGGAGATAGTGGAAACCTGCTTTCCGGGGGTCAGCGACAGCGACTCTCAATTGCGCGCGCCGTCCTGAAAAACCCGCCAATCATGATCCTGGATGAGGCCACTTCGGCCCTGGATACCGAATCGGAACAGCTGGTGCAGCAGGCCCTGGAAAAGATGATGGAGAACAGGACTTCGGTGGTCATCGCTCACAGGCTTTCGACAATCCAAAAGGCAGACAGGATAGTCGTCGTGCACAAAGGAGAAATAGTCGAACAGGGAAAACACACGGAATTGCTCGAAAAGAAAGGTGCCTATCACAAACTTGTGACCATGCAGGCCCTCGATTGATCAAAACGGAAAAAACACATAACGAACATGGACATCATTGACAATCTGGAATGGCGATATGCCTGCAAGAAATTCGACAAGACGAAAAAACTGGGCGAGGATCAGTTGATGGTGCTCAAGAAAGCATTCAACCTCACTGCGACCTCCTATGGTCTTCAACCATTGAAAATGCTGGTTATACAATCCGAGGAGCTCAAATCAAAGCTATTCCCACTGGCCTATTATCAGCCTCAGGTCACCACATGTTCACATCTTTTGGTGATCTGTACGGAAACCGATTATGGGCCGGAGGCAGTCGATGCCAAGTTTGACCTCGAGAGAAAGCTCCGGGGGACCAAAGAAGAGATCATCGAAAAATTCAGGGGACAGCTCAAGGAAATCTACTTGAAAAAAGAGCCTGTAGTCCTTGAGCGCGAATCTATGTACCAGGCCTATATCGCACTGGGCAATCTGATGACCGTTTGTGCCGAGCTCAGAATCGACTCCTGCCCCATGGAAGGGTTCATTCCCTCGAAGGTAGATGAAGTGCTGGGCCTATCGCAACGAAACTTGAAATCAGCCTTGTTACTCCCGGTAGGATATCGCGCGGCAGATGATCCGACCAATGGTCTGGCGAAAATCAGAAAGCCCCTGGAAGAAGTTGTCATAGACCTGGATTAATCAATTCTCAAACGAATAAAATACCCCTTTAAATATGACTGAATCTGTTGTCAAAGAGCTCGATCCCAAAGAAGTTTGGGAAAATTTCGCGGCCATAAACGCGATCCCCCGGGCTTCCAAAAAAGAAGAACGCATCATAGAATTCATGGTAGAGTTCGGAAAGAATCTCGGCCTGGAGACAACGGTGGATCCTGTTGGCAATGTGATCATTCGAAAACCTGCGACTCCGGGCATGGAGAGCCGTAAGACGGTTGTGATGCAGAGCCACCTGGATATGGTGCACCAAAAAAATGCTGATTCAGACTTCGACTTTGACAATGAGGGCATCAGGATGTTGATCGATGGGGATTGGGTTAAGGCAGATGGGACCACGCTGGGCGCTGACAACGGACTTGGGGTTGCGGCGATCATGGGAGTGCTCAGGAGCTCGAGCATCGCCCACCCCGCCCTTGAAGCCCTCTTCACAATCGATGAAGAAACAGGCATGACCGGAGCTCAAGGCCTGCAACCCGGGTATCTGGAGGGGGAAATCCTGCTGAACCTGGACACCGAAGAAGATGATGAAATCGACATCGGCTGTGCCGGGGGTATTGACGTGACTGCGGTTAAAGACTACCAGGTCGAGCAACCTGAAAAGGATGTCAAATCCTATAGAATCTCGGTGACCGGCCTTCAGGGCGGTCATTCGGGAATGGACATACACAAGGGACTTGGCAATGCCAATAAAATTATGAACGGGGTTCTCGTTCATATGCGAAATGAAATTCGTCTCAGTTCGCTGGAGGGAGGAAGCCTTCGCAACGCCATCCCCCGGGAGAGTTTTGCAAACATTGTGATCCCGGAGGAGAACCTTAAAACCAGCATGAAGCGCTTTGAAGAAGTAGCCTTGATCTTGAAACAGAGCTTTTCGGAGATCGAACCCAATCTGGAGATCAAGATCGAAGAACAGGAAGGCCTGAAAGAGGTCCTTATAACAGATGATCAAGATGCGCTGCTTGAAAGCGTCGGCCAGGCCCTGAACGGGGTTTACAAAATGAGCCCTGAGATACCCGATCTGGTCGAGGCCTCAAATAACATTGCCAAAGTCACCGTGAAGGACGGAACCATGAAGATCGAATGCCTGACGCGCTCGTCTGTGGAAGAGAGTAAAAAGGAAGTGCAGGAGCTACTGAGAGTCAACTTCGAGAAGAAAGGTTTTGAAGTGAGCTTTTCAGGTTCCTATCCCGGTTGGAGCCCAAATGGAAATTCTCCCATTCTAAAAGTGCTGAAACAGGTCTATTCGGATCTTTTTTCGGAGGAGCCCAAGGTCGTGGCTTGCCACGCTGGACTGGAATGCGGCATTATCGGTTCCCATTATCCCGGGATGGACATGATCTCGTTTGGACCCACGATCAAAGGGGCGCACTCTCCCGACGAGAGAGCCAGCATCACTTCCGTAAAGAGGTTTTGGAGCTTCCTTCTTGAAATCCTTAAGAATGTACCTTCAAAAAATTAGGACCGGGGCCTAGCCTGGGGATCTACCAATCAATGGGTTTCCTGCCCCGAGACAAAAGGTAGTCATTTGTTTTGCTGAAGTGTCGATTGCCGAACCAGTACCCGCGGTTTGCGCTCAAGGGTGAGGGATGTCCGCTGTTCAGCACAAGATGTTTTGAAGTATCGATCACGCGTCCTTTTCGCTTGGCATAACCGCCCCACAACAAAAATACGAGACCTTCTTTCTTTTTTGAAAGCTCCTCGATGACCCGATCCGTGAAATTCTCCCATCCCTTGTTTTGATGAGAAGCGGCCTGTCCTTCCCGAACCGTTAGTGTGGCATTGAGAAGCAGAACCCCCTGGTCTGCCCAGTGGGTCAGATCGCCACTGACCGGATAAGGTTTTTGAAGATCAGATTCCAGCTCCTTGAAAATATTGATCAGCGAGGGTGGATGAGCAATTCCCTCGTGTACGGAGAAACAAAGACCATTCGCCTGACCGTTGCCATGATAAGGGTCCTGGCCGAGGATGACGACTTTTACATCCTCAAAGGAGCAATGGTCAAACGCGGCGAAAATCTCACTTCCCGGAGGATAGCACTTGAAAGACCTGTACTCCGACTTTACAAATCGGGCGAGGTTCTCAAAGTAATCCTTCCTGAATTCCTCCTGCAAAACAGGTTTCCAGCTCGTAGAGATTTGAACCTCCATAGTCTTTTTTTTGGTTATTTTTGCCAGGTACAAATGTAGGGTTTTGGCCAATAGAATAACAGAAAAAACACTGAGCGATCTCGAATTCTCAACCGTCCTTTCGATGATTGAGGAGTACTGCGTCTCTGATCTTGGAAGGGAACGGGTTCGAGCGTTGCGTCCCATTTCACGGGCCCTTGAAATGAAGTCGGAGCTGAACCAGGTCAATGAGTACCTAGCTTCTTTTGAAAATGAAAACCGCATCCCAAACCACTACTTCGAGGAGATAACCAGGGAACTTCACCTGCTGGGAATCGAAGACAGCTTTTTAGAGGCTGAAGCCTTCAACAAGCTTGCCTCAATTTCCGAAAACGTCAATATCCTGCTGGGCTTTTTGGAGAAATTCAAGGAATACTACCCCGTGCTCTACGAAGAATCGCTTGATCTTGACAGGACCCAGGACATTCAGAAAAATATCCAGCGCGTCATTTCTCCCCACGGAGAGGTTCTTGACAAGGCCTCCGAGACACTGCTCTCCATCCGAAAGCAAATTGGTTCCATCCGTGGAAAATTGGGAAGCAGCTTCAACAAATCGCTGGCACACTATGCAAGCCAGGGGTATCTGGATGAAATCCGCGAAAGCGTGGTTGACAATCAACGCGTTTTGGCCGTCCAGGCCATGTATCGCAAAAAGGTCCGTGGAGCCATCATGGGCAACTCGAAAACCGGCAGCATCGTGTATATCGCGCCGGAATCAACATTGCAGCTGACCCGGGAGTTGCAGAACATGAAATACGAGGAAAAGGAGGAAGTGGTCAAGATTTTGAAAGCTCTGACCGATACGATTCGTCCTTACAGGGAGCTGCTTGCCAAATACCAGGATTATCTCGGTCACCTGGACACCGTCGGAGCCAGAGCCAAATACGCGAAAGAAACTGGGGCCTGTCTGCCAAACATAGAGAGAGAAAAGCGAATTTACCTTCGAGAGGCCTACCATCCTATTTTATGGGCTGAGAACAAGGCCAAGGGCATACCCGTCATTCCTCAATCACTGGAACTGAATTCAGATCAGCAAATCATCGTCATTTCAGGGCCCAATGCCGGTGGAAAGAGCATCACCCTGAAAACTGTCGGTCTGCTCCAGGTCATGCTGCAGAGCGGAATACTCATCCCGGTTCATGAGCGGAGCAGCCTGAGCGTTTTTGACAAAGTGCTGACCGACATCGGCGACAACCAGTCCATTGAGAACCAGCTCAGCACTTACAGCTACAGGCTCAAGAATATGAGGGGTTTTCTCAAGGCCTGCAACGGCAATACATTGTTTCTCATCGATGAGTTCGGAACCGGCAGCGATCCGGAGCTGGGTGGCGCTCTTGCCGAAGTTTTTTTGGAAGAGTTCTATGAAAAAGGAGCCTTCGGAATCATCACCACCCACTATTCCAACCTCAAGGTCCTGGCCAATGAACTCGAGCACGCCACGAATGCAAACATGCAGTTTGACCAGGGATCGCTCGAACCTCTTTATCAGCTCAACACGGGTCAGGCAGGTAGCTCCTTTACCTTCGAAGTGGCTCAAAAAAACGGGATCCCATATCGACTGATCAATCGAGCCAAGAAAAAAGTGGAGCGGGAAAAGCTGCGTCTTGACAAGACCATAGCTAGCCTGCAGAAAGAGCGCAACCAGCTGCGAAAGAAGACAAACCTTTTGGAGAAACAGCAGCTGGAGTCGAAAGAAGGCCAGGAGGAGCTGTTGAAACAACAGCAAAAAATAAAGGACCGCATCGAATCCTTTCAGGCACTCTACGACTCGAATCAGAAAATGCTCTCCTTTGGAAGAAAGACCAATGAGCTGTTCAATCGATTTTTCCAGACCGGAAACAAGAAACAGCTTGTCGCCGAGTTCACAAAATGGTCCCTGATTGAAAAGACGCGATTCGAGGAAAAAAAGAAAGAAAAAATAGAAGCGGAAAGGCTCAAGAAAAATGATGAAAAAGAGCGCCCGTTGTCAAAACGAGAGCGCACCCGGATCAACAAACAGCTTAAACTCGAAGAAAAAAAGAAGCGAGAGGCTTTAAAAGAAATAGAAAAAAAGGTAATTCCGGAAATTGAAAAAGTCCGCGAAGAGAAGAAACAGGAAAAACGGGAGAAGGCGCTTGTCATAGACGGCTATCAGTTCAAAGTCAATGACATTGTTCGCTTAAAAGACGGGAACGCCAAGGGCTCAGTGGAGAAGATCGAGAAGAACATCGCCACGATAAACTATGGCATGTTCACGGCCAAAACAGACCTTGACCAGCTGGAATTGGTCAAAAAAGGATAGGCGCATTCACTCCTCTCCTACCTTATTCCTCGTCATAGCGCTGCATTTCCCGATCGTAAAACCGACTGGCGTCCTCGACAAGCTCGGCAACCGCAACACTGAGTTCAGCCTCAGATCCCTCAGGCTCCTCCAGCCATTCGACTTCATCATTCAATAGATTGATAATGCATCGAGGATAGTCCAAATGGACGATAAAGATGTCTTCCTG
>CBDUAY010000116.1:0-7752 GCA_965365245.1 uncultured Flavobacteriaceae bacterium | reverse complement strand
TGGTTCTCATTGCTGCCTTCACTTTGGGTTTGAGGCGGCTTCCTCCCTTCGAACCGGGAACCCTGAAACCACTGAATTCCTTTTCAATTCTTGTAGTCTTCAGGGACGAAAAGGACAATTTACCTATGTTGACAAAGCACCTCGAGCAACTCAATTATCCCAAAGATAAGTTCGAGGTGATACTCATCGACGATGATTCCGGGGACGGATCCCTGGATCTTCTGAAATCGCTGCAAAATGATCTTACCACTCTCAAAATGAGAATCTATGAATTCAATACGCCATCTTCTTCTCCCAAAAAGGATGCCCTTGAAATGGGCATAAGAGAAGCTTCGTTTGATTGGATTATCACTACAGACGCCGACTGTGTCTTTGGTCCTGACTTTTTGAACGCATATGACCAGTTCTTAAAAGATAATCCGGCAAAAATGGTGGCCGGACCTGTAATCTGTGCGACTGAGGATTCCTTTCTGCACCGTTTTCAATCCCTGGATTTTCTCAGCCTTCAAGGATCGACCATGGGCGGCTTCGGGGGGAAAGACTCTATTCCCTTTCTGCGACCCTTCATGTGCAATGGGGCCAATATCTGCTATTGCAAAGAGACTTTCCTGGATCTCGGGGGATATGAGGGAAACAAAGAAATAGCCAGTGGTGACGACGTGTTTTTGCTGGAGAAGATGCTTCAGAGTCATGGAAACGAGGTGTACTTCATAAAGTCTGAATCGGCTCTCGTCCAAACCCAGCCCAAAGAAACCTGGAAAGCGCTCATCGAACAGCGCAAAAGATGGGCTTCAAAATCTACTGCCTATAAAAATGGATTCGCAAAAACTGTTGGCATTCTCGTGCTTCTCGCCAACTTCTCACTGATTGTCGGATTGGTTTTGGGGATAACCGGATCCATGCCCTGGATCTATCTCGGCATCCTGTTCGTCATGAAGCTCAATGTGGACTTTCTTTTGATTTATAACACGGCATCTATCTGGGAACAAGAAGAGGCTATGAAGTCTTTTGTCATGTCGAGCTTTCTCTACCCGTTTTTCGTTGTTTGGGTGGCGCTTCTATCCTTCAGTGGCAGCTATGAATGGAAAGGGCGATCCTTTAAAAAATAGACTCAGTCGATGGTTGAAACGATTACGGGCAATTGATACATGGAACTGACCGGGATGCCTCTTTTCAGCGCGGGCTGTATAACGCTTGGAAGGGCGGCCACGCTTCGGTAGAGAAGGCTGTCCAACTCAACAAGTTCGGATCCTACGCCCTCGGGTCTGTGTATCTCGACAACAGAGATGCTACCCTCTGTATTGACCAGTATATCGACTTTGATCGTATCTGCCTCCATTCTGACCGAACCGATGCTCTGCTCTTCGAAGGCTCGTTGAAGGCGTCTTGCCAGCTCCATCTCAAAACAAAGATTCTGTTTCTCGGAAGTATCGCAATTGTTGCAATCCAGGAAAAGAGGGTAAACGTCCACGGCGTTGTAGTTGACAATAGTATCCGCCGCCATTTCTTTCAGAAGCGTCGTTTGTCTGCGTGTTCTGAAATCACACGAAATCGTCAATACAAAGATGATTATGAGCGCGACAAGCCTTGAAAACATTGTGAACCGGTATACAAGGTGAAAGTACGAATATTTTTGACATTCAGGGGCTTTTGTACAAAACTTGAAGGAATTGTTAATACTTGCATTGCGAGGCTTTGCCTCATGTTTCGACCCGATTGATTATCTTGTATCAAATTAAAAAAATGGATCTGTTTCTTGTCATTTTAGGATTCGTCCTGATTCTGGTCGGCATAGCCGGATCTGTGTTGCCGGTACTTCCGGGTCCGTTGATGGGATGGTTCGGGCTGTTGAGCATCTATCTGAGCTCCTGGGTGGAAATGAATTACTACGTTCTGGTCATTACCTTTGTTTTATCGTTGGGAATTTTCATCTTGGATTACCTGATACCATCTATCGGGGCCAAAAAATTTGGGGGCAGCAAAAAAGGGGCGACGGGAGCCACCATAGGACTTGTAGTAGGTCTGTTTCTACCGATTCCTCTGGGATTTGTAATCGGAGCCTTCCTCGGGGCCTTCATAGGGGAGATCATATACAAAAAAGACGACCTTAAAAGAGCCTGGCGCTCAGCCGTCGGATCCTTCCTCGGGTTCCTGACTTCCACAGGACTCAAGCTGGTACTTAGCTTGTTTTTCTTCGGATTTTACATTTATCTCGTCGCTTCAAACTGGCCTGCGACCTGATGAGGCCATTTATTTGGTACATTTTTTGATGTCAGTAAGTCAAGTTTGTTCATCACATTAAAACTTAAAATCATGTCGACGCCATTCTCCATCCCTCTTCGGGGTCACATTAGCATAAGCCGCATTCTAATTCCTGTTCTTATTTTGCTGTTTGCCATTCCCGCCCAGGCGGAAACAGCTGCATACGTTAAAAATTCAAAATTTTTCGACGAAACAGTTATGCCCGACGAACCAGGTCCTGATTCTTCTGTACGGGAAATCACAGGTTATGTGACAGGTAAGGGATCCGTGCTGCCGAATGTGCGCGTCGCTGTAAAAGATTCATCACGTGAGACGATTACAGATGAGAAAGGTTTTTACAATATCAAGGCGGCTAAAGGCGAGATTCTGGTGTTCTCACATTTGGGTTTAAAGAGCATGGAGATCATCGTCGAGGATGTCACTCGCAGTTTGGATGTATCCCTTGTCAGGGAATCCAGGATGCTTAGTGAGGTGAAGCTCAACGCTTCCGGGAATAGCGTGGACGTACCCGATGAGTTCGATTCCTATTACGGTAAGGTGGACCGCAAGAAACTGGGTTTCTCCTCGAACTATCTGGCAGGGAAGGATCTCAACCTTGCCGGGGTCGACCTGGTTGACGCATTGAGAGGTAAGATTCCGGGTTACCAGGTTTACAACGTTAACATGGAACAAAGAGTACAGCTCAGGAACAGCGGTGGGCCTGCGCTTTGGGAAATTGACGGCGTTCTCTTTGAGGGGGAACCGCCTTATGTCGACCTGAACAACATTGAAAGCATCAACGTCATCAAATCGCCGGGAGGCATTGCCCGTTACGGCGCTCTTGGTTCTGGCGGTGTGATCATCGTCAGAACTCTTGATAAAGCACTGGGTCAAAAGGTTCCGCAAAAAATCAACTTTTCAACGGGGACGAATCTGAATCTTTATAAAAAGGACGCGGTGTCTTTCGCGAATCAATCCTATGTGAAGCCGAGCTATTACAATGCTCTTCAAGGATTCACAAGCAGTGAGGAAACGTTGGAGAGCTTTGAGAAGTTTCTGCCTGTCTATAAAGACGATGCTACGTTTTACCTGGATTATGCCCGGCAGCTGATGGAAAAGGAAAGCGACAAAGAAGCTTCAATGAAGGTGTTGAATGCGATGCAGGAAAATTTGTTCTACGACCCGGTTGGGCTGAAATCCCTGGCCTATTTCTACCAGGAGAAGGACATGGATGTGGAAGCTTTGCGCGCATATCTGAGAGTTCTTTCCCTTCGTCCCGAATACTCACAATCCTATCGTGATCTCGCAAGTACCTACAGATCGATTGGCATGATAGAGAATAGTTGGAACTACTACATGTACTATCTAAACAAGGTGAAAACCCTGGGAGGCAGCTCCATCGGTGAGACTATTTATCACGAGATGGAGGAGATTCACTACCGCATGCCCAAAGGCTTCCGGCCGAAAGAGGCTTTCATTTCGAAAAACCCGCTGAAAGATGTGCCTAAAGACCTGCGCATGATCTTTGAATGGGACAACTCCGAAGCCGAATTCGAACTGGAGTTTGTGAATCCGCAAGGCCAGGCCTACTCCTTTATCCATACCTACGAATACAATGATGAGCAGATCAATGATGAGAAGACCCGGGGATATTCGTCCAGGGAATATATCATTGATCAGCTGGATCAGAACGGATGGCTGGTGAATCTTACCTATTTCGGAAACAAATCAAACAAACCCACCTATTTAAAAGTCACCGAGATCAGAAACTGGGCCCGTAAAGGTCAGAACGAAAAGGTCAGTGTTCTGAAACTAGTAGAAAAGAACAAGAAATTTCAACTGGTCAAAATCTAAGGTCAAACCTGTCATCGATCAGCTTTTATCGATGTTTTTTGTCGTATGTTTGATTCTGACGATCCCGTTGGCGGGGTAATCTTCTACAAATGGTTCTTGAGATCGCAGAGCAGATGACATTTCCATTGGCTGCTGGCTGCATAGCCGCGGTTCTTCATGTTCTTATGGGCCCTGATCATCTTGCGGCAGTGGCCCCCTTTGCAATTGAATCAAAAAGAAGAGCATGGAAAATTGGACTTTTTTGGGGTTTGGGCCACGTTTTCGGAATGCTGTTAATTGGAAGTCTCTTTCTCGGATTCCGGGAAGTGATTCCCATCGAAATGATTTCTAATTACAGCGAGCAGCTGGTGGGTCTTGTCCTGATTTTGATCGGAATCTGGGCCTTTTACAAGATTTACAAAGAAAACGGAGACCACAGCCACCTGCATGTGCACGCGGATCAGCCCATGATTCACAAGCACGCTCATTCTCATGAAGAAAGACCTGCGCATGACCACAGACATGCCAAGACTGAAAGGCAGGGATTTCTCACCGCGTTCTCGGTTGGCGTTTTACACGGGCTTGCAGGGGTTGCCCATTTCATCTTGTTTTTGCCCGTAGCCTCATTTGGCGACTCTTCGGATGCCGTTCTTTACATCCTGGGTTTCATTTTCGGCACAGTGCTGGCAATGACCCTGTTCGCCCTTTTGATGGGAACCGTCTCGTCCTTCGCCCAAAACGGTCACAACAAAAACCTCTTTCTTGGAATTCGATTCATTGGCGGATTGCTCGCCATCCTGATCGGGATCTACTGGATGCTTTAGGGACCAATCACCGATATTGTTCAGCAGATTCTCGGGAGCTGTTCCCCGATCAGCGGAGTGACGATTCTCTTGCCTCCGATTTCACTGTGTAGAATGACTTTGCCCAAATGGGTAGAAGTCACCTCCCCCACCCGCGTCGCTGATCGACCCGTTTCATCCAGTCGCATAAGTTCTAAAGCCTCCTGCTCAATCTCCGGATCCACAAACACAGCGAACAATCCTTCATTCGCCACGTACAGCGGATCGAGCCCAAGCATTTCACAGGCGGCAGAGACCTGTTTCTCCAGAGGAAGCTGATCCTCAAAAATTTCAATGCCCACTTTTGCGTCGACTGCAATCTCAGAAAGCACGCTGGCCAAACCTCCGCGGGTAGGGTCCCGTAAAAAGTGGATTTTATCTCCAAATCGATCCAAAAGCTTCAAGACGAGACCATTGAGATTTGTACTGTCGCTTACTATGGCCGATTCAAATTCCAGCCCTTCGCGCTCAGACATTATCGCCATGCCATGCTGTGCTATCAGTCCGTTGACGAGAATTTTGTCGCCTTCCCGAATGTTTTTGACGGCAATGTTCGCCCTGGGATGCACCTCACCAAAGCCGGTGGTATTGATGAAAATCTTATCGCCTTTGCCTCTTTCAACAACCTTGGTGTCACCCGTAATGATCTGGACGCCACTTTTATCTGCAGCTCGTTTGACCGACTTGACAACCTCCACGAATTCTTCCATGCCAAGACCTTCCTCCACGATAAAGGCGAGTGAAAGATATCTGGGTATGGCACCGCACATGGCCACATCGTTCACCGTGCCATGAACCGCCAGCTCACCGATGTTTCACCCCTTGAAAAATATGGGGGACACCACGAAGCTGTCCGTAGACACAGCCATGGGCCCGTCGAACTGAACCACGGAACCATCGTGCTTTTTGTCCAGTAGCTCATTCCCAAGAATCTTGAAGATCACCTGATCCAGGAGGTCGCGGGTCATGACTCCACCGCTCCCGTGTCCGAGATTGATAGCATCAAAACCTGTATCTGTTTTTTTCATTTTCAGTAGTTGAATAATTGCTTTTTCAGTAGTTCATTTCTGAGCACATAAAAATCACACCACGGAGCGGCTGTAATTGTAATAGGCACTACAGGCTCCTTCGGAGGATACCATAGGTGCCCCAAGCGGATTCATCGGGGTGCAGCCTTTTCCGAATTGGGCACAGTCATTTGGCTTTTTCAAGCCCCTCAGTATCTGACCGGCTATGCATTCGGGGCTTTCCGAAACCTTGATGTGGTCGATTCCAAACTTGCTCTCTGCATCGAAGTCCCTGTACTTATCTTTGATCTTATATCCGCTCTTGGGAATCATCCCGATTCCCCGCCATTCCCGGTCTCCTACTTCAAAAACCTCCCGGATCACTTCGATAGCCTTAAGGTTTCCTTCTTCCTTTACCACCCGAGTGTATTGATTTTCCACCTCACGCCTCCCCTCTTCGAGTTGCTTGACAGCCATCCAAATACCCTGTACCAGATCGAGTGGCTCGAAGCCTGTGATCACAATGGGAATCTCATACTTCTTTACCAATGGATAATAATCCTTGTAGCCCATTATTGCACAAACATGTCCTGCACCCAAAAAGGCATCTATGGTATTGAATTCATCGTCAAGAATGGCCTCGATCGCCGGAGGTACGAGCACGTGTGAAACCAGGAGCGAGTAATTGCGCAGACCCTCCTTCTTCGCGTGCAAAAGTGACAGAGCATTAGCAGGTGCTGTCGTCTCAAAGCCAACGGCGAAGAACACAACTTCCTTGTCGGGATTGTTTCGGGCAACCTTCACCGCTTCGAGAGGAGAATATAGAACCCGAAGGTCACCTCCGCGTGCCTTTGCTTCCAACAAGCTCATTTCGGAGCCCGGCACACGAATCATGTCGCCGAAGGAGCAAACAACAGCCCCCTGACTCAACAGCTCTACGGCCTTGTCAATCAGGCTTACAGGGGTCACGCAAACCGGGCAACCCGGGCCATGGATCATGCGAATGTTCTCCGGGAGCATTTCCAGGATTCCGTTTTTAACCAGACCATGGGTCTGCCCTCCGCATACCTCCATTATGTTCCAGGTGCCACGGCAGGTTTTTTCAATTTCCCGCAGCACTCTTTCGGTGGCTTCTCTGTTCCTGTATTCCTTGAGATACTTCATACTATTCCTTTCAGAGTGGATTTAGATATTCAATCCTCACTAAATGCACCCGATATATTCACACCCCGTTTTATTGATGTTCATGATATCTTAATGTACCTGATTCAGATGGTACATAATTTGTCCATGTGCTATATTCTCGTCATTAGGAGCTAAGTTAACATTAAAATACGTGTCAAACTCACTTCGCAGCATTTCCCGAACCATATCCACCAGAATCGAATTCTGAAAGACACCCCCGCTGAAAGCAACTTTCCTGGCACCTGATCGCTCAGCCATTGTTTTTACAACCGAGGCCAGGCTGAAGAGGAAGTTGATGGAGAGCACTTCTGTATTTTCTCCCTGTTCCTTCTCCTCGTAAATCTTCCTTATGAGCTCTTTTGGAGAGAAAGGCCCCATTTTTCCCCCCTCTAAAAGGGATCTGCAAGTTTTGAAGTCATAACTCCCTGCGTGATTCTCGAGCAATATGGCAGCCTCTCCTTCATAGCTGTTTCGGTCACAGAGACCCAATAGCGAAGCCGTGGCGTCAAACAATCTTCCAACCGATGAAGTCTTCATGCGGTTTGATTTCAGCAGAGACAAATAGATACGCATCTCCTCTTTGCTGAACTTGTTGGCAATCGCAGGAAGCATGGAAGAATCACTAAGAGAGAGCAGAGACAGAC
>CBDUAY010000115.1:0-7803 GCA_965365245.1 uncultured Flavobacteriaceae bacterium | reverse complement strand
CTCAGCCCCCGATGTCAAAAGATCAAGACAGCTTTTGACAAGGCGGGTTTTAAGAACAGGTTGTCTGAGAACATTCAACGTGATATCTGGCTGAAGTTTCTATTCATCACCTCGATCAGCGCCCTGGGAGCACTTACGCGAAGTGTGCTTGGAGTCATGCGAGAAGATGCCTTCCTGCGAGAAAAAATCATCGAGACGGGGGCTGAGATAGTCAGGGTAGGGAAGAAGCAGGATGTTGACATAGGTGAAAAGGACATTCAACTCGCCCTTGACATGATAGACAATGGGGACTACAACACCACCATGTCGTTGCAGCGCGACATGATGGAAGGCCGGCCCAGCGAGCTGGAAAATTTCAACGGCTATGTCGTCAACAAAGGGGATGAATTGGGAATTGAAACCCCTGTCAATGATTTTATCTTCTACAGTCTTCTCCCCATGGAAAAGAAAGCAAGAGGCCTATCTTGAGGCTTTGGGCACAATGATGAAACTGTAAGAATAAGCACTATCCTCCAGCCTGTACTCCTCGTGTGGCCTGGCTCCCCAGCTGTTGTCACCGCCAACGCCCATCTGTCGATAGTCAATATTCAGCGATGTAAGATCCCTTTCAACTACGTCGGTAGTATGACGGCTTTTTACTCTCTCTCCATCATACTCTCTCCCGTCTGTCCTTTCCAGGGATTCAAAATCTTCTATCCGGTTGTGGTGCGCACTGAAATCGATGTTGGGCATTCCTTTGATCAGGATGCCGTGTTTTTTTCCTCTGCTGAAAATCGCCAGCCATCGCACATCGGTTCGGTTTCCGTTTTCCTGGGGCCGCAAATAAGGCCAGTACAGGTCACGAACTTCTCGGGTATAGATGCCAATTTTAACCCCTGTCTTACGATCCCAATACGACTCAAAAGGCCCCCGACCATACCAGCTGATCTGCTCCATGTCTTTGGTGAGCTCCAGATTCAAACCTACTCTCGGGGTTTCCGAAAGATCATTTTTCAATCTCCTGAATGTGTTTTCCACTAAGATCTCTCCCGAACCATTGAAGGTATAGACGATATCGAAATCCGCCATGTGCTCCTGGTCGGCATTTTCCAATTGGTAAGCAACAAAAACGCGCACTTGCTCGCCATCAACTTCAGAGCGAATTTCTTTCAACTTTCTGTGCTTGCTGGCGTATCTCCAGTCGGCGCAACGTTTGTGCATGTTGTTTCCAAAGTCATTGTCAATAGGTGCCCTCCAGAAATTCGGGACGAACCCCATTCCCTCATTTAGGATATTCTCATCGAGGATGTTGAATTCGGTCATGATGCCGGTATTTCGATCAAAGGATACGCTGCCCATCTCCGATCGAACAACAATGCTCTCCTTGTTTTCCTCTACGCGGGCAGGCTCATCCGATACGGTGAGAGAAACGGGTGCGCCCGGACTCAGAATAAATTGTTCCCAGGCGACCTCATGACCCTCGGGCACCAAAGAGCTGGCGTTTTTTGTTTGTGCAGAAATCGTCAGAATGAGTTCTGTCCCATAGCGTTCCTGAGGGAGGTTCCATTGTACTGGTGCTTTAACCAGCTCACCCGGTCTCGCTGTCCCGACATCCAACGTTCCGGATGCCAGTTTCTGTCCTGCACTGCTGAGACTCCAGTTAAAGTTGAATTCACTCAGATCCGTAAAGTCATAGCCATTGCTGATCTCAACTTCGAAGCTGGCCTCGCTTTGGGCAGGCTTCATCTGACCATTAAGGGCAAATGAAATGAACTGATGAACTTTTTTCACTTCTTCAAGTGCGGGTTTGGGCCGCCGGTCTGGCTCTACAAGACCATTCAGGCAGAAATTTCCGGTCGAAGGAACATCAGGCGGGCCGAAATCCCCTCCATAGGCCCAAAACTCTGCTCCGTCACTATTGGTCTTGACAAGGCCCTGATCGACCCAATCCCATATGAAGCCACCCTGAAGCACCTTGTGCTTTTTGATTACGTCCCAATATTCTTTGAAGTTTCCAACGCTGTTGCCCATCGCATGCGCGTATTCACAGAGCACCAGGGGTCTGTCTGAATGGTTTTGTGCATAGGCTTCCAGTTTCTCTATAGTGTCGTACATTGGGCTGAAGATGTCTGTGTTTTTCTCCATATCGGCCTGTTCGAACTGGACGAAACGAGACGGGTCTCTTTTTTTGATCCAATCGTAGGCTTCAAAGAATACGGGTCCGTTTCCACATTCGTTTCCCATTGACCAAATCACGACACTCGGATGATTTTTGTCACGTTCCACCATTCTTTTGATTCGTTCCATATGAGCCGCTTTCCATTCCGGTCGATAAGCAACGTGCTGTATAGTGTCAAACGGACCCTGCTTGGTGGCACCGAAACCATGCGACTCGATATTGGCCTCGTCAACGACGTATAAGCCGTATTGATCACAGAGCTCATAAAACCTTTCGGGTTGGGGATAATGAGAAGTTCGAACAGCATTTATGTTGTGCATTTTCATCGTTCGGATGTCTTTGATCATAGTCTCCTCATCAACTACATGCCCTTTGCGGTCATGGTGCTCATGGAGATTGACACCCTTGAAATATATGGCCTTTCCGTTTACAAGAAACTGGCCGTTGCTGATCTCGAGGCGCCTGAAACCGACCTTCTGCCCAATGACCTCTATTGTGCTCCCGTTTTCATCTTTGAGCGCAATCGTCAAATTATAAAGGTTGGGTTTTTCGGCACTCCAGGGCTTTACCTGCGCGAATTCCGACGTTTCTGATATTTCAAGAGCTCCTTCAGATTCACTGAGCTTCATTGTTTTCTCAAAGACTTTCTTGGCGTCAGGATCTTCCAGTGTCATGTCCAAGACCAGGTTTCGCTTCCCGGATGCATTGATTTTTAACAAGACTTCGAACTTTCCCCGGCGGTTATCAGGCAATAGGTCTGACTTGATCCAAAGGTCCTGAATCTGATCCTTTTCACGGGCGAGCAAGTATACGTTGCGTGTAATGCCACCCAAACGCCAGAAATCCTGGTCTTCGAGATAACTTCCATCTGACCATTTAAAAACTTCAACGGCCAATAGATTTTGACCTTCCTTCACATAATCATTGATACGAAACTCTGCCGGGGTCTTGCTGCCCTGGCTGTATCCCACTTTCTTTCCATTCACCCAAAGGTTCATGGCTGAGCTCACGGCACCGAAATGAAGGACCAGGTCTTTTTCAAGCATGCCCGCGTTGACCTTGAAACTCATCCGGTAAGAACCGACAGGGTTGTCGTGCTCTTGAATGCGCGGCGGAGTTACCTCATGAGGGTATTCCATATTGGTGTAGATGGGATATCCATATCCTTCCGTTTCCCAATTGGAGGGTACGGTGATCAGCGCCCAGTTAGAGTCATCAAAATCGGCTTTGAAAAAATCCAGTGGCCGGTCGGCCGGTTTTTTCGAAAATTGAAACTTCCATAGACCGTTGAGTGAAACATAAAACGAAGAAGCCTCCGGGTTTCCCGTTTTCAACTCATCTGCATTGGCATAGGGCATGAAGCTGGCGCGGGGAGGCAGTTTGTTTCTTTCAAATACGTTTTGATTCTCCCAGTCATTTTGGGCGTCATTCATTGGGGTTGTACTATCTGGGCTCTGTGCCATTATTGGCAGGTGCAACAGCATCAATACCCATAATGAAGCTGTGCAGAAAGGTGTTTGGTTTTTCATACTCTAAAGGTAGTATTTGGCTCCCAAGCATCAAAGAATCTTGACGAGAATCCTTTCGGTTTTTGAATGGATTCAGGCTGCTCCGTATAAAGTTGATGCGATGCCTTGTTTACTAAAATTTAATCTGCAGTATACGGTCAGTTAACTTTAAATACAGACTTTTGACGTGTATCTTCTAATTTATTTTTGAATTAGTATAAGTTTTGTTTCACGATGCCAGCACGCTCAGTGCTGGCATTTTTTTGTACATTTAAACGGATAATGCTAAAACACGCATTCATTGCATCCATTTGGCAATTGAATTTAACACGAAAAAATCATATTTATGAGAACTCTTGATCGAAGGAATTGGTTGAAAACCGCAGGTCTGTCCAGCGGGTTTATTTTTCTTGGTGGGCTGGATGCCGTGGCCAATCGGGTGAACACGCGACCCATTCCCATAGATGGTCCTGTTCAATTAAATGCGAATGAAAATCCGTTCAGTCCGTCAGTGAACATGCAGAAAGTGCTCACGGATAATTTCGATCTCGCCTGCAGATACCCATTCCGCATCCTCTCATCGCTGGTGGAGGATATTGCTGAAAAGGAAGGGGTTACCAAAGATCATGTAGTTATCACAGGAGGGTCCACAGAAGGGTTGAAGGCCTCAGGTCTTCTCTTCGGCAGTGGTGGTGGAGAGATCATAGCGGCAGATCCGACTTTTCAGGCCTTACTTAGATATGCCGAAACTTTTGGGGCCTATGTGCATCGCGTTCCTGTCAACGACAAAATGGAGCACGACCTCGAAGCCATGTCCCGACGCGTTACCAGCAAGACAAGACTCATCTTCATCTGCAATCCGAACAATCCGACAGGAACGCTGCTGGACAAGAACAGCTTGAGAGATTTTATCACCAGTCATGATGATCGCTCAGTCATTTTCAGTGATGAGGCATACTATGACTTCATTACCGAACCCGACTATCCATCTATGGTTGAGTTGGTCAAAGAAGGTAGAAATGTCATTGTTTCAAAAACCTTCTCCAAGGTTTACGGCCTAGCGGGACTCCGCGTTGGGTATTTGATTGCCAGACCCGATCTGGCCAGACGATTAAAATCTGCCGTCATGGCCAACACCAATGTTCTGGCCATAGCCGGAGCACAGGGGGCCTTGAAGGATGATGAATTCTACAAATTCAGCATTACGAAAAATGCTGAGGCCAAGAAGCATATTTATGATTCACTGGATCAAATGGGACTTGAATACATTCCTTCTCACACGAATTTTGTCTTTTTCAAAACGGGCAGGCCCATTGATGAAGTCAATGAAGCGATGAAGAAGGAGAACGTCCTGGTGGGAAGGCCATTTCCACCGATGCTCGACTGGTGTCGAATCAGCACGGGAACCATGGACGAAATGAAACTATTCACAAATGCGTTGCAAAAAGTGATGAGCTGAAAGAGCCGAATGTATTAAAGCTGACCGAAACCCTGATTGAAGTACCTGTCATAGGTGTCGTATATTTCGGTTTTCTCATCCTTTAGATAGGCATTGAGGTTGCCTTCATAAAACCGCGGGTGGTACTCCAGACCCAGCGCATCTTTCTCTATTGAATCTTCCCAAACCAATTCCAATTGCATTTGATTATTCAACTCAAAGCTGTCGTACCGGTGAGTATAACTACAGAACACATAATCTTCGGTAGGCAGATCCACAAAGAACTTCAGTATTTGGTGAGCGAGAAAATAAATATTGTCATTGCAATCTGCGGTGATGTCATAATTCAAAAAAACCGGCCGTTCCCTGTTTTTGTAGTTCACCAGGTCCTCTGCCTGAATCTGATCCGGTCGAATCTCTCGTCGTACCAATTTTCTGTAGCAAAGCGCGCTGATCGGAAAAAAGATGCTGTGCCCGGAGTAATTGTTAAACCGATCCATAATGATCAGATTTAGTTCCGGCAAGAGCTCATGAGCGCGTTTGAGAAGATTTAGTCTCAAAGGGCTTTCTCCTAACTTCTGAATCTTGAGGTCCCGTCTCAATATCACAATGTCATTTTCCGGCTGAATGGGTCTAATCTGCTTGGATAATTCTTGAATTCGATCTTTTAACCAGTCAGCATCAGGTAAATTGTTGTTCAGACGAGCCAGGGAATACTTTCGGATGCGAAAGTCGTAGTAAGTCGGAATGGGAGAGATCGCATTGAGATTCCGGATGAGCTGATAGGGCAGAAGCGTGTCTGTAGCCAAAGCCATCTCTTTTTCAGGCTTGATCAGGGTCTCATCTTTTTCCCAGCGCTGAACCGTTCTAACGTCAACATTCATCTGAGCGGCAAAGTCAGACTGTGATAGATCGTTCTCTTTGCGGAAATCGATCAGCAATTCACCCAAACTGTTGTATTTCTTCATGGCGACTGTAAAAATACGGATTCTCAGTCATTTATCACATGAAAGTAAATTGTTGACAATTTTTTTTCATTGTGTCTTTTTTACAAATTCATTTTTGTTTAACTTCGCGTAGTGTTTCAAAATACTCGGGGGAAAGTTTTGAAACTAACCTAACCTGATAGATCTTTCTATCAGGTTTTTTTTGTTCCTTTCCTTATTTTTACCTCAGTTTGGTCGTTAGTGTCAACTAAGTCGTTAGTAACTTTCGAAAACCTTGTTTTAATTATCCCAGTCAATCATGAAAAGAAAAGTCTACAATTTCATCGAGTTCAATCCTGGATTTATCAAATTCATCTACACGCTGATCATTCTCAACGTCGTATCCCTTATTATCGGATCCTATAAGGAGATACGAGAAATGAACACCCAATACCTGGATGCATTTGAACTCTTTTCGGTTGCGGTATTCACGGTTGAATACCTGCTTCGCCTCTGGACCGCTGATTTAAATGAGAACTATACGGGTGGATCGATAGCCAAGCGGTTGAAATTCATGTTCTCATCATTTGGACTGATTGATTTGATTGCGATTCTTCCGTTTTATCTTCCCCTGATCTTTCCTATCGACTTGCGTGTGGTGAGAATTTTAAGAATCATGCGACTCATTCGAATTTTTAAGTTAGGTCGTTATTCCAAATCGCTTAAAACGATCAACAGCGTCCTGCGCGAAACCAGATCTGACCTGGGGATCACGTTGTTCATCGCCTTTATCATGCTGGTCCTGGCATCGACCTTGATGTATTATGTAGAGGGTGATGTACAGCCTGACAAGTTTGCGAGCATAGGGCACTCATTCTGGTGGGCCGTCGCGACATTGACAACCGTCGGTTATGGAGATGTTTATCCCGTAACGGGAATGGGCAAGCTGTTAAGCGGAATAATTGCATTGATTGGAGTCGGAATTGTGGCGCTTCCCACAGGGATAATCAGCTCGGCTTTTGTTGAGAAGATTCACCAGGATGAAAAATCCTGTACATGCCCGAATTGCGGAACCAGCTTCACTCCGAAGACCTAATTGTTTCAACCAACAAATTCAGAGCCATTTTTTTCTTCTGAAGTAAAAAAACATGCCAAGGATCAACAAGGCCATAACCCCTAACAAAATAAAGTAAGCATACTTGTAACCCAATTCAGGCATGTATTCAAAATTCATTCCATAGACTCCTGCGATGAAGGACAACGGGATGAATATGGTTGAAATTATCGTCAGGACCTTCATGACCTCGTTCATTTTATTGCTCAGAATTGTCATGTACATATCCATCAGCCCCCAAATCATCTCCCGGTTCATTTCCACCGACTCGACGACTTGAGAAACATGGTCCTGCAAGTCTCTCAAGAAGGCTTTCGTTGAATCTGAGATCAGATCATCTTCTTGTCTAACCATTCGGCCGGTTATTTCAATAAGAGGGTTAACGGCCCTTCGAATTCTCACTACTTCCTTTTTTAGGATTTGTATATCATTGGTAATGGATTCCTGATCAACTCCTCGGAATATTTGATCTTCCATTATTTCGACTTTATCCGTTAGAGACTCGGTCAATTGAAAATAATGATCTACAACGTAATCCATCAGCGCGAACATCAAATAGTCAGATTGCCGACTCCGTATTCGTCCGCTAACCGTTCTCATTCGATTTTTGACAGATTCAAAAACAGGATCATCACTCTCGTGAAAAACGATCAGTGATT
>CBDUAY010000114.1:0-7818 GCA_965365245.1 uncultured Flavobacteriaceae bacterium | reverse complement strand
GTCTCAAAGCTGACACTGTTGAATTCCTGAACATAGCGATCCATGGTCTTCCATTCCAATGCAATGTAGATGATCAACAAAGTGAGTACCAATCCAAGTTGAAAGAATAGTTTTCTATTGGGTGACAACCGGGCTCTGTATCTTTTTTTTACTAACATGGCTGAAAGATTTAAGGGGTTGATTCCTAAGTTAGGAAAAGATCGTCCCAAAAACCATGATTTTTGTCATATCAGATTTTTTAGAAACCTGACGCTGAGCAAAGCACAAAAAAAAACCGTCTGGTTAAGACGGCTTTTTAAAATTTGCAGGAATTCCCTATTCCACAAGAAGAGTGATCGGCAGTGTGTATTTAACACCCACTGGTCTTCCTCTTTGTTTGCCAGGTTCCATCTTTGGAAGCAATTCCACAACTCGGATAGCTTCTTTTTCGAGTCTCGCATGAGGTCCTCTAGCACGCACGTCTACGATTTCTCCGGTCTTTGAAATCTTGAACTGAACGTATACCCTTTTCTTACCGGGACTCAGTCCTAGGTCTCCGGCCAAACCAGTGTTGTATTTTCTGTTAACATGCTTGGTGATTTTGTCAACCATGCACTTTTTCTTCTCTTCGTTATTGCCCTTGCACCCGGGATAAACTGGTACATTCTCGATAATCGCAAACGGTACGTCATCAACGACTTCTTCATCCTCTACAATCTCTTCGATCTCTTCAACTTCTACCGCTTCAGACTCATCGGTTTCTGTTGACTCGAGAATGGTCTCCTCAATGTCTTCCTCATCCTCCACAACTTCAATTTTTTCAGGCGCTGGTGGTGGCGGTGGTGGTGGTTTTACCTCCTGAATTCTCTCCGTGATTGGAATGTCAATTTCTTCATCTGCAGCAATGTCGGCAATTCCAAGATCCGCAATATTTCGCTCAAATGTCTTCCACTCGATTCCGATGTAGATGACGATAAGTGCGAGGGCTAATCCCAGCAGCATGAACTGCTTGTTGTGCTTCTCGAGGTTTGCTTTCGGGTTCTTTTTGGCTTCCATAATTCTCTGTAAGTTTTCTTCTGCGCTAATTTAAGGAATAAATTCTCATTCTCGCAAGGGTTTTTTTAAATTGAGCTGTACCACTTTAAAAGCCTGTTGAACAGGAACATGGCGACAAGAACTCCTGCTGTGTTGGCAACAGCGTCGTAGATGTCGGCCGTTCTATACGTGGTCAGCCCCCCTTGCAATCCTTCAAGAATGATGCCATAAAGGATGAGTCCAACAGGTATCAGAATCCTGAAAACATATCGATGCAAACGGTCCTTCAGAGCAAAGTACCATAGCAGGCAGAGCGTGAAGTAAGCAATGAAATGCAGGTATTTGTCGGAGGACTTCAAATCGAGCCCGATATTCAATTTGGGTACCGCCCCAAGACTGAGTACCGCGACGCCCAAGGTGGCCAATATGGCCAGCCAAAGGGCGTTACGCTCCAATAAGCTCTTTATATCCCGCAGCATCCAGCAAGGCTTCTGTTTCCGCCATGTCAGAAACTTTGATTTTGATCATCCATCCCGCTCCATAAGGATCCGTATTCACATTCTCCGGAGCATCCTCCAGGTCTTCGTTGAATTCGATCACCTCACCGCTGACGGGCATGAACAGGTCTGAGACAGTTTTGACGGCTTCCACGCTTCCAAAGACCTCGTTTTGATCCAGCGTTTCATCCAGGCCTTCTATATCGATGTATACGATATCACCCAGCTCGCTTTGGGCAAAATCAGTGATGCCAACCGTGGCGATGCCATTTTCGACAAGCACCCATTCGTGGTCCTTGGTATATTTAAGGTTTTCAGGAAAGTTCATAAGTCGTGAATTAAATTAATTTCCAATGATATATCTCACGCTGATGCCCCCGTTGATCGATGTGCGGGGGAATGTTGTGGATACTGCAAATTTAGAATTATTATAGTCAAAGAAAAAGGACGCCAATAAATTTTTATTCAGCGAGTAGTCTGCGAGGAATTTTACAGACATCAGGCTCTGACCACCGGTGATCTGGTCGTTATTGATATCTTCATCTATGCCGTAGGCCCTTACGGTAGTGAGATTATCGCGAATCCCCACGTCGAGTTTCAAGTTGACATCCCCCTGGAAAGTGGTCGAGCCGCCCCCGCTGCCCATTTTGAATTTCATTCTTACATTGCGAATTCGATAGCCCAGACCCATTACAATCTCTTCACCCGCAACTTCCGTGACGGTATTGTTGTTGAAATTCAGATTCAGAGCCTTGTCCCGGTTGTAAGCGGCGCGCAGTGAGAAAGAGTTCTTCAGGCTCATGTCGACAAGAATGAGCGGCGAGAATTCTTCGATCAGGTTTACACCATTGAATAGCTGTTTGGGGTTGTAGTTTCCAGCAATGTCTCTATTGGTGTCGCCATACGGATCGTCTCCGTCATATCTCAGGTTGTTGGTAAATGACAGGATTGAATAGACCGATCTGTAGCTGTGCTCCAGGGTGAAACTCCTGAAATTCTCTTTCATGAATGGAATGTTCATGAGGCCCTTGTACGAAATTCTCCAGTTGGGTATCGGGGTGTTGCGGAAGGCGCTCAGCTTTACACTTTCTGCACTTTTACCCGTGTATGCCGCCAGGAAGGCTGGCAAGACAACATCCTGACTGGTGCTTCCGAAGCCGTCAACATCCGCACCTGACTCTTCTGAAAGTCTTTGAGAAATTGTCGCCCTGTTGTCTTTGAAGGTCTGAAAGAGCTCCTCCCCATCTTGAAGAGACATTCCAATCATGAACATCGAGATGCTGAAGTTTCCAACCGCGTTTCTCGGGGTCTCATTGAGCAACCCGTCGATGACGTCCAGCTGTTGGTTGAAACTCTCGGTGTACGTTCGGTTCCCGAAAAGCTCAATGTCGAGATCCCGGGTGAATCGGACACTGGCCGAATAGTCGAATTTGTCAAAATGGGATTTGCTGTAGTTCCGGGCATAATAGTTATCTGACCCGCCGCGCGATATCAGCCATCCATTTCGAAGGGCTTTGTCCAGGATGTCAGCCTGGCTTCCGAACACGAAACCAAAGGTCGGTGCGAAACCTCCATCATACCGCGATTGTCCTAGAAACCCGAATTCAGGAACAAAGCCGGGCAGGAAAGTCCCGTTGTTTTCTGTGTAGGAGAAACGGATGTTTTTGACCCCCGTCAGGATGTCAATAAAGGCTCTTCCCAAACGCTGTCCCCCGCTAAGGCCTTTTTTACTTTTCTTAATCTCTCCTGTTTCGGCATCTGCTTTCGCGTCTACCGTCTTTCGTTTCGTGAAGAGCCTGTTCAAGCCGATGTAATCGTAGAGGCGGTCCATGCCCATTTCGGCGGTCAGGTTATGCGTGTTGGAGTTTTGAATCGTGTTGGCGAGGGTCTCTATGTTGGTGAATGCGGGAGCCTGCCAGTCGTAATCGGCGGTGTAGTTGTAAGTACCCGTGAGAAAGTCTAAAACAGGAAATTTGTCAAAAGGGATCTTATACGACATGTTCAAGGTCTGGTGGTAATGCTCCGGACGTCCTACCCGGAAGAAATTGTCGTAGATCTGAATGTCCTCATTGTCGTCAAATTGATCATAGACGTAATTGTTCATAGCCCTCAGCGAGAATTGCAGGGACTGCGTCAGGTTGTATGCAATGAGATAGTCCCAATCGAACATATAGTTCCTTTGTTGCAGCAGGGGCAGATCAGGCAGTCCTTCCACAAGTGTGCGGGAAAGCTGTTCATTGTAGGAACGGATGATATTGCTGTTGATCGCCAGTGATGTCGGCAACAGATTCAGGTTGAAATCCTTGATGAACTTCAGATAGGCCTTGTCGCTGACAAGACCCCATCCCTTGAACGGTTCGATCACTTTGGGCTGAAAGCTGTGGGTGTAATTGACCGAGGCTCTGACCTTCTGGTCGATGAACTTTTGTATGTTGTAGTCCCTGTGATAGGTTTCGTTGAAAAGATAGGAAAGAGACAGATTCTCCACATCATAAAAATGAGGTTTTCCGTCGGCTGAAGTCCGGTTCTTTCTCACGTTTATGAAATTAATGCTCCTTCTTTTGGTGTAATCCCGGGCGGCATCCGCGTCGTTTGAATTCTTGTCAAAAAGAACGTCCTGGAATCTCGGGTCGAATTTGGGGTCCCTGAACTCCTCCCCAAAACTGAAATTCATCGGTATGCTGACCGCTGCTCTTTTCGGGAGCAGTTGACCGATGTTGATATTCGATACCAAAGCATACTGCTTCATCTCATCCTGGCTGCGCTCATTGACCATCTGATCCAGTGAACCAAACCCAATTGTATGCATGGATCCTGTAGCAGAGATATCCGCAAAATCAGCGAAGTTGGCGTCAGCATTCACAATGGCAGCCCAGCTGGATTTGTTGTCAAAATTTGCAACTCGAAGCTCATTGAACCACAGCTCCATGCTCTTTGGAGTGAAGCTTTGGTTTCGAACCCCGAGCATCAGTGTGCGAATATTACCCAGGTTGGGATTTCCCTTTATTCGGATACGGAATTCTGCCGGGTCCCCCGACTGGACCTGGGGGTACAGCTCATTGACCGGGGCATTCACCTCTTCACGTTCGAGTTTTAGATTTCCAAAACTCTCGATCAGCGCGTTGATATTGTTTTCCTCGGGCCAGATCTCTTCTGCAGTAACTGCGTTGAAGTCTGTAACCTTCAGCGGAATCTCCACCTGGTAGTAGTTGTCATCGGTATCACTACCCAGGCGCAGGATTGCTACCATTTCATCGTCCACCACCTCGATGCTTCCCCGAACCGATTCTGCGTGAATGAACATTTTCAGGTTCTTGTACATCCTCAGGTCAAAAGTGGTATTCTTGAAAACGGCTCTTGTTTCTCCAGGTGGCAAATCAATGACCTTCATCGAAAGGGATTGCTCATTTTGTTGCTGAATGGTCGTCGTTCCCTGGAGCTGTTCACGGCGTATGCCCGGAGGGAGCACATAGGGGATAGGCTCGCGGTCCTCGTTTTCCTCGATGTTTACCACACCCACCTCAAAATTCTGATTCTGATCAGGTGGGAGCTCCTGCGGCGGATCGATATTCTCGTCCAGTGTTTTGGTGTATCGTCTCCAATCTCCTCGAACCAGCTGAAGCTCTCCAAATCTCAGGACTACGGGAATCTTGAATTTGGTCAGGAACATCCTCATGAACCGAATCGAGGTGAACCCTGACATGTCATTGATGATGTTGTCAGGATCCTCTGGCGTTGTAATCGGGATGCGGAACTGGTACCAGGTCGTTTGTTGAGTGGTATTGTTGGGCAGGGTTATGGTCGTGGTCTTTGAATCCACGATGTAGTTTTGTCCAACAACGAGGTCATTCTTGTTCAGAGAAACCTTGTACTGGTAGTAACGCTCGATGGCATTCATCGTTTGGTCACGGTTGATGTCCTCGACATCCGGGAAGGTGGTAGCGGAAGTCGGATAGCTCTCCGTGCTATTGGCTACAGTAGGCGAGTTACCTTCCGTTAAGCTGAAGTCCTTGTATCGCGTCAGAATGGAGGCATCTTCTGCGTCGAAATCTGAGCCCCTGAAGAAGTGGTAGTTGTCTGCTGATGGGTCGTCCCCGAAAATTTGTCCGTACTTTTCGGCTTCGTTCTGATCGTTCAACCCGTCGAGTCCGAGATCCTGGTTGACCCTCGCCGCATCGTCTTCGGTGAAGGCATACAACAAAGATTGATTTGTAGGGATGGACGACCAGGGGGTCTCTTCGATATTCGATCCCGGAACCTGGTTTCCGTCTTCGGGAAGCCCGTTTTCAAACATCTTGCGATCATCTCTTAAGATATCCTCCGAGATGTCTCCGAAGTTGAAGTAGAGCTCACCTACGAAATCAGGGTCAGAAGGGGGGACAAGTGGCCCGCCTTCCTCAGGTCGAATCGAATAGTTTTCATAGGGATCCATCATCCAGAACTGGATGTATTCAATATTTGCCTGCTGGAAGTTGGTCGTGGTAAGCGCCCGGGTGATTCCCGCCCACCGATCCTCTGGATTGAGGTACTTCCCATCACTTCCGAAACTGTCGTCATAACTGTTGGTCCCTCGCTCGGCCGGGTAGTAGGCCATGTCAAAGGTTCTGACGATGCTGGACTGGGTTACGTCGAGTTCCACATTGGGAAAGAGCTCATTGAAGTTGACCTGTCGAACCTCTGCCCGGGACAGCTCTTCGCTGTCAATGTTGGGCGGACGCAGGCTGGTGCCATAAAAAAGTTGATCGATGTTGTACCAGGAGAGTTGAGATCTCAACGCCCCGAAACGAAGATCCTCCGGCAAACCACTGGCAATGTTCCCATTGGTAAAATCCAGGTCACCTGTTTGCCCGAGCGGCACAGAAGCCGTGAACCACTGCTTGGGTGCCCGCATGTCAAGAGGAATCTGGGCTCCTTCAAAATCATCGATGTAGGACGTCGCAGCTCCCTCAAGGTCGATTCCCGAAGGGGTTCCCGGAATCAGGTGTGCCACTTCCGATCGCACCGAAACGTAGGAAGGCGCGTCAGTGTCTATGTTTGGCAAGGCATTCACCCATTTGGTGAGTTTGGGTACTTCAGACCGGTAGGTCAGGTAGGCCCCCAGTATTGTGTTGTTCACAGGCTCTGAGCCAAATTGGGCCTTTTGAGTCAGAGGCCTTTCGTTGAGATTGATCAAGCTCCCTCCGATCGCCAGCTTCTCATTGAATACGTGAAGCACATCGAGTCCCATATACCTTCTTCTTTGCTGGTTGAAGCCAATGTTGTTCTCAACGTCAACCTGTATCGGGGCATCGGAGGCGATCAGAGCCGGATTGATAATCTGCACATTTCCGATATTGTAGTCGACGACATAGTCCACACCCTCCACGAGTTCACGTCCTCCGGAGGTCACCTTGACGGATCCGCGCGGCACGTTGAAGGCTCCAAGTGGAATTCCGCTTTGACCGTCGGATTTAAAATACCCTTTGATAAAGTATTTGTCCTTTTGCTGGAAATCGTTTTGTGCCTCTGCCTGGGTTCTGTCATAGAGTTCTCTGAAGACATAGACGTCGTCTTCGGGCAGTAGCTCATTGTCCAGAAACTCTCCGAAAGGCTCAACCACGGGGAAGATGAAATACCCGTTTGGCGAGTCGATGGTGATTCCTTCAACGTAGTCAAAATAGCCATCTCCTTCCGGTTTCACATTGTTGTTCTGATCCAGTCGGTCAAGTCGCAAGAGGTTGAGAATCGTTCTGTCTGTCACACCCGGCGTTTGGGCGTTTTGAAGAATATTCACGGGTTCGCCTGTGGCATCATCCCTGTACAAGAGCTCGAGTCGGAATCCATCTCTTTCAAGCTGAAAGGCCCCTGGAATCTCGTAGACGTTTTTCATCAGCAGGTCAAACATCGGGATTGTCGGATCGATGATTTCACTTCTGAGCATTTTCACGACCAGGTTGTCAGGTGCCACAACCCCTGCGTCTGTGAATTCACCTACCCGGTAAACCTCGGAGCCGTCGGTGTATTCATAGGCTACAGCAAGAACGTCACTGTCGACCAAACGGCGGTTCAGGGTTATGAAGCCCAGTTGCGCATTCATGGTGAAATCGACTCCCTGAACCAGTTTGACGGAGTTTTCCAAAATGGTGTAGTCACGTCCCTGAACCATGTTGTAAGGGGTGAGAGCCTGGCGGACCGATGCAATTTCACGGATCGGCCCGTTGAGCGTAAGCAGGTCGCTCAGGTTGTTGGCTTCATTGCTCGGATCCTTGCCCCCCGGGATCGGAGTCACGTTTGCTGGACCGATATTGCCCGGATCATTCTCCCCGAG
>CBDUAY010000113.1:0-7915 GCA_965365245.1 uncultured Flavobacteriaceae bacterium | reverse complement strand
GACCGGCTTTACCCGGCGTTGAGTCTCTGGATTCGCTCGAGCGCCCGATGGCTATTGGCCTTGAATATAATGGCATTTATGGGCCTGATCTATGCAACTTTTAAGTTTTCATGGCACGACCTGGTTTTTGTATTTCCTTTCTTTGTCCTGACCCTGTTTTACGTCATTCCCTTTCGGGGAACCTTGAGGGGGCTTCGAAACCTTCCTGGTTTCAAGCTCTTCCTGATCGCGGCTGTTTGGGCCGGAGTGACAGTTCTGTTCCCGGTTTGGGTCAATGACCTGTCCTTTGACAGCAAAGTCTGGGTGATTTTCGTTCAGAGGTTCCTTTTCGTACTAGCCATCACAGTGCCATTTGACATCCGTGATCTTCAACTTGATGACCCCGATCTTGCGACCCTGCCTCAAACTATAGGCGTGAGCAAATCAAAATGGCTGGCCATTGGGGCGCTTTTCGTCTTTGCGCTTTTGTTTTTTTCTGGAGAATTTTTCGAACGTTGGGAACAGTGGTCCGGGCTGGCTGTGGCCTTGGTTTCTGCAGGATTCATCCTTAAATCCGGGGTGTATCAGAATCGATTTTACAGTGGCTTTTGGGTCGAGGGCCTACCCATATTTTGGTTGGCACTTGAAGTTGTGGCTACTTGAGTTGATTTTTTAGCAATAGAACATCCACATTGTTCTTCTGCCATTGTGAGCTGAATTTCTCAGGTACGGGTGTGAAAGTGTAAGTAAAGGCACTCAAAATGATGTCTGTGTCTCCATCCTTGTCGATGTCACCCTTGTCCAAAAGGAACCAACGACTCAGGTTGGACTCCTCAAATTTGAAAGGCTTGAATTCGAAAGCAGACTCGTTCTCATTCTCCAGGTATACCAGTGCCAGATCCGGCGCATTATCGTAATCCGGGAAAGTAGACACAACCGCAAAATCATAGTCCCCGTCCTGGTCAAAGTCATCCGCGACAAAACGCGTGGCCCCGTTCAGGGGATGAAAGAATTCCTGGGTGAACTTATTCTGGCCGTCATTGAGGAAAATTCTCAATCCGTGGTAAGGTTTGGCGATATAAGTTTTGTCAGCGTTGTCTCCGTTGACAGTCACAATGTCGATATCTCCGTCATGGTCGTAGTCGAGCAATTCGAACCAACTGCTTCCGTAAATTGGGCTGAAACGGATCGCTCTGTCAACACGAAATCGCAGATCCTCCTCCTGGTAGAGAATTGTGATGCTCTCATCGCCCTGGGAGGTGATCGCAACGATATCCAGATCTCCGTCCTTGTCCATATCCTCAGCAACCGCCCGGATTGTTCCAGGCAGGGTAAGCAGAATCTTTCTTTCGAACTGGCCATTGGGCAGACCTCTCATCAGGGTCAGCTGCCCGGTTCTGTGTCCAAACTCGCTGATCACCAGTTCGTCGATTCCGTCTCCGTCAAAGTCGGCCACAAGGTTGTTTACGGGTCTGTGGAATATCTCAGGTAGGGCCTCCAGTTTATCGTCATAAGCCCTGAAAATCTTTCCCGAGGAGAGTTCCGAGGGGTCCAGGATACCAACATCTGTAATATAGGAGATGGTATCTTTTTGATGGAAATCGACTACGGCACTGTTTACCTTATGCATAACTTCTGTGGACCCTGTCGAAAGACTGTGCTGGATCAGGTTCCCGGAGAAATCCCCCACGCGAATTGCCTGGCTGTTGTCATCATAAGCTAGAAAGGTGTAGAAGGAGCCGGGCACTTCGTCCAGTGCGATCTCCTCTGACTTGAAACGGTCCTGAATTCCATAAGCAATGTTTTCAGTTTGACCGGGAAGGCTGTCTGGGGCGTTGCTGAGAATGTATTGTTTGAGGATATTCCAATCTTCTGGATTCAGCAGTGGGGTATAGGGGTAGACTCCTGCCTTCATGACAATCTCCTTTTCTTCAAAGCTCATGCCTTTAAAAGGGTCGAAATCCCCCTCCTTGATACCCATTCGGGAAGCCATGTCAGGAAGCACGCGCTCGGCCCACATTGATTTGGGCAGCGCTTCGATATCGGGTCCTACATGACATCTGGCACAATGAGCCTGATACAGGATGGCTCCCTTCTCGTTATTTTTGTTGCTTTTTGCGCATGAAAAGAGCGCCACGAGGGCGAAGATGCAAACAATTAGTAAAGGCCCTCGTCTCATCCCAGCTAGTGTCTTAACCTATGTACTCAGACATTTTCTCGCGTTCTTCTTCAGCGAGATTTGAATCGATCAAAATCCTGCCGCTGTGTTCGTCAGTGATGATCTTCTTTCTTGAGGCAATTTCCACCTGTCTCTGAGGAGGGATAGTGAAAAATGAGCCACCTGAGGCACCTCGTTCTATTGTCACCACAGCAAGGCCGTTGCGCACTGTGGAACGAATTCTCTTGTAAGCTTGAAGCAGTCGTTCATCGATCTGCTTGCTGAATTCCTTGGATTTTTTCTCCAAAAGCTTTTCTTCCTTCTCTGTTTCGTCCATGATGGCCTTGAGCTCGTCCTGCTTGTGCTTGAGATGTGTTTCCTTCTCAGTCATTTTTTCTTTGGCCGCGTCAATGATCTCGTTCTTCTGAGCGATTTTGGCTTCAAACTCACGGATGTGCTTCTCTGCAAGTTGAATCTCCAGGTCCTGGTATTCGATTTCTTTGGAAATAGAATCGAACTCCCTGTTGTTTCTTACGTTTTTCTGCTGTTCCTGGTACTTTTTGGAGAGAGCTTTGGCCTCTTCAATGTTATTTCTTTTGTTGGCGATAGCCGTCTCTAGATTTTCAATGTCAGTGCTGAAATTGTTCAATCGGGTCTGCAAACCAGCAATTTCGTCTTCCAGATCTTTTACTTCCAGGGGAAGTTCACCTCGCATATTCTTGATCTCGTCAATTCGTGAATCGATGAGCTGCAGGTCATACAGAGCTCTCAGCTTCTCTTCAACGGTAACTTCTTTTTTCTTCGCCATCTCTATGTGTAATTGATAGGATTTGTACTGATTTTTGATAGAATTATGCCGCTTTCGGGCACGGCAGGTGCAAAATTAGTGATTTTTTTCGTAAGATAATCCGTCAAAAGGTTTTTTGTAAACTGCTCACTTTCGTAGTGTCCGATGTCAACAAGCAGTATCTTGTTATCTGCCTTGAAGAAGTCGTGATACTTCAGGTCTGAGGTGACGTAAACATCGGCGCCCGATGCGATGGCTCGTTCAATGCCAAAGCTTCCAGAACCGCCGAGGACCGCGATTTTTCGAACCTGCTTCTCGACAATTTTCGAGTGCCGGATAACGGGGGTTCCGAAGGTCGATTTCAACCGTGACAGAAAATCATTTGCCCCTTCTTCTTTTTCCAGTTCGCCGACCATGCCCATGCCAATCTCCGGGTGGGAATTGTCCACTGTGATTATATCGAAAGCAATTTCTTCGTAGGGATGACTCTCTCGCAAGGCTTTTAAGATCCTACCCTGCAAATGACTGTCGAAAATGACTGTGATCAGCAGTTCCGAAACCTTTTGAAGCACTTCTTTTTCTCCCACAGCCGGTTGACTCGACTCATCTCCCAAATAAGTGCCTTCGCCTGCGGCATTGAAACTGCAGTGACTGTAATTGCCTATGTTGCCTGCGCCCGCCTCAAACAAGGCTTCTCTAACGGCCTCGGCCGAAGAGGGGGGCACGTAGGTAGACAGCTTTTTCAAAGTTTGGGGTTTAGGCACCAGGATTTTACGATTAGTAAGCCCCAACACCTCACACATTTTATTGGATACGCCTTTTATCGAATTGTCCAATGCAGTGTGCATGGCATAAATGGCTATGTCATTTTTGATCGCTTTAATTACAGTTCTCTCGACATAAGAATTTCCATTGATCTTTTTCAAACCGGAAAATATGATGGGGTGGAAGCTGACGATCAGATTGCAGTTTGACGCAATCGCTTCATCCACGGTCTGTTCAAGGCAATCCAGGGTCACCAGCACTCCTGTGACGTTATTATCCGGGCTACCAACAAGAAGGCCCACATTGTCAAAATCCTCCGCGTAATGAAGCGGGCAAAGCTCTTCAATGATTTGTGTGATCTGCTTGATTTTCATGTTTTCGTGATTAGGTTGTTTAAGGTCTGATTCTTATTAATCGGAAGATTCTGAAATGTCATAGCTCAATTTGAATTCTGAAAGATCGGGAGGGTTTGGCCTTGATCTTTTGAGCTCATAGTCGTAAATAACCCGCCCCAACTCAGCCAGAAATGGAAAGGCGACGGTTTCATATTCATAAACTCCATCATTGAGCGTGTTATTTTCATTCGCGTAGATTACCGCCGTGAGCATGAATTCGATATTTTCTTTGAAATCAACTACGTATGCATTGTCGATGCAAAACCCATAGGCGAGTCCGATCTTGTTGAAAATTCGAATGCTATCCGGGATTACGGCCGAATTGTCATCCCCATAGATAAAGAATTTGCAGTAGTTGTCCGATTTGCTGCTGTAGTCAGGGTATTTGGTTTCCCGGGGAAGCTGCGACATATAGGTCCGCAGGAAGCGAAGATCTTCCCCCGTCAGGTCAAATCGGTCTTTGGGGTCCATCGAATTCGGGAAGATCAATGATTTGATTGCTCGTTGAAGCTCCTCAATGGAGCAATAGTTCTTTTTCGAAAAATCCATGGGGGCTTCGATGATCGAGTCACCCCTCATGTAACTCTCTCCCAACATGATGGCAGATTTGGCACTGTAATCTTTTGAGGAGGTCAACGCTTCCTGGCTGTAGACGGGGCGGTCTGGGTCATCCCTGTAAAAAGACATGGCATTGGTATTTCGATTTTCCTCCGGGCTGAGTGATATCGACAACCTGTGGGTGAGCCTGAGCTTGTCATAGCCCTTGAAACGAAGGCTTTCATTAAGGGCTTCCTGACCCAAAAACTCATAGGTTCGGTTGTAAGCATCATTGTCACTCAGAACGAGGAGTTTCTTGATGTAGTGACCAAACGAGGGTTTCCCGGACGCCGATGTCGAATCGTGAAGCACAGCTGACTGCCCGGAGAAACTACTGTCGATTCTCACAAATGTATCCTTATCTAAATTCTTAATATTCAGTTTTTTAAATTTCTCTAACGAAAGTGCCGCTCCAAATATCTTCACACTGCTTGCGGGATAGAAGTAGGTTTCGGGGGATACGCCGAATGTATAGGAATTGAACGAGGGCTCATTACTTTCGTTACGATCAATCTGAGTGTAAAGAATCTGAACACGATAGCGTTCGGGATCATTCAAAATGTGTTGAAAGTCTGTTCCCTTCTCTTCCATGAGACGCAACAAAAGGTTCTTTTCGATTTCCTGCCCCGTCGCGGTTTTTGAAAATGACAAAACCAGGAAGAGCGCAATCACCTTAAAAAGAAAACCTTTCGCTTTCGATCTACTTCGTTTTCTCATAGATCTCAATTTTCTTCTCGCCCGTAGACTTCCTGTAGGCGCGGTACATGCCTGCCGTGTTGAAATCCCAGGCGACATTGCCGTCCTTGTCCATGGCGATCATGCCTCCGTCGCCACCGAGTTCCTGTATTTGACGGATCACTTCCTCCAAGGCCTGATCGACCGTCTTTCCCTGATAAAGCATGAGATTTGAAGCTTCATGAGCCGCCAGGGTTCGGATGAAAAACTCACCGGTTCCCGTGCAGGAAACGCCACATGTCAGATTGTTGGCGTAGTTGCCTGCTCCGATAATGGGGGAGTCTCCGATTCGGCCAAACTTTTTATTTGTCATTCCTCCTGTGGAGGTTCCAGCGACCAGATTGCCATCTTTGTCTAGGGCCACACAGCCTACTGTGCCGTATTTGTGATCATCTATAGGGGTCGTATCGAGAACTCCGGAATGATCGAGCACAACCTTTTCCTTGCCTTGTGCCCTGTGGAGCTGTTCCAGCCTTTTCTCCGTATCAAAATAGGAAGTCTCGACCATGGTAATTCCGTATTGGCTCACAAATTCTTCCGCACCTGTTCCCGACAGCATGACGTGTCGCGTGCTGTCTTTAACCAGGATAGCTGCGTCTATGGGGTTTTTGATCTTGGTGACTCCAGCCACGGCACCTGCGTTCAAAGTTTGGCCCTCCATGATGGATGCATCCAGCTCGTGTTTGCCCAGGCTATTGAACACAGCCCCTTTGCCGGCATTGAAAAGGGGAGAGTCTTCCATGATGTTAATGGCACTGCGCACGGCTTCAACTGAGTTTCCTCCGGATTCCAGAACGGCGTAACCGGCATCCAGGGCTTCCTCAAGCTTAGCCCGGTATGCGGCTTCCATCTCCTCGGTCATGTTTTCTCTTTTAATGGTTCCTGCGCCTCCGTGAATCACAAGTGCAATAGGTCGTTCAGCGATTGACTCCGTCTGATTTTGAGCGGTATTGACCTCTTCAGAATCTTTTTTGTCTCCGCATGAGGCCAAGAAGCCCAATAGGAAGAATACACCTGTTATCAACGTTGGTCTGGAAATGAATTTAAGCATGGTCTTGTCAGTTTGAGTCTATTAAAATATGAGTTAATGTTTGATTATCCGGGCACTAATTGATCTGGGCCAGAAACTTTTCAACGGCATCCCAGTATTGCTCATGTCCGGGATTGTTCTCCCAAAGCGCTTTTGATCCGTGTTTTCCCTCATTTTCGGGAAGATAGGAGGATTTTGGGGACTGAATGGCATCGTAAATGGATTTCCATTTCGGATACTCGTTTTTCGCGGAGGTAACAAAAACAGGAGCCGTCACCTTCGCTGCAAAGGTTTTAATTTCCTTGCCGTTTATTTTGAAATACGCTCCCGGGGCAAAAGCCAGGATGCCCGCAATGTTTTTGTGGTGCTCACTACCCATGTAAAACATAAGAGAGGCCGAGTAGGAGCTTCCCCAGAGTATCAATTTTTTTGGTTTAATGCCGTGTTTAACGTATACATAGGCGGCTTCAATATCGGTAAGGGCATCGAGATATTCCGTTGGAAGATTGTTTTCAACTGCCATCTTGTGCGTCAGGTTTTGAACTCCTGCCACCTCTTTTCCTGATCGCTGGTCCACTGCCATGCAATTGTAACCCATGGCATTGAGACGAGGAGCGATCTCCCGGTACTCACCTCTGCTATAACCCGCCTGGTGAAAAAGCAAGATGAAAGGCGCATCAGCACTCCCGGTCATATAGAGATCAGCGGTAACCCGGATTCCATCTCCCGAATTGAACTGAATCGTTTCGCCATGGAAACCTTTCTTCGATTCCTGAGCGTGAGCACCCTGACTCATGAATAGGAGGCCAAGGCAGATGAGAAAAAAGTATTTCATGAAAATAGAGGTCTGAAATGAACACCTAAAATTAGGGAATATTTTTCGCACCCAAAATGTTTTACCGAGAGCCTTGAGAGGCAGCGGTGTATTATTCGAAATGCTTCTTGGATTGGTTCCAGTAGACGTCCATTTGCTCGAGGCTGAGATCCTTGAGGGATTCTCCGTTCTTCTTCGCCTCGGATTCCAGGAATTGGAAACGCTGGATGAATTTTTTATTCGTGCGCTCCAGGGCGCTTTCCGGATCTACTTTGATAAAACGGGAATAGTTGATCATAGAGAAAAGCACGTCGCCAAACTCGGCTTCTATTTTACCGTTGTCCGGATTCTCAAGTTCCTGCTCGAGCTCAGAGAGTTCTTCTTTTACCTTGTCGAGCACCTGCCCGGGTTCTTCCCAGTCGAAGCCGGCACTGGCAGCCTTGTCCTGGATGCGACTCGCCTTGATCATCGCCGGCAGTGATGTAGGCACGCCTTCGAGAATGGACTTTTTTCCCTCATTGAGTTTGAGCTGCTCCCAGTTCTGCGCAACCTGATCTTCATTCTCAACTACCGTGTCACCAAAAACATGGGGATGCCTGTGGATGAGTTTTTCATTGATCCCGTCGATCACGTCCTTGATGTCAAAATCCCGGGT
>CBDUAY010000112.1:0-7926 GCA_965365245.1 uncultured Flavobacteriaceae bacterium | reverse complement strand
CTATCGGTACACTATCAGAGGGGAAGGCAAACTCCTCTTTCAAGCGATCCGCGAAGCCGTTGGCCACCAGGTTAATGGCGTGCGTAGTGCCCGAGGTCAGGATGATTTCGTAAGGTTTTGAGGCATTGAAATGCTCCTGGATCTTTTGTCTGGCCTGTTCATAAGCATCAGTGGCTTCCTGACTGAGACTATGGACTCCCCGATGGATGTTCGCGTTGTATCGACTGTAGTAATCCACGATGGCATCAATCACGACCCTGGGTGTTTGGGAAGTTGCCGCATTGTCCAGGTAAATAAGGGGGTGTCCATTCACCTTTCTATCGAGAATAGGGAATTCCTTTCGGATGCTCTTAACGTCAAAAACGGTGCTCTGTAACATGGGTTTATTTAGAATCATTCAAAATACAAAATTACGAAAGAATGCCTGCAATCAGCTCATTGCGATGTGAATATTATTATTTTTGTTCGAATTTCTCATCAACCAAGTTATGCGTAAGTCTTATAAAGCTCTTTTAACAATAATTCTGATTGCAATTGTCTGGGCAGTTGTGCTGAACTATCCAAGATTAGACATATTGACAGGCTTCGCCTCAAAGAATGTCGCCTCAGGCATGTTCCTGGCCGGAAGGAGCCAGGAGTCCATTGAAGAGGGAGATAACGGTTTCCTGCCTGTGAGCTTGTCGAGCAACAAAGTTAATTTGAAGGACAAATCAGTGAGTTCGACGGTATTCGGCCTCAAAAAACGGACAGCCGTTTACGTGGAGGGATTGGGTGCAATTTTAGTGAACAAAGATTATGTCGAAGGGATGCAATTCAAGGTGCCTCAAAGGTTCGGAGCCCCTAAATCTTTGCCTTTTCCTTACGGAAACCTTCCTCAGAAGGATACCGTTTTTCAAGAGGTGAATTATGAGAAATTGAAGACTACAGTCCAAAATGCTTTCGACACCCCGGGTATGGAAGACAAAAGGACACGTTCATTGCTCGTTGTATATAAGGATCAAATCATCGCTGAGAACTATTCGGAAGGTTTCGATGCGACTACACCCATTTTGGGCTGGTCGATGACCAAGAGCATAACCAGCACCATGTATGGAATACTTGCAAAGAAAGGAGAAATTGACATCTATGAGCCTGTAGGGATCGCGCAGTGGGAGGATGATGAAAGAAAGAATATCACTTATAATGACCTGCTTCATATGAACAGCGGCCTGGAGTGGGAAGAAGATTACAATACGATGTCTGACGTTACCCTGATGCTTTTTCAGGAAAGTGACATGGGAGCCATGCAAGCTACCAAGACCCTGGTCGGAAAACCTGACAATACTTGGAATTATTCATCCGGAACGACGAATTTGCTTGCGGGACCTCTCCTGAAAAACAAGTTCAATGACCAGCAGGAATATCTGGATTTTTGGTACAGGGAGCTCCTGGACAAGATCGGCATGCATTCGGCCACGATCGAAACCGACCTTTCGGGAAGCTATGTAGGTTCCTCCTATGGATGGGCAAATACCAGGGATTGGGCGAAATTCGGCCTGCTGTATTTGAAAAAAGGCAACTGGAATGGTGAGCAGATCATCGATTCCACCTGGGTCGATTATGTGTCAACTCCCACTAATACCTCAGACGGAAGATACGGGGCACAGTTTTGGCTGAATGCCGGAGGACATTATCCCGATGTGCCCAGAGATTTGTTCTCTGCAAACGGATACCAGGGTCAATACGTATTTATCATCCCTTCCAAGGATCTTGTCATCGTAAGAATGGGTCTTATGGAAGAGCCGGATTTCGATGTCAATGGTTTGCTGCGAGATATTGTTTCCTGCATTGAGTGAATCCCTATGGGATAGAGAGTTTTTTGAAAAGCATCGGATTATTGAGAAAATTGAATCCAAAGGACTAATTAGAAATGGCTGTCAACGAGTTAAATTTAAAGGAGATCGACAGGGTAGATTCCATCAGCAAAAAGGAATTTGTCGAGAATTATGTCAAACCCCAGGTTCCGGTGGTCATTGAGAACCTTGTTCAGGACTGGCCCGCAGTAAGGAATTGGGATTTCAATTATATGCGGGAGAAGGTGGGGGATAAGATCGTTCCTCTTTATGACGATCGCCCTGTTGATTACAAGGATGGGTTCAACGAGCCTCATGCCAAAATGAAGATGAGTGAGTACATTGATCTGTTAGAGCGTGAGCCGACGAGATACCGTATCTTTCTTTACAATGTTTTGAAGGAGGTTCCGGAGCTTCAGAACGATTTTGATTTTCCCGAAATCGGTCTGCGTCTGATGAAGTCTCTTCCGATGCTATTTTTCGGGGGCGAAGATTCCTATACCTTCATGCACTACGACATTGACCTGGCAAATATTCTGCATTTTCACTTTCAGGGAGAAAAGGAATGCATTCTCTATCCATTTGGTGAAAAAAAGCATTTGTACAAGGTGCCCCATTCGCTGATCGCTCATGAATCGATTGATTTTTCCAAACCGGATTATGAAAAATGGCCAGCACTGAAAAATGCGAACGGATACAGGACAAGACTCGGGCATGGACAGACTTTGTACATGCCTGAAGGCTACTGGCACTATATGCGCTACATTACACCCGGGTTTTCAATGAGTATGCGCTCGATTGCCCGCAATCCAAAAAACCTCTCACAGGCTTTGTACAATATATTCATCATGAGGCACTACGACAACCTCATGCGAAGAATCAAAGGACAGAAATGGATAGACGAAAAGAATGAGCGCGCCATAACGAACACAAACAAAAGACTCAATAATTGAAGCCTTGAAACTCACCTGAAGAGGTTTGATCAAGTTAGATCTACAGATCAAGTTAGAACTCCAGATCGAGTTATAGGTCCAGATCAAGTTCAACGTCAAGCTTTTCAGCCAATAATTTGACAATCCTCGATTTGAGGGCCGGGATCTTGATTTTCTCGACAGCTTCGTTGCAAAAGGCGAAAAGCATCAGGCCCTTGGCTTCCTTTTCAGGAATGCCCCGGGATTGCATGTAAAACAGAGCTTTTTCATCTAACTGGCCAATAGTGCAACCGTGCGAGCATTTCACATCATCCGCAAAGATCTCCAACTGAGGCTTTGTATTGATGCTCGACTTGTCACTAATGAGGATATTGTCATTTTGCTGGAAGGCATTTGTTTTTTGGGCCTCTTTGTCAACAATTACTTTGCCATTGAAAACACCCGTAGAGCTACCATCAAAAATCCCTTTATACAACTCGTGACTTTCACAGTTCTCGTGCTTGTGATGCACCAGGGTATGATTGTCGACGTGCTGCTTGTCGCTGATCACGGTAATGCCATTCAGATTTGAAGTGATGTGCTGCCCTTCATGGTGGAACTCCAGGTTGTTTCTGATTAGATTGCCTCCGAATGAATAGGTGTTCACCGACACTATGCTGCTATCTTTCTGCTGTACAAACGTGTTGTCAATCAGTGACGAGGTGGATCGATCATTTTGAATCTTATAGGCATCAACAATAGCACGCTTCGCAGCAAAAATCTCGGTTACTGCATTGGTCAGTACGACATTGTCACTAAGGCTCTGATGCCTCTCATAAATCTGTACATGAGAGTTCTCACCCACGACAATCAGATTGCGCGGTTGCAGCATGATTTCCTTTTCGCTGCCCGTTGAAAAGTAAAGCACCTGGATCGGCTTTGGCAGCACGGTATTCTTTGGGATATTAACAAATACACCTTCTTTGGAGAAGGCGGTGTTCAATGAAGTCAAACTGTCATTTTTATCGGCAACCGTACCAAAATAATGATCGATGACCATTTTGTATTTGGGCTGCTTCAGAGCTGATGAAAGAATGCAGATGTCAGCACCTTCATGGGTTGTATCCGAAAGAAAGGAGCTGTAAACGCCATCGACAAAAACAATTTTGTACGACTCGATCTCGTGTAGGAAATACTTTTTGACTTCCTTGAATTCGATTGCAGTTTCAGCTTTAGGGAAAACGCTGTAATCCGACTTTAACAGGCTGTTCAGAGAAGTGTATTTCCACTCCTCGTCTTTACGGGTAGGAAACCCATTCTGCTCAAATCTTTCAATGGCTTCAGTTCGGATTCCGTGAACTTTGGAATCCAGGTCGACCGAGCCTTTGTTTTCAAAGGCCATGAATGAGGCCAATAATTTGTCTTTTAAATCCATTTCTTTCAATAGATGTTAATTCTTCAACCAGTCATATCCTTTTTCCTCCAACTCGTGGGCGAGTTCCTTGCCGCCTGATTTTACAATCTTTCCGTCGTGCAAAACATGTACGAAATCCGGGACGATGTATTCCAAAAGGCGCTGATAGTGCGTAATTACTATGACTGCATTATTCTCGTTCTTCAACTTGTTCACCCCATTGGCAACAATTTTCAGAGCGTCTATATCGAGACCCGAATCCGTTTCATCGAGTATCGCTAACTGAGGTTCCAACATGGCCATCTGAAAGATCTCATTTCTTTTCTTTTCTCCTCCTGAAAAGCCTTCATTCAAAGACCTTGACAGGAACTTTCGGTCCATGTCGAGCAATTGAGACTTTTCGCGGATCATCTTGAGCATGTCCTTGGCAGGAATCTCATCCAGACCCTGCGCCTTGCGTTTTGAATTGATCGCAGTCTTAATGAAGTTCGTGGTGCTCACTCCGGGAATTTCCACCGGATACTGAAAGGACATGAAGATGCCTTTGTGGGCTCTTTCATCGGGTGCCAGCTCCAAGATGCTTTCGTCCTGGAACTCGATGTCACCTTCCATTACTTCATAAGTTTCATTTCCTGCAATGACCGACGACAGGGTGCTTTTTCCAGAACCATTGGGGCCCATAATAGCGTGGACCTCACCTGGTTTCACATCCAGATCAATTCCCTTCAGGATTTCACGGTCTTCAATCCCTGCGTGTAGATTTTTTATATGTAACATGTTGCTCTTCACTTATATCTTTATTAAAACTTCTATCTTAAAATTTGATTCTCGGCAGACATTCAACCGCACAATCTTGATTATCCTACTGAACCTTCCAGCGAGATCTCGAGTAGCTTCTGGGCCTCAACTGCAAACTCCATCGGCAATTTGTTCAATACCTCCTTGCTGAAACCATTGACGATCAGGGCAATCGCTTTTTCTGTGTCAATGCCTCTTTGATTGCAATAGAATAGCTGATCCTCACCAATCTTGCTCGTGGTTGCCTCGTGCTCAATCTGTGCAGATTTGTTTTTCGCTTCTATGTATGGGAAGGTGTGTGCACCACATTCATTGCCCATCAAAAGCGAATCACATTGCGAGAAATTCCTGGCATTGTCGGCTCTTGAGTTCACCTGGACCAATCCGCGGTAGGAATTCTGTGACTTCCCAGCAGATATTCCCTTTGAAATAATCGTGCTTTTAGTATTCTTACCGAGGTGAACCATTTTCGTTCCGGTATCGGCCTGCTGGAAGTTGTTTGTCACGGCTATCGAGTAGAACTCACCGATTGAATTGTCTCCTTTGAGGATGCAGCTTGGATATTTCCAGGTAACAGCACTACCTGTTTCAACTTGCGTCCATGAAATCTTTGAATTGGTATGACAGATTCCCCTTTTGGTCACAAAATTGTAAACGCCTCCTGCGCCTTGAGCATCACCTGGGAACCAATTCTGTACTGTAGAGTATTTGATCTCAGCGTCATCCAGGGCGATGAGTTCCACAACCGCTGCATGCAATTGATTCTCGTCTCTGGCAGGCGCCGTGCATCCCTCGAGGTAGCTCACATAACTCCCTTTGTCAGCAATCACCAGAGTTCTTTCGAACTGCCCGGTACCTCCTTCGTTGATCCTGAAATAGGTAGAAAGCTCCATAGGGCATTTCACTCCTTTTGGAATGTAGCAGAAAGATCCGTCCGTAAAAACGGCCGAATTGAGAGCTGCGTAAAAATTATCCTTTTGAGGAACCACAGTCCCTAAATATTTTTTCACCAGTTCGGGATGCTTCTGGATCGCTTCAGAAATAGGACAAAATATAATGCCCTTCTCCGCAAGCGTTTCCTTGAAGGTGGTGGCGACCGAAACCGAATCAACCACAATATCCATGGCTACTCCTGTCAATCGCTTCTGCTCATCGATCGAGATTCCCAACTTGTTGAAGGTTTTCAATAGTTCAGGATCCACCTCGTCAAGGCTTTCGAGCTCTTTTTTCTTTTTGGGAGCTGAATAATAGCTGATCGCCTGGAAATCGGGTTTTTCATAACGGACATTTGCCCATTCCGGCTCCTTCATCTCGTTCCAGATGCGAAAGGCTTCCAAGCGCCATTCGGTCATCCATTCAGGTTCATTTTTTTTAGCAGAAATGCCCCGGATCACATCTTCATTCAGACCTTTGGCAAAAGTATCCGATTCTATATCGGTATAGAAACCATATTCGTATTCCTTGGTTTCTAGCTCCTTCTTCAGGTCGTCTTCGGTGTATTTATTCATAATTCGCTGGTTGAATACTGTTTAAAGTGAGAAACTCTCACCGCATCCGCAGGTTCGGTTCGCATTCGGGTTTTTAAAAGTGAAGCCCGTTCCGTTTAGTCCACCGGAATAATCCAGCGTGGTTCCTACGAGGTATAAGAAACTTTTCTTGTCTACAATGATTCGCACATCGTTGCTCTCAAATACCTTATCTGTTTCCTGTTCTTCCCTGTCAAAACTCAATTCATATGACAGACCTGAACAACCTCCGCTTTTAACCCCAACCCGGATAAAATCCTTGGACGCGTCATAACCATCCTCCGTCATCAGTTCGATGGCTTTCTTTTTGGCGTTTTCAGATACTTGTATCATAATAAATTAGATTCATTCTAAATAATTGCAAATATACGGCAAAATTGGCTCCTCAAAGACAATGCCGAAAAAAAAAGTATGCCTGAAACACAATAAAAAAAATTTTTTTGCAGGACAAAAAAGACGCAATAACGGGGTGTTGGGGCCGTTTCCGATATTAACAATTTTCTTGAGTTATTAACAGCCTGTAAAAATGCTAATGGACCTTCTCCAAAAGGGATTCGACCATATTCTCATTTAAATTGTTGATATACAAACAGTTAAATAGAACATAGGATATGAAGACCGATCCCCCCCTATTCGGTAGACTATCAAAAATTGACAATGTAATCCTGATTTCACAAGAGAATTCTGTGAAGTCGGGCTCTGCGTATATACCAAACAATAACAAAACCAAACATACTGACTGTATGGATAAATTAACAATGGACCCTAAAGAGAATTTTAATCTTTTCGAACGCAAGTATTCGAAAAAGTCTCTCTATTCCCACAAAGGAATCCGAATCTTGTTGTTGCTCGGGCTTTTTCTTTTTTCAATTGGAATGTTTGCTCAAAATATTGGTGACTATGGCACAATTGGAAACGGAGATTGGGACGATGACTCCAATTGGGGCGTATGGAATGGGAGTAGTTATGTTAATAATGGCACGTATCCAGGGCAGACAGGTGGGTCTTATGATGTGTATATTGTTGATGGCTATTCTGTTACTTTGGACACAAACATCGCCGGATCGTTCAATTCATTGATCATAGGTGATGATGCAGGTGGTGATACTGAGACTCTGACAATCTCTGCCACTTCTTCTCTCAATCTCGATCTTCTTTCAATTTCAAGTGATGGACTTATGGATTGGTCATCAAATGTGACCTTTTCTCTTCCAGCGGGGACTCCTATCGTGATTGATTCTGGAGGTGATTTGGATGGTTCACCTTGTAGCGCTGCCAAGAGAATCGTTATTGGAACACGGATTATCGCTTCGTGCAATGGCGGAGCTAATCCCGAGGTTGGAAGTTTCGATGACCTTGTAAATAATGGGGGATACGACCCTTGCGATTTTGACACGACGGCCCCTGTAGCTGATGTAGCGAGCTTGCCTACGGTGAGTGGTGAG
>CBDUAY010000111.1:0-7962 GCA_965365245.1 uncultured Flavobacteriaceae bacterium | reverse complement strand
TACGCTATCGACAGGATCTGCAAGCGGCACAGCTTTTTCGCGCTGAGGATGGCCTCTATGTTTCATTTGCAGAGCCGCAATCGGCAATAAGCGAAGGTCAGTTTGTGGCCTGGTACGACCGCGAAGAACTTCTTGGTTCCGGGGTCATTTCTTAAATTCATTTCGCGATTTTCCGATAATAACCAGCAGGATGCCGCTGAGGATGACAGCAGAAGACAGCGCTAGCCGCAGACTGAGTTTTTCTGACAGGAGAAGGATTCCTCCCAAAGCAGCAATGACAGGAACAGAGAGCTGCACTACAGAAGCCTGAATGTTGGTCAATCCTCTTAGAGCCATGTACCAGATTGTGTATCCGAGCCCGGAAGTAATGGCTCCGGAAAGCACTGCCAAATACAAACCTTTTTCGGAAAGATGAGGCTGGAAAAACCGGGGGTAAAAGACGGCGGTAATCGAGATTAGGGCAATGAACAGCAATAGAAACAGATTGCTTCTCAAAAAATTGAATGTCGTATCTTCCAAAGGATTGACCGACCCCATTCCCCTGACACTATACATGCCCCAACCGAAGCCTGACAGGGTCATCAGGACAAAACCTTCCGCAGACGGGGCGCTGATGCCCGGGCTGACGAGATAAACGAATCCCCCAAAGGCGAAGAGCACGCCTATCCATTCGGTTAGGTTCAGCCGGCGTCCTTTGAAGAACCCGTAGGCAATCATGGTGATTTGAACCGAGGTAAACGCAATCAGTGCGCCGACTCCCGTATCCAGCGTGACATAAGCGTAAGAGAAGCATGTGGCGTATAGAAACAGCATCATGCCCGAGATCCAGGAACCTTTTGATCTTTCTTTTTCTTCAGCCTGTTTTTGTCTTGATATTAGGACCAGTAGCAAAAGCACAGCAGCGCCTGATGAAAGCCTGATTGCGGTAAATGAGGTGGCATCGATAGTTTCTTGACCCAGGGCCATCCGGCAGAGAACCGAATTGGCGGCAAATGCGAGCAAGGCGAGTAAGGTCAAAGCTGCAGTCTGCCAGTTTTTTTGAGGATTGCCTGGTTTTATCATCACAAGGCTAAAGCTAAGGAAATCCCTGAACTTGGAGCCAGAGGCCATATTCATTTTGATCGGAAAAGTTGTATCTTACTTTTTCAAACCAGAAAGAACATGAAAAACAGGATCACGAACTTGTTTGGCATTCGATATCCCATTATCCAGGCGGGCATGGTGTGGGTCAGTGGCCACAAGTTGGCCTCCGCGGTTTCAAATGCCGGAGGTCTTGGCCTGATTGGAGCAGGTTCCATGTATCCGGATGTCTTGAGAGAACACATACGAAAGTGCAAAAAGGAGACCCAGAAACCTTTTGGAGTGAACATTCCCCTGTTTTATCCTGACCTGGAGGAAATTTTGAAGATCATCCTGGAAGAGCAGGTGAGGATTGTTTTCACCTCAGCGGGGAATCCGAAACTTTACACGAAAGAACTGCAGGATGAAGGAATATGTGTAACCCATGTAGTGAGCAGCGTCAAATTTGCCATGAAAGCACAGGACGCCGGGGTCGATGCCATAGTGGCTGAAGGTTTTGAAGCGGGGGGGCACAATGGACGTGAAGAGACAACGACCTTTACCCTGATCCCCATGGTGAAAAAGGCTATTGACCTTCCTTTGCTTGCAGCAGGCGGAATTGCCTCAGGAAGTGGCATGCTGGCAGCTATGGCCCTGGGCGCCGATGGTGTCCAGATCGGAAGCCGATTTGTAGCCAGCAATGAGTCATCGGCCCATTCAAACTTCAAGAACAAGGTTTTGATGACAAAAGATGGAGACACCCATCTCACCTTGAAAGAATTAACGCCGGTACGATTGATAAAGAACCCGTTCTATGACAAAGTTGAGGAGCTTTACAAGAATAATGCCTCTAAAGAAGAGCTGAAAGCATTGCTGGGCAGGGCGCGCGCAAAACTGGGCATGTTTGAAGGCGACCTGGATGAAGGTGAACTGGAAATCGGCCAGATAGCAGGCCTTATCGATGAGATTAAACCGGCCGCAGACATCGTTTCAGATTTGATCGAAGAATTCAACGATGCCCATGCGGGAATTTGCTCTACTTCGGGATTTTAATCTGGTATAGTTTCCGCGTCTTGTTGTTCAATTTGTTCTCACGCAACCACGGATTGTACATTTTGAGTTCCTTGTAGTTGGTATCGAATTTTTTTGCGAAAGATGCAATGTCGGTTATTGCAGTGTCTACTTCAACCGTATAGGTAGTGCCGAGCTCGTACAAGTCTTCCTTGTCAAATTCGAACCCGTACTTGTCGGGATGGCTCAGGATTTCTTTGGCAGCAATAATTCTGGGAATGTACCGCTCTGTATTCTCACCGGCCAGCACATCGTAATAGCTCGTTACTTGCTGCTCATTCAATCGTTTTTCGATCCCGTAGTTGCCTGCATGGTAAGCTGCTGCCGCGAGGGTCCAGCTGCCCAATCTGTTTTTGGCTTCTATCAGGTAGTCACAGGCCGCACGAGTTGCTTTTTCAAGGTGATAGCGCTCATCTACATTCGAATTGACCTCCAGGCCATTTTCACGTGCCGCTTCCTGGAGCATTTGCCACATGCCTTTTGCTCCCGCCGGCGAAGTCACGTTTCGCAGGTCGCTCTCAATGACCGAAAGGTATTTGAAATCGTCCGGCACTCCTTTTTCCTTAAGAATAGGTTCGATCACCGGGAAATATTTGTTGGTCCTCTTGAACCACAAAAGGGCATTGGATTGCCAATAGGTGTTCACGAGCAGCTCGCGGTCAATTCGCTCTCGTATGTCAGTCTTGTCAAGCTCTACCTTTTCACCGGCAAAGGTCAGATTTTCCGGAATTTTCAGAGCTTTGATTATATAAGTGTCACTCGTGCTTTTTGCAGGGTCATTTTCAGCTGCAAAGGAAGGTTCGGTTTTTTTGATCGATTTGTCCGCGTTGATGAAAAACAAGCCTGCAACAACAGCGACGGACAGCGCAATGAATCGATACGATCTTTTCATAATCCGTGTTGTTAAATTAAAAGGGATTTTCAAATGTAATGAATTTTTCAGCTAAAAGATCTTTTTCAGCTAAAATTGGATTTTCAATGCCCCAATCAATTTTTAGGTCAGGATCATTCCAGAGGATAGAAGTTTCGCTTTCAGCATGATAGTAGTTTGAACACTTGTAATTGATCAAAGTGTCATTTTCAAGGGTGAGAAATCCATGGGCAAATCCCTCTGGGATGTAAAGTTGTTTTTTGTTTTCTCCGCTCAAAACGTGTTTGTAGTGCTGTCCGAACGTTTCGGAATTCCTTCGCAGATCAACAGCGACGTCTAGAATGCTTCCTTTGATGACCCGGATGAGTTTGGCCTGGGCGTGAGGCGGCAATTGCAGGTGCAGGCCTCGAAGAACATCTTTTCTCGACAGCGATTCGTTGTCCTGGACAAAATCATTCTTGATCATCTTGCCTATCCTAAGTTTATTGTAGGATTCCATGAAATAGCCGCGTTCATCGCTGTAAACCTGGGGGGTCAAAAGAAGCAAATCCTTGATGAATGTGGTTTCGATGATCATGATTCTAACGAATTGATGATGATTTCACTGATTTTTTTTGCTTTTGTAATGATCATTGCATGCGTGCCGTTTTCTACGGGAAAGCAGTTCTGAATGTATTTGATTGGAAAAATTTCATCCCGGGTGCCGTGTATATGCACCAAATCTGGAATATTTCCATCGCCTTTCCAATGCAACACAGTTTCTATGGCCCAATTTAGGTATTTTTCATTTCTGACCCGCATGTACCTGTTGTACAATTCAGCCTTTCTCTTTACGGTCTGATGGAAATTGAACCTTGAAAAGTCATCGATTTTTGAGATGCGTTTCGTGGGGAGCAATTTGTACAATCCCAATTTCTGAAGAAGCTTCAGGCGCTTTGGCAATTCACTGCGTTTCTTGAGGCTTGAGATAATAATGACTTTTTTAGTCGGAAACAGCTTGCTCATTTCCTGAGCGAGAACTCCTCCAAATGAAACCCCGATCAACACCGGCATATCTTCTTTGACAGACGCTGCCATTCTAATTGCATAGCTTTCCAGGCTTTCTTTCTCTGACTCCGGAATGAGCCACTCCAACGCATGAACTTCATAGCGATCCTCGGGCAAGCTCAGGTACTCAAAGATCTCAGATCCTGCGCCAAGCCCTGGAATAAGATAGATCGAAGTTTTATCACTCATCTGGGAAGCAAGGTGTTTATTCCGTTTGGAGGGCTCCGGTTGTCACCCACTCAAAACGCACAATTCCGTCCTCGTCTATCTCGGTGAGGCGGATCTTGTGCAGGGTATTGACAAGTTCTGGATTCCAGGGAGCCTTCACTTTGACATAGTTTTCGGTAAACCCGTGGATATAGCCAAGCTTGTTTTCAGCTTCGAAAAGCACGGTGCGCTCAGTTCCGATCTGGGATTCGTAAAAGGCTCTTCTCTTCTTGACAGACAAGCCTCTGAGCATCTTGCTTCTCTTTTGACGAACTCTGGGATCAACGCGGCCTTCCATTTCAATGGCCGGTGTGTTTGGCCTCTCCGAATAGGTGAAAACATGAAGATAGGATATGTCCAACTCAGAGAGGTAACGGTAAGTTTCAAGAAATTCCTCCTCGGTCTCACCTGGGAAGCCAACGATGACATCCACTCCGATGCAAGCATGGGGCATGTGCCGCTTAATTGTTTCAACCCGTTCCGTATACAGGGATCGGCTGTACCTTCTTTTCATTTTTCTCAAAATCGAATCGGAACCGCTTTGAAGCGGAATGTGAAAATGAGGCACGAATTTTCCCGAATGAGAAACGAATTCTATTGTTTCATTTTTAAGAAGGTTCGGTTCGATCGAAGAAATCCTGAGACGGCTGATGCCTTCGACACCGTCAAGTGCTTCGATCAAGTCGTAAAAAGTATGATCGTGCTTCTTGTTTCCGAACTCTCCTTTTCCGTAGTCACCAATGTTAACCCCGGTGAGAACGATTTCCCTGATTCCCTTTTCAGAAATCTCACGTGCGTTTTTCAATACGCTCTCGAGCTGGTCACTTCGCGATATCCCTCGTGCCAGTGGAATGGTGCAAAAAGTACACTTGTAATCACATCCGTCCTGCACTTTCAAAAAGGCCCGGGTTCTGTCTCCGATGGAATAGGAACCTACATAAAAATTGGCATCTTCGATCTCGCAGGCGTGAATTTCACCGATCTCATTTTTCGCCAGATCATTAAGGTAGTCGGTAACCTTGAATTTTTCACTGGCCCCAAGCACCAGGTCAACGCCATCTACACTTGCCAGCTCTTCGGGTTTGAGTTGGGCATAGCATCCTATGGCCACCAAAAACGCGTTTTCATTCTGTTTCTGTGCAGACTTGACTATGGTCTTGAAGCGCTTGTCTGCATTGTCAGTCACTGAACAGGTATTGATCACATAGATGTCGGCTTTTTCATCGAAATCCACGCGGTCGAATCCTTCATGCTGAAAACGTCTCGCAATCGTAGAGGTCTCCGCAAAATTAAGTTTGCAACCCAGGGTGTAAAAGGCGACTTTTTTGTCTTGCACCATCCTATTCATTTCAGCCGCAAAAATAGTAATTTTTTCATTGGCTGAGCTTAACGAGTACAGGCTCATGATCGGATAGTCCAATCTCGAAATTCCTGTGCTCGTTAACCTTAAAGCGGGAATCAGGAAGAACAAAGTCGATTCGAAGCGGATAACCGTTGAATGAATAAGTCTTGCCAAAACCTTTCCCAGCTTCATCAAAACTATCTTGCAGATCGAGTTTTAGATTTCTGTAGGCCCAGGAGTAATTCGTGTTGTTGAAATCACCACAAAGAATGATCGGGTAGGGGCAACTGAGTTGATGTTCGCGGAGCTTGTCGACTTGGGATTGTTGCTTCACAAATGAGCTTTTCAAACGCTTTATCAACTTGCGCGAATCCTTTTCATTGATTCCTGAAATATTCAGGCTGTCCGTTTGGATCCCAAAGGACTCGAGATGCACATTGTAGATTCGGACCGTATCGTTGCCCATAAGCACATCAATAAAAATGGCATTGTTCGTGGAATTCTCGAAATCAAGGTTGCCGGTGCGCACAATGGGGAATTTGGAAAAGATTCCCATTCCATATGTCGACCTGCGACCTTTTACCTCTTCATACTTGTATTCATATCCTGAGATAGTGGCTTCCCGCGGGGCGTATTCCTGCAAGGCCAGAATGTCAGGATTGTTCTCAAGAATAAACCGTGTTATTTTTTGTGGAACCTCCGGGTCTTCGATCCAATCGTACCGATTGAAAATGCGGACGTTAAAACTCATTACAGAGATGCTATTGCCGCTCACGACCGTTTTGTCTTTGAACTTATAGGGGAAATAGGAAAAACCCACAGCCAGGAGCAGGCAGAATGAAGAAAGTAGAAATTGCCGTTTGAAGCCAACAACCAACCAAAAGACAACGAATCCGACATGAATGAAAACGATAAGAGGCACCGCAAGGCTCAGCACAGAGAGCAAGGGAAAACTCTCAGGTGAAACATGTGGGATCGCGAAAGAAGCCAGAAACAAAAGGGCGAAGATATTGTTCAGAAAGAAGACGAGTTTGTGGAGGGGATTCAGATCTTTCATCTCAGAACTAGTTTTTTCCCGCTTTGAACAAGTAGTCTTTCTCTTCCTTGGTCAAGGTCTCATAGCCTGATTTGCTGATCTTGTCAAGTATGCTGTCGATTCGCTTCTGATCGTATACAATCCGAACATCTTTCTTCACGGAAGAATCACTCCGGTAGACCGTTTTAAGTGGAGCCTTCTTCCTGCCTGTCCATTGATTGCTCCACCATTCGGCCACGCCTCGCCCGTTCTTCATGTACCGGGTCAGCATAAAGCCCATGAGAGCCCCTCCCAAATGGGCGAGGTGACCTCCGGCATTGCCGGCAGGAATCTGCACTATGTCGAGTACAACCATGGCTATGGCGATATACATCAATTTAATGCTCCCCAAAAACCTGAAATGCAGCGCATAATTCGGGATGTGACTGGCTATTCCAACCACTACGGCTGTTACCCCTGCGGAAGCTCCGACAAGAATGGTCTGCTGTGTTTTCAGAGCAGGCAGGTAATTGTAGGCAATCATATAAATAAGGCCTCCTGAAACCACCCCTAGCAAAAAGTAAGTCAGAAATTGTCCGCTGGTGAAAAAGTCCAGAAAGAGGTTTCCAAAATAATAGAGAATCAGAAGATTGAACAGAATATGGAAGAACCCTACATGCAGGAATCCATAGGTTACAAGAGTCCAGGGCCCGTAAAGCAATTGTTCAAAGGAAGGTTTGAGCGCAAACCAGTCAACGAGGATATTACCGTCATAATTGAAGAGGAAAGAAGCCGTATTCAACAGATAGGTAAGAATGAAAACGAGAATGTTGAGAATAATGAGTTTTTCAACAACACTCCGCTCCTTAAATTTTTGATACAAATCTGTACTCATCAGGAGAGGCTTTTGTCAGTTCCAGCGTTTGAATTGGTTCTTTTCCCAGTATTTCATCATGATGAAACCTATGAGGGCTCCACCGACATGCGCAAAGTGCGCGATGCCTCCTCCAAAGATAGAAAATCCCGTAACACCAGAGAAGAGGTCGAGAGCGATCAGCACAGGAATGAAATATTTAGCCGCAATGGGAACAGGCAAGAAGATAAGAGCGAGTTTCGCGTTGGGGTAGGTCATGCCAAATGCAACTAAAACCCCGTAGATCGCACCCGATGCTCCCACTGCAGGAGTGTTGTAGATCTGATACATTTCAACCAGCCTTTCTTCAGATATTTTTTCGAGTATTGAGGTATTGTAACGTCCAGATTCGAGTATTTGCTGAATTTCAGAACCCGGCATGCCCAATGATACCAGCTCATTGTAGATTCCGTTGAATTGATAGTAATTCACGGCGG
>CBDUAY010000110.1:0-8072 GCA_965365245.1 uncultured Flavobacteriaceae bacterium | reverse complement strand
CTTCTGAAACAGTATCCCTTCTGAAATCGGGAATCTACAGTCGCTGCCTGTACTTCTTCTGGAAAAACTCGAAGTACATGTAAAGCATGTAGTTTACCTCCAGGCCATAGCGAATGGTCGGTTCATAGTCGATGAACTGATTGTAGAGATTCGGATTCCATGCGGTCGGGTTTGCAGCCCGTTGATTCCATTCAAAGACATACGCCCTGTTCCGTTGTTCCAAAACATTCAGTGACCAGTAGTTCATAGGGGGTTGAGAAACCAACCATTGATTGAACCCAATTTCCAGGATAATGATCTCGTATTCCAATTCGTCATTCTCAATCTTTATCGTGTCAAGCGTCGCCACTCCCGTCAGGCTGTCCTGACTTATGGTTTTATCAGACGTCTGGGACCCCGTTTTGCCGGAGTGACAGGCGCCAGCTAAAAAGGAAATAAAAATGAATACTGCTAGTAGTGGCCTCATTTAAATGGATTCATCGGATTTACTGAAATAATAAAATCAAATTTGATGCCAATCTCATTCGAAATATCAATTGTGATACATTAGGAGCTCTTTCACCGCCCGACCGTAGAATTTCAGGATGTCAGACGCGATAAAGGACTCCTCGGATTCCTCATTTTCAATTCCAAGATCAGCAGCCCTACCGTGCAGGAACACCCCAAGGATGCCTGCATGTATCGGATCGTATCCCTGAGCCAGAAGTCCTGTGAGTATTCCGGTAAGCACATCGCCGCTCCCCGCAGTAGCGAGAGCCGGATTTCCAGAACCGTTGAAGTAAATCTTGTCGCCAGACGTAATGGAAGTGTAAGCGCCTTTCAGTATCACAACGCAATCGTGACGCTTAGCAAATTCCCTTTGTTTTTCAAGCTTCTCAAAATCATCCGACCAGGCTCCGGCCAGGCGCTGGAACTCCCGTGGATGCGGCGTAAGAATGCTGTTTGCCGGTATGAGCTCCTTAATTTCATCATGCTCGGAGATGATGTTCAAAGCGTCAGCGTCAAGTACAAGTGGCAGGGAATGACTTTTCAGGAACTCTACAAAACCTTTTTTTGTTTTGAGATGCGTTCCAAGACCCGGACCGATTCCGATTGCTGCAGGTTTGGTTCTGAAGTTGAAAAATTGAATGTATTGCTCGTCATCGACTTCCACCATGATTTCGGGGTTAGCCGCTTGCATTGGAACATATCCACACTTTGGCACGTATGCCGATACCAATCCCGATCCTGAGCGCAACGCTGCTTTTGAAGCCAGCATCACCGCCCCTATTTTACCAAAGCTGCCTCCTATTAAAAGACTGTGACCGGCCGTTCCCTTGTGATCGAATCGCCCTCTTTTACGAAAGTGCAGACCGGCCAACTGATGATCGATCAATTCGTCGCACCTATCCAGGCTTTTGATGAATTCTTCAGAGAGACCAATATCCAGAATTTCCCATTGCCCGACGTACCTGGAAGAATAAGGCAATAAAAAAGCGAGTTTCGGTTGTTGAAAAGTCAGGGTAAGGGAGGCCTTTACAATGGACTCCGCATCCTCAATCGGGCTTTCAGAAAACAATCCGGAAGGAAAGTCAATGGAAATTACGCGAGCTCCACTCCGGTTTATCTTATTGATAGCATCTTTCAGCCAGCCTCCGGGAGTGCGACTGAGCCCTGTTCCGAATATGGCATCTATAATCCAACACGAATCAGGAAGATCAGGAATCTCTGAAACGCTTTTGACAAAATCCGGCTCGTATCCAAGATCGATGAGCCTTTTGAGATTGATTTGAAAGTCAGGGCTGTAGTTTGTACTGAACTCCAAAACACAGGTGTGCACCTTGAACCCCAGCGCCAACAAATGTCTTGTGATTACCAGACCATCTCCCCCATTGTTTCCGACGCCACAAAAGACCCAAAACTCGAGGTCTGCCGGTGGCTTTTCTTCAAGAATCCGTTTGACGCAGCGATCGGCGGCACGTTCCATCAGATCCGTCGACGAAATAGGCGTATCTCGAATCGTCGCCTTATCCGCCTCGCGCATTTGCTCGGCATTTAAAATTTTCATACTCAAGTGATCCGGCTTTATGCCAGACACTTAAAATTACGAAAAAAAGTCTGATTAACCCTTGTAAACCCCCATATTGGCGTACTTGTCCATGCGAGCCTCGACGAGTTTCTTTTCGGGCAGTTCGCTCAGCTCCTTATAGGCCTTTTTGATCGCCATTTCGACGGATTTATAGGTCTTTTCACGATCCGTGTGTGCGCCCCCGAGCGGCTCCTTGATTATGCCATCGATGAGTTTGAGCCTGTTCATGTCTTTCGCCGTAAGTTTAAGTGCCTCGGCAGCCTCCTCTTTGTATTCCCAGCTTCTCCAAAGTATTGAGGAACAGGATTCCGGGGAGATCACCGTATACCAGGTGTTTTCAAGCATGAGAACCCTGTCTCCCACTCCGATTCCAAGGGCACCTCCTGAGGCTCCCTCGCCTATGATGATCGAAATGATCGGGGTTTTGAGCCTCGTCATCTCAAAAATGTTACGGGCAATGGCTTCCCCTTGCCCTCGCTCTTCAGCCTCCAGGCCGGGGTAGGCTCCAGGAGTATCGATCAGAGTCACTACGGGAATCTTGAACTTCTCCGCCATTTTCATAAGGCGTAGCGCCTTTCGGTATCCTTCAGGGTTTGACATCCCAAAGTTCCTGTACTGTCTGGTTTTTGTATTGTATCCCTTCTGCTGACCCACAAACATGAAGGACTGATCTCCAATTTTGCCCAGACCTCCCACCATGGCTTTGTCGTCCTTGACAGTTCGGTCGCCGTGCAATTCCATGAAAGTACCCTTTGTAAGGGCCTTGATAAAATCTAGAGTGTAGGGCCTTGAAGGATGCCTTGACAGCTGAACCCTCTGCCAGGCGGTCAGGTTCTTGAATATCTCCTTTCTTGCTGCTTCCAGCTTCTTTTCGATCTGCTGGCAAGTTTCAGTCACGTCCACATCGCTCTCCTCTCCTATCAACTTGCACTTGTCGAGCTGATCTTCCAGCTCTTTTATAGGTAATTCAAAATCTAAATATTCCATAATTTATTTTTGAAAAAGTGATGATTCATCGCTACAAATATAGGAAGTTAAATCAATTAAAAGCGGCCTGGAATCAGCTGCTTTTTTTGAACCTGACATTCTTGATCCATCCGTTCAGGATCACGCAGGACAAGATCACCAGTGCGCCAATGTAGAATGGAGGGCTCATCATTTCTTTGTCCCCAAAGATCAAAAGAGCCAGGATGATCCCGTAAACAGGCTCGAGATTATTTGTCAAAACAATCGTGAACGGACTCATTTTTTTCAGGAGGTTTGTCGCCACCACAAAAGGATACGCCGTGCACACAAGGGCCAGCACCAGGAGGTAGGTCCAATCCATTTCAGACAGACTGAAAAATTCCTTGGTGAATCTGCCTTCGACCAGCAGAGCCAGGCTCAAAAAGACCGTGGCAAAAAAGAGCTCGTAAAAGGCAATTTTACTGCCACTGTACTTCTGAATGAACCTGCTGTTCATAACCGCGAAGAGGGCTACCAGAAAAGCCGAAGCCAGGGCGACAAGAATTCCTTTCGTATAAAGGGTCTCACTCCTGAAAATAATGACAAACCCAACAATGGCAATCAGGGCGAGAAAGAGTTCATACCACTGGAATTTTTTGCGCTCAAAAAAGGGCTTGATGAGTACAACAAAGAATGCGCTCGACGAGAGGGATACCAGGGTTGTAGAAACCGTGGATATCTTGATGGCATGAAAGAAAGTCACCCAGTGGAGTGCCACGATAAGGCCACCCACTGCGAGTTTGAGCAGATCAGCCGAGTTTTCATCAAATCTGACTTTTCTTATTCGGAGCACAAGGTACAGGGCAGCAGATGACAACAGCACTCTGTACCAAACCAGGGGGACTGCCTCAATTGATATCAAGGCTCCAAGTATGGCGGTAAAGCCCCAGATGAACACAATAAAGTGAAGATGCAGTTGATTTTTGAGCTTATCGTTCGGCATGGACTAAAAGGTAAATCGCAATGATCCCGAAAAAAACGTTGGGTATCCAAACCATGAAGAAAGGCCAGGATTCGGCGGTGGAGCCCAGAACTTCAGATACCTTCATAAAGAAAACATAGAGGAACATAAGGCTGATCCCGGCTGCAAGATTGATTCCTATCCCACCCCTTCTCTTTTTGGATGCAAGGGTAACCGCGATCAGGGTCAAAACAAACGAAGAAACCGGCAGACTTGTCCGCTTGTAAAGTTCCACCTTGTAATTATTTAGGTTTTTAACACCGCGATCCTCGGATTGATCGATGTGCTCACTAAGATCAATCGAAGACATTTCTCTAGCCAGATAGTCAACGTATAACAGGTCTTTGGGCTGGAAATTAAACAGCGTATCCATAAAACTTCCTGAATCAATGCTGTCATTCTCGATCCCGACGTACCTCTTTTTATAATTGCTGAGGCGATAGGTGCTGTCGTTTTCGTTCCAACGGATGTTTTGGGACATTAGCTTGTACTTCAGCTTGTTGCCCTCAAATTTTTCATAGGAGAAATTGTAACCATTTTTGGACTTGAAATTAAAATTTCCAAGATAGATGTACTCGGTGTCACTCAGCTGAAGGCTGACCTTGCTGACCGAGCTTTTGGTCTGCTTCTTATAGACCGATCTGAGATATGTTTCCTGGAACTTCTCCAGGGTCTTGTTGGCCTTGGGAACCACAAAATGGTTCGCGTAAAGAGCGCCAATCGTTAAAACAGTGGCACCGATCAGGTAAGGTCTAAGGAATCTTCTAAAGGAGACACCCGAGGAGAGGATCGCAATGATCTCCGAATTGCTCGACATCTTCGAGGTAAATAGAATCACTGAAATAAACAGCCCCAACGGCATGAAGGTATTCCCGTAATTGATGATGAAGTTGCCGTAGTAATCGTAAAGGATCTCATTCAGGGTGAGATCATCCGCCTTGAGGAATTTACCGACCTTTTCGGAGACGTCAATCGCAATGGCGATTGGAATCAAGATGATCAGTGTAAAGAAAAAGGTGGTGAAATACTTCTTCAGTATGTATTTGTCAAGAATCTTCAAAATCGGAACGCTTGAATCAGAGCCTGTTGTCCATTTGCCGGACCATCTTTTCTTTCCATTCGGTGAAATCTCCAGCTAAGATATGCTTTCTAGCCTCACGAACCAACCAGAGATAGAAGCCCAGGTTATGGATGCTGGCGATCTGCTTTCCCAGGTACTCGTTCGAAACGGTCAAATGCCTTAGATAGGCCTTTGAATACAGGGTATCCACGAAAGTATGTCCCATCGGATCAATGGGTGAGAAGTCATTCTCCCACTTCTTGTTTCTCATGTTCATCGTGCCGTGAGCTGTAAAGAGCATTCCGTTTCTGGCGTTTCTCGTTGGCATCACGCAATCGAACATGTCGATTCCAAGTGCTATATTTTCCAGGATGTTAATCGGCGTTCCCACTCCCATCAGGTAACGCGGCTTGTCCTCTGGAAGGATGGAGGTCACCACCTCGGTCATTTCGTACATTTCCTCTGCAGGCTCACCCACAGAAAGTCCGCCAATCGCATTTCCCACCGCGCCACTGTTCGCCACGTATTCCGCAGATTCTTTTCGCAAATCCGTATAGGTGCTTCCCTGGACTATCGGAAAGAAGAATTGCCTGTAACCGTATTTCTCCGGGTTCTTTTCGAGGTAGGTCTTGCAGCGCTCGAGCCAACGATGGGTCATGTGCATCGAACGCTTAGCATAGTTGTAGTCGCAGGGATATGGAGTACATTCGTCAAAGGCCATGATGATGTCGGCTCCTATCTTACGCTGAATCTCCATTGAAAACTCGGGTGAGAAAAAATGGGAAGACCCGTCGATATGCGACTTGAAATGCACGCCTTCCTCCTTGATCTTTCTATTGTTGGACAGAGAATATACCTGGTAACCTCCTGAGTCGGTCAGGATAGGTCGATCCCAGCTCATGAACTTATGCAGTCCACCGGCTTCTTCCAAAATGTCGGTTTTGGGTCTCAGGTAGAGGTGGTAGGTATTTCCAAGAATGATGTCGGCATTGATCTCATCTTTCAATTCGGTCTGGTGCACCCCCTTGACGGAGGCAACCGTTCCCACTGGCATGAAAATCGGGGTTTGAATGACTCCATGATCCGTTTCAAAGCTGCCGGCTCGCGCCGAGCTCATCTTGTCTTTGCCCTCAATCGAAAAACTCATTGGAATCCTGGATTTCTTGTTTCTGCCCTGAACTTTGCTGTCTCCGAAATCATACGTTGAAACGGAAATTCATCATATCGCCATCCTGTACTATGTACTCCTTGCCCTCCACGGACAATTTTCCGGCTTCTCGAACCTTCAGCTCACTTCCATAATGCACAAAATCATCGTACTTGATGACTTCTGCCCGAATGAAACCTTTTTCAAAGTCGGTATGGATGACACCAGCTGCAGCTGGAGCCGAATCCCCGATGTGAATGGTCCAGGCTCTTACCTCTTTCTTTCCGGCGGTAAAATAGGTTTGAAGATTGAGCAAGCGATAAGCCGATCGGATCAATTTCGAAACCCCGGGCTCATCCAGCCCAATATCTTCCAGGAACATCTGCCTTTCTTCATAGTCGTCGAGTTCCATGATATCCGCTTCCGTGGCAACAGCCAAAACCAGTACCTCTGCGGTCTCATTGGCCACAGCCTTGCGAACCGCTTCCACATAACTGTTACCCGTCACTGCAGAAGCTTCGTCGACATTGCACACATAAAGCACCGGCTTATCTGTCAAAAGCTGCAGGGCCTGCACGTATTCCTCTCTCTCCTTCTCGCTGAGATCTATGGCACGAACGGAAATCGAACTTTCCAAACCTGCCTTTATTTTTTTCAGAACTTCGGCTTCTTTGATGGCCTCCTTGTCCCCGGTTCGAGCCGCTTTGTTCACTCGATCCAGTCTTTTCTCAACCGACTCCAGGTCCTTGAGCTGCAGCTCGATGTCAATGGTCTCCTTGTCCCTTACAGGATCAATATTGGCATCGACATGAACAATATTGTCATTGTCAAAACATCGCAGGACGTGAATAATCGCGTCGGTTTCCCGGATGTTGGCCAGGAATTTGTTCCCGAGACCCTCTCCTTTGCTCGCACCCTTGACCAGACCTGCAATGTCTACGATCTCAACGGTTGCTGGAACAACGCGTTCGGGCTGGACGAGCTCCTCGAGTTTCTCAAGTCTGCTGTCTGGCACATTCACAACCCCGATATTGGGCTCAATCGTACAAAACGGAAAGTTTGCAGATTGTGCCTTGGCATTTGACAGACAATTGAAAAGGGTTGATTTTCCTACGTTGGGAAGTCCTACGATTCCGGCTTTCATCTCCTGATTTTTTGGTGTGCAAATATAGGGGTTTCTAACAAAACAGGCCTCCAATTGGAGACCTGTTTATTATTCATATGAAATGTATTAAATCACAAACTCAATTGTGGCTTATCTGTCTGCGCAATCCTGCTCAAACTATTATTGAAGCATTCCTCCCGCAACGGTTTCATTTGTTGCCGAGTCTATAAGAATAAAGCTGCCCGTTTTCCTGTTTCGGGAATACTCATCCATCATAATGGCCGCAGTCGTTCGAATTTTGACCTTACATATGTCATTCATTCGAATCTCCTTGTCATCCTTAATCCGATCCAAAGTATTTACGTTCACCTTGTAGATCACCTCGGTGATCATGGCCATCGGCTCATTGGAGGTATGTTTTAAAATGTACTTGGCCCTCGGACGCGCAGGGTTCTCATTGAACCAGCAGATCATCGCCGTCAACCTCTGGTCTTTGACCGGCAAGTTGTTTGGTTTGACGATCATGTCCCCACGGCTCAGATCTATGTCATCCTCAAGTGTGATGGCAACGCTCATGCCTTCGAAGGCTTCCTGAACGTCCTCATCGTAACGGTTGATCGATTTAATCCTTGACTCAAAACCCGAGGGAAGCAATCGAACTGCATCTCCCGGTCTGAATATCCCACCGGCAACTGTTCCAGCATAACCCCTGTAGTCGTGGAACTC
>CBDUAY010000109.1:0-8341 GCA_965365245.1 uncultured Flavobacteriaceae bacterium | reverse complement strand
ATCCGATTTTCGAGTAAAACACGATATGAAGCAACAGATCGCCCAATTCCTTTCGAATTTCATTCATGTCCTTGTCGAGAATGGCATCACCCAGCTCATAGGTCTCCTCAATAGTGAGGTGTCGGAGCGATTCCATGGTTTGCTTGCGATCCCAAGGGCATTTCTCCCGAAGTTCATCCATGATATCCAGGAGTTCCCCGAATGCTTTGAGCTGATCTTGTCTGTTATTCATAATGGCGTTTTCTTACTTTGAAGCAGGCTCCTCTTTCTCTGCGCCTTCCCCTGAAGAGGTTTCTTTGAGGCTCTCAAAATCAAATCCTGCCTCTACCAGCGTGTTGTACCATGAAACTACTTTCTTGATGTTTGATGGATACACCCGCTCTTCATCGAAACCGGGCAAGACCTCTCCAAAGAATTCTAGGAGGGCCTGCTTGTCTGATTTTGGGTCGATGGACAATTTTCCCTCTTCCTTTTTATAAATGCTCGTGAATACCTCAGGCAGCGGGACCTCTTCTTCATAGGTGTAAATGGCAATGTCGTTCAAGGTGCTGACATTGTGAACGCTGTTTACCGGGAAACGCTTTCCATCCGACATAGACTGCACAATCAAGCCTGACTTGGTCCTTGAAATGATCTCGTAAAGTCCTGGTTTGCCGGATATGGCAATAACTTTTTCTAAACTCATAATCTGATTTTTATTTTTTGATATTTGGAAATCTCATCCTGTAGGAAACATCAACTTTTCCCTTGGAGATGTTTTCCAGTTTCTTTTTGAGCAATCTTTTCTTCAGGGAAGATAATTTGTCGGTAAATAAAATGCCTTCAATGTGATCGTATTCGTGCTGAAAAATGCGAGCGGCCAGACCCGTCAATGTCTCTTGCCTCTCTATAAATTTCTCATCGACATACTTTACCTGAATCGTTTCGGGTCGGTAGACGTCCTCATTGATGTTCGGAATGCTGAGACATCCTTCATTGAATGCCCATTCATCTCCATCTTCCTCTACGATTCGGGCATTGATGAAGGTGCGTTTAAAGTCTTTTAAAAAAGCTCTTTCTTCATCATCCAGGTCTTCATTTTCTGCAAAAGGGGAGGCATCGATGAGAAACAGGCGAATGTCACGTCCAATTTGAGGGGCAGCCAAACCGACCCCCTGGGCATTCTTCATGGTCTCTTCCATGTTCTCAATCAACTCCTCGAGCCCGGGATAATCCTTGCCGATGTCTTTTCCAACTTTTCTCAATACCGGGTCCCCATAGGCTACAATTGGTAATACCATCAGTTCTTCTTTATTCTTTATTGTTTTTAAAATGATTCTCTTCCAGACAAATAGGTCTGCAGAATTATCGTTGCGCTTATCTCGTCAACCAACGCCTTGTCTTTGCGTCTGCCTTTCTTCATCCCACTATCGATCATGGTTTGAACCGCCATTTTTGACGTGAACCGTTCATCCACTCGTTCTATTGGGATCTCAGGAAATTTTGCGCTCAGCTTTTTCAAAAAAGGTCGTATCTCGTATTCAATGTCCGAGGGTTTGTTGTCACGTTGTTTAGGCTCTCCGATCAAAAACAATTCCACCTTCTCCTTCATCAAATAGGAATCGAGAAACTCAATCAGCGATTCGGTGGCCACGGTAGTCAGTCCGGAGGCGATGATCTGCATGTCATCAGTGACTGCGATCCCCGTCCTCTTCGCTCCATAATCCATCGCCAGTATTTGTGACATCTATCCCGGAATTTTGGCAAATTTACTTCTTTTTTGATTTAAAAGAATGTTTAAAAAATGGAATTTTTATGTCTGCTTCTTTATATTTGCGACTTAATCGAATCCTATGAAAATACTGAGAGAAACCATTGAGAAAGCCTTCGAAGACAGGGCGCTTTTAAAGGAGGAAAACACCCAGAAGGCAATCCGGGAAGTAATCGAATTGCTCGACCAGGGAACGCTGCGGGTGGCGGAACCCACCGAGAAGGGCTGGCAGGTGAACGAATGGGTAAAGAAGGCGGTTGTGCTTTACTTTCCGATTCAGAAGATGGAGACCATGGAAGCTGGTATTTTCGAGTATCACGACAAGATTCCTTTGAAATCAGGATACAAGGAAAAGGAGATCCGCGTTGTTCCGCATGCTGTTGCGCGATTCGGTTCCTACATCTCAAAGGGCACGATATTGATGCCGAGTTATGTCAATATTGGCGCCTATGTAGACGAAGGCACGATGGTTGACACCTGGGCTACAGTCGGAAGCTGCGCCCAAATCGGAAAAAATGTGCACCTGAGCGGAGGAGTAGGAATTGGCGGGGTTTTGGAGCCACTTCAGGCAGCCCCTGTAATTATAGAAGACAATGTTTTTGTCGGCTCAAGATGCATTGTCGTGGAAGGAGTTCGGGTAGAAAAGGAGGCCGTTCTTGGGGCCAACGTGGTGCTTACGGCATCGACGAAGATCATCGATGTGACTGGTTCAGAACCGTTAGAGATGAAGGGTCTTGTTCCCGCGCGCTCAGTGGTGATTCCGGGTAGCTATACCAAAAAGTTTCCTGCGGGTGAGTTTCAGGTCCCGTGTGCTCTTATCATTGGTGTGAGAAAGGAGAGCACCAACAAAAAGACTTCGCTGAACGATGCGTTGAGAGAGTATTCAGTGGCGGTCTAACATTTTTTCATGATCACAACCGTAATTCCAACTTTGAATGAGGAGAATTTCGTTGCCGAGGCAATCCGACGGGTTAGCTTTGCCGATGAGATCCTTGTCATTGATTCTTTCAGTTCTGACAAAACGGTCGAAGTCGCGGGTGAAATGGGAGCCAGGGTCATCCAACGAGACTTTGACGATTTCTCCTCGCAAAAGAATTTTGCCATCCAACAGGCAACTCATCAATGGGTTCTCGTCATAGATGCGGATGAGCGGGTTTCGGAAGACCTGGCGGCCGAAATCCTGAAATCAGTCAAGAACCCCGGAGACAAAGTTGCTTTTTTTCTTTACCGAAGTTTTTATTTCAAAGGAAAGAGGGTGCATTATGGCGGATGGCAGACCGACAAGGCGATTCGTCTTTTCAAAAAAGATAGAGGACGATACAACGGGAACCTTGTTCACGAAACCATTGACACAAATGGTCCCGTCGGTATTTTAAAGAATCGTCTCGACCATTATTCCTATCGCAGCCGCGAGCAGTATGCCAGGAAGTTGGAAATGTATGCGCGCCTTCAGGCGGAAGAGCTGTTCAGGAAAAACAAAAAATCTACTCTTTTGCCACTGACGGTAAAACCTGCTTTCCGTTTTTTGGTGCATTACTTTGTCCGAATGGGAATTCTTGACGGGTCTGCGGGTTTTGAGCTGGCCAAAGCACATGCAATCGGTGTCTGGAAACGTTACCGATACCTCGGCGAGCGTCATGCTAAATCTGAGGATACTCAAGTCTTTATCAAATAAAAATGTATGAAGCCAGAAATTGAATCTTCTTTGAAGGCCCTGAATGAAGGTGGTATATTGATTTACCCTACAGACACAATATGGGGCATAGGCTGCGATGCGACCTCGGAGCAAGCTGTGGCACGGATCTATGAAATCAAGAAGCGCGCAGAAAGCAAGAGTCTTGTCACGCTCGTAAGCGACTGGGAGATGTTGAAGAAATACGTTCCCGTTCTTCCAAGTGGAGTCTCCGAATTTCTAAAAGAGGCAACGAAACCTACTACTGTCATTTATGCTGATCCACAAGGAATCGCTGGCAACGCGATATCTTCTGACAACACTATCGCGATTCGAATGCCTAAGAATGATTTCTGCGTCGAACTGATAAGAGCCTTTGGCAAACCAATTATATCGACTTCAGCAAATTACAGTGGCTCACCCTCTCCAACCTGTTTCGATGACATCGAGGAGGGACTTTTGGCGAAAGCGGATTATATAGTAAATTTGTCGCGCCATGAAATTCAAGAATCTGCGTCCCAGATCGTAAGATTCGATCAGGATGGGCAAATCATTTACATCAGAAAGTAGAATCAGGTGCTGAACAACAACTATAGATCTGCGATTTCACAATCCATCTTCGGATACATATCGGAGGCTGCTGAACAGATTGGCGTGGATTCCTATGTGATCGGGGGCTTCGTTCGCGATTACATCCTGGACCGCGAAAAATCAAAAGACATTGACATCGTGGCCGTAGGTAGCGGAATTGAACTGGCAAATCGGGTGGCTGAGCTTTTGCCGGGGCAGCATAAGGTGCAGATATTCAAGACCTATGGAACCGCAATGCTGAAGGATGAGGAACTTGAAGTTGAATTCGTCGGCGCACGAAAGGAGTCCTACACACATGACAGCAGAAACCCGCGGGTTGAGACCGGGACGCTCAAAGACGATCAGAACCGCAGGGATTTCACGATAAATGCAATGGCCATAAGCCTGATGAAGGAGGATTTCGGCAGTCTCCTGGATCCGTTCAACGGGCTGCAGGACCTTGAGGACAAAGTCATACGAACTCCCTTGGACCCGGATATCACTTTCAGCGACGACCCGCTCCGAATGATGCGTGCCATTAGATTTTCGAGTCAGCTGAATTTCAGGATAGATTCAGTCTGCCTGGATTCCATTCGAAGAAATTCCGAAAGGATCAACATTGTGAGCAAAGAGCGAATCGTGGATGAGCTCAACAAGATATTGATGAGCCCAAAACCTTCGATCGGGTTGAGGCTCCTGTTTGAGACCGATCTTCTGCCTTACATTCTCCCTGAGTTGTCGGCCTTGAAAGGCGTCGAGCAAATACGGGGTCAGAAGCACAAGGACAATTTCTATCACACGCTTCAAGTTGTCGACAATATTTCGGAGCACACAGACAACCTTTGGCTGCGTTGGGCGGCATTGCTACATGACATAGGCAAGGCTCCAACCAAGAAGTTTGACAAAAAGATCGGCTGGACCTTTCACGGACACGAGTTCATAGGATCAAAGATGGTCAAGAGGATCTTCAAGCGTTTGAAAATGCCCCTGAATGAAAAGATGAAGTACGTTCAGAAAATCGTCATGATGAGCTCGCGCCCCGTTGTTCTTGCTGAGAATGTGACTGATTCAGCTGTGCGCCGACTGATCTTTGACGCCGGTGAGGATCTCGACGACCTGATGACTCATTGCGAAGCAGATATCACGACAAAAAACAAGAAGAAAGAGAAGGAGTACCTCGACAATTTCAAAAGCGTTCGACAGAAAATCAAAGAAGTCGAGGAGAGGGATCATGTTCGAAATTTCCAACCTCCCATTTCCGGGGAACTCATCATGGAGACTTTCAACATGAAACCCTGCCGTGAAATAGGTCTTATCAAGGACTCGATCAAGGAGGCCATTCTCGAAGGAGAGATTGCCAATGACTACGACGAGGCCTATGCCTACATGGTTAAAAAGGCCGAATCCCTCGGCCTGTCAAAAATGGACTAAGTCAAAGGTCGACTAGGCAAGAATATTCCTGGAGATCACCAGCTTCTGAATCTCGGAAGTTCCTTCACCAATTGTGCACAGCTTGGCGTCGCGATAGAACTTTTCGACCGGGAAATCCTTGGTATAGCCGTATCCACCGTGAATCTGGACTGCCTCATTGGCGATTTTAACGCATACTTCTGAAGCGTACATCTTGGCCATGGCGCTGATGCTCACAATTTTCTCGCCTTTGTTCTTCATGCTGGCGGCCTTGTGCAACAGAAGCTCGGAAGCTTCAATTTCAGTCAGCATGTCGGCCAGTTTGAAGGCAATTGCCTGGAAATGACTTATCGGTCTCCCAAACTGTTCTCTCTCCTTGGCGTATTTCAGTGAAGCCTCATATGCCCCCTTTGAGATTCCGAGGGAAAGAGCACCTATTGAGATCCTTCCTCCATCGAGCACCTTGAGGGCCTGAATGAATCCTTCCCCGACCTCGCCGAGAATATTGTCTTTGTGAATTCGGCAATTATCGAAAATCAACTCTGCTGTTTCAGAGGCCCGCATCCCCATTTTGTCCTCTTTCTTCCCCGAGGAAAATCCGGGGGTTCCTTTTTCGATGACAAAAGCGGTCATGCCCCGGGAGTCTCCTTTTTCTCCGGTTCTCACCACTACAACGGCAATGTCACCACTAATTCCGTGTGTGATGAAGTTTTTTGCTCCATTGAGGATGTAATAATCGCCGTCCTGTTTGGCGGTTGTGCTCATTCCTCCGGCATCACTTCCCGTATTGTGCTCAGTAAGGCCCCATGCGCCGATCCACTCACCGTGAGCCAACTTGGGGAGCCACTTCTGCTTTTGCTCCTCGTTACCGAATTCCAGGATGTGATTCGTGCAAAGCGAGTTGTGCGCTGCCAGCGAAAGTCCAACAGACGAATCGACTTTGGAAATCTCCTCGATAACTGTGATGTATTCGTGGTAGTTCATTTCACTGCCCCCGTATTTTTCCGGCACGAGAACCCCCATGTAGCCCATTTCACCGAGTTTGTGAAAAAGCTCTTCCGGGAAGGTTTGTTTTTCATCCCAGTCCATCATGTAGGGGCGGATATGTTTCTTTGCGAACTCCCTAATGGAATGCGCAATTGTCTTCTGAGTATCTGATTTTTCGAAGTTCATGCAACCGTTTTTATTCAGCTAACAAATATACGGCTATTCTGTCATATTTATCGAGAGGGAAAGAGTCGATTTTCTTCAGATCCGACAGATTTGTAATGAGTTTTTCTTCCGATCGGAAAGCCATGATTCTTCGAGCTAGCTCATAGTCGATGTAGGGAAGATTGAGGATCTGCTTAAAGCTAGCTGTGTTGATGTTGAGTTTTTCGATTGGAGGTGGATCCACTATTTCAAAGTTCTCAAGAAGGTTCTCAATGGCCTCATGGGGCAGGTTGTAGACTTCGTAGAGCTGATCCTCAAAATTGAATCCACCGAGCAGGTTTCTATAAGAAATTATTCTTTTGGATAGAATGGGCCCGATTCCGGTTACGCTTTGCAAGTCGTCATATGAAGCTTTGTTCAGGTCTCGTTTGTCAGCTATTTTCCTTTTCGCTGGCGCATGGTGTTGGCGGTATTGCCTTTTAAACTTCGGGAACTTGAAATAGACCGAAATTTTTCCGAGCAAGCTGTCACTGACTCCGGTAACCTCTTGGAACTCGGATGCAGATTTCAAGAATCTGCCCTGATCGCGAAACGCCAAAAGACGATCGATTTCTTCTGTACTCATTCCAAGAACGTAACCCTTGTAATCGCTAATGTAATTGGGATTGAACGGATAGATGCGATAGCTCGTTGAATCGGATTCTTTGCGTTGCATCGAATCAAGCAGCCTTTCTATTTCCCGGAGTTCCTCCGGGTTGTTTGCAGAATGGTAGGGGGCGAAGAGCTCATCAGCAAAGTACAGGACAACCTGAATCAAGGTGATGAGGGTTGCTAAAATCAAAATCCCATTTCTTTGGTTTTTGCTATACCAGAAATGGGATTCGTGAAATCTCATGTATTGTTTATTCTATTGGGTCATATTAATCGGTATTGACTCCATTCTTGATTGCATCAAGGTATTTGTTCAATTCTTCCTTTACGCGTGGGTAAAGCAGAATAAGACCGATCATATTGGGGAACACAAGGGCAAGGATCATGGCGTCTGAGAACTTGATTACGGCATCCAGGGTAGCAGATGCTCCAATAACAACAAATACCAGGAAGAGGAATTTGTAAATGAGGTCAGCCGTCTTGCCTCGTCCGAAGAGAAACTTCCAGGACTGAAGCCCGTAATAGGACCAGGAGATCATGGTAGAAAAGGCAAATAATATGATTGCCAGAGTGAGAATGTATCGGAACCCGGGAAGAACCGAGTCGAAAGCCATTGAGGTCAGGTCGACCCCACCAACATATTTGCCAGTAGAATTGAGCATCACCGCACTATTCTCAGAATTTCCATAATCAAAGGCTCCGGTATCCATGTTGAAGAAGATGATGACCAGGGCAGTCATCGTACAGATAACAACCGTGTCGATAAAGGGCTCCAAGAGGGCAACTACGCCTTCCGAAGCCGGATATTTCGTTTTTACCGCGGAGTGCGCAATCGCTGCCGATCCGGCTCCTGCTTCATTGGAGAACGCGGCACGTTGAAATCCGACTATGATCACACCCAGAACGCCACCCAGTCCCGCCATGGGGTTGAAGGCTCCTGAGAAGATCATGCTTGTCGCAGCTCCGATATGTTCGATATTCGAAAATATGATGATCAGGGCAGCAACGACGTAAATCACGGCCATAAAAGGAACGATTTTCTCCGTGATTTTTGCAATTCTCTTGATGCCCCCAATGATTACAATTCCAACTAAAATCGCCATGATGACACCTATGGCAAATCCTATGCCCCCTCC
>CBDUAY010000108.1:0-8416 GCA_965365245.1 uncultured Flavobacteriaceae bacterium | reverse complement strand
GGGATCTATGGCCCCGTCTATGAATACATGATCAGTGAGCCCATCGAGGGCAAGGAGGAATACCTGAATTCAGAGAAGTTTCAGATCTGTCAATACGATTGGAACCGAAAAAACTGGCTCATAAAGATTATAACGGGCATCAACAAGGCGAGACACAGCCTGGAGGCCCTTCAGCAGACCAACAATATCCGGTTCTGTGAAATACAGAACGACGAGATGATCGCTTTTTACAAGTGGAACGAAGACCGAAGCAGCCAGGTGCTGGTCGTGATCAGTCTGGACAATCATCACAGCCGGCAGGGCTTTGTCCAGTTGCCCCTCGACGAACTGGGGATCGCTGCAGGGCAGCCTCTCGTCATGAGAGACGTTGTTCCTGACGTAGAATACACCTGGGACAGGGAGTGGAACTTCGTGGAATTGCACCCTAATATGCCTTTTCATATCTTTGAGATAAATCAGATGTAGATGGCGGAAGAAAAGATCAAAACCAAGCTGAAGTCAAACTTCGTTTTTGACGGGGTTTGGGAAGACCTGATGGAGAATAAAGATTTCCTGGAGGTATTCCTGAGCGAGGTTCTTGAGGACTACATCGTCAAACAGCGCTGGTATGGCGGAAAGGCCAGCAAGCTAAAGTACATAGAGCTTTCAGAGTATTTCAGGATACAGCAGCGGGGTGAAGTGTACTTCGGATTGCTGCTCGAGATCGACTTCGTCGAAGCTTTCTACCAGCATTATTTTCTTCCGATCGCCTTTGTAACCGATGAGAATTTCGCCAAAGGGGATCGCATACTGCCGATCACGATCCAGGGCAACCAGGGATTCATTATTGACGCGATCAACCTGGAGGCTTTCCGGAAGCTGGTTTTTGAGCGTATACTGGGTGCCGCGCCCAAGGATCGGACCAAGGTTCAGTATCACCGAAGTGAAAGCTTCAAGGACGTTGAATACGAGTCCTCCCGATTTATGGGCTTGGAACAGAGCAATACCTCAATCATATACAACGAGAAATACGTCCTGAAGTTTTTCAGGAGAATCTTTGCTGACAAGAACCCGGACTATGAAATGAGCCGGTTTTTGACCGAAGAAAAGGATTTTAAAAATACGCCATCGTACCAGGGAAGTTTGAACATAATCGATTCTGACGATGTCAATGTGACGATAGCCCTGATGCAGAAGATGGTTCCGAACCAGGGAGATGCCTGGGAATACATGTTGGGTGAGCTTCACAAAGCTTTTTTGAACCTGACAAACAAAGGCATTGATGTTGGGGCGCTGCCGAAAGCAAAGATGTTTGAAAGGCTGAAGATCAAAGATGTGCCGCCGGAGATCATTGACTGGGTAGGGCTCAATCTTTTTCTTAAAATAAAGCTGCTCGCCCGAAGAACGGCTGAAATGCACATCGTCCTGGGTTCGGAGTTTGAAGATACGTCCTTTACGCCCACTCACTTCAACGGAGATTACGAGGTATGGCTGAAAAACAGGCTGATTTACCAGTTTCAGAACCGTTTGAATACCATTGAAAACCGCATGCACAAGCTTGACGGCCTGGCCCTTGAGCTCGCGCGGGAGCTGTTGGAAAAGAAGAACCTCATTCGAAAGCGAATCACCAATTTTGACTGGACCAAACTAAAGGGAGAACGGATACGGCTTCACGGGGATTACCATTTAGGGCAGATCCTGGTGACAGAAGGGGACTTTTACATCCTGGATTTTGAAGGCGAGCCGGAAAGCACCATTCGCGATCGAAAGGTCAAGCAACCTCCGCTGAAGGATGTGGCAGGGCTCTTCCGATCGTTTCACTACGCGATCTATGCAACCGTATTCAACAACAGTGACGAGTACCCGCAGTCTCAAGAGGAGCTCTTTGAAGCGGCTGAGGTACTGTACTGTTATCTGACCTGTGTCTTTTTGGAAGAATACACGGAAGTCATTCAAAATGCGAACCTGAACATCGGTTACAACCAGGAGAGAATTTTCATTCTCCAATACGCCCTGCTGGAAAAAGCGGTTTACGAGATCGGCTACGAGCTGAATTCGAGGCCGAGATGGGCGCTAATTCCCCTAAAGGGAATCTCTAACATTATTAACCACTGACAAATGGCAGAAGTAATCACTCACAGTCTTTTTACTGATTTTGACATCGATCTTTTCAAATCGGGCAAACACTATCGCCTTTACACCAAATTCGGCTCCCATCCGATGACCCTGGATGGAGTTGACGGAACCTATTTCGCGGTTTGGGCCCCTTCGGCCAAGGCAGTGTCTGTTATCGGGGACTTCAATTTCTGGAACGACAAGCAGCATCGGCTCAACGTGCGCTGGGACGGCTCGGGAATCTGGGAAGGCTTCATTCCAGAGGCCCTGGAAGGAATGCGGTACAAGTACAAGATCAAGTCGCATCACAATGACGTGGTGACAGAAAAAGCCGATCCATACGCTTACTCTTATGAGCATCCGCCGAATACGGCCTCGATTATTGCCACGATAGACGGGTACAAGTGGAAAGACAAAGCCTGGATGGGGTATCGCAAAGACAAGAACGACCTGGACAAGCCCTATTCGGTTTACGAGGTTCACCTGGGATCTTGGATGCGCAACGGGGAGGACAATACTTTTTTGACTTACAGGCAACTGGCAGAAAAGCTGGTGTCATATGTCAAGGATATGAATTTTACGCACGTGGAGTTCATGCCGATTATGGAATATCCATTTGACCCCTCCTGGGGTTATCAGCTGATCGGTTATTTTGCCCCGACCTCGAGGTTCGGCTCAGCAAGGGATTTCATGTACCTCTGTGACTGCCTGCATCAAAATGACATAGGAGTTATACTCGACTGGGTGCCCTCGCATTTTCCTTCGGATGATCACGGCCTCGGCTACTTTGACGGGAGTCACCTGTATGAGCATCCCGACCCGAGAAAAGGATATCACAAAGACTGGAAGAGCCTGATCTTTAATTACGGGCGAAACGAGGTCCGTTCGTTTTTGATCAGCAACGCTTTTTACTGGCTCGACAAGTATCACATCGACGGACTCCGCGTGGATGCCGTGGCTTCCATGCTGTACCTGGATTATTCCAGGGAAGACGGGGAATGGGAGCCCAACATGTACGGAGGCCGGGAGAACCTGGAGGCAATTTCGTTTCTCAAGGAATTCAACAAAGAAGTCTATGAGAATTTTGACGGAATCCAGACCATCGCGGAGGAGTCAACTGCGTTTACCGGGGTTACGAGCCCGGTTGAATTTGGGGGGCTGGGCTTTGGAATGAAATGGATGATGGGCTGGATGCACGACACGCTTCAGTACTTTGCCAAGGATCCGATCTATCGAAAGCACCATCACAATGATATCACCTTCAGTTTGGCCTATGCTTTTACGGAGAAATTCATGCTACCGCTCTCGCACGATGAGGTCGTCTACGGCAAAAACTCATTGTTGGGACGGATGCCGGGTGACGAATGGCAGCGGTTTGCCAACCTCAGATTGCTGTTTGGATATATGTTCACCCATCCTGGGACCAAACTGATTTTCCAGGGAGGCGAATTCGGGCAGTCGGACGAGTGGAACTTTGCACAAAGCCTCGATTGGCACCTTTTGCAATACAAACCACACAAGGGTTTGCAGGGGTTCATGAAAGAATTGAACACGTTTTACAAGAACAGCCCTGCACTGTACGAGAAAGCCTTTGCAGCAGAAGGCTTCGAATGGATCAATTACGGAGACTATGAGAATTCGGTCATATCGTTTATCCGACGTGGCCATGACCCTGAGAATGATCTTATTGTGGTTTGCAATTTCACCGCTGTGGTGCGCAAGAATTATGAAATCGGTCTTCCTCGTGAAGGGAAGCTCAAGCAAGTGTTCAACAGTGACTTCAAGAAGTTCTTCGGCAGTGGCGTGAGCAATTCAAAGGAAATACCCATCAAAGAGAAGGAGGTCTTAGGAAAGCCGTTTAGTGCTCAAATTACCTTGCCGCCTCTTTCAGTTGTAGTCTTTAAGACAATATAGTACACATATTATAATTTTCAAACAAAAACCCCTGATTGTTGATTTTTCATTAGTAAATCAGGGGTATTTTTATGAAATCCATATAGCGTAAGCTGTTGGATTTTAGTACGTTTGTATCTTTCGATAAAATGACGAAATATGATTTTAAGCACGGAGTTGGAACAGAAAGGGAATCAGTTCCCGTCGAAAATAGTATCCTACAAAAAAGACGTTGACACCCTTTATTTCACGACTGAGAATTACGTTGTGCTCCAGGTAACGGTAATGCGCGACAGTGTCATTCGGTTCAGGTACAGCACAAAGACTATATTTCCAGAGGATTTTTCCTATGCCATAACAAAGTATGCGAGCAGTGGGTTCAACCATCTTAGCATCGAAGAGGAAAAACAGCATTACGTAATAACCACGGCCAAGCTCATCATTAAAATTGCGAAGGCAGACCTTAGAAAGTCCATTTATGATGCCAAGGACAAGTCGCTGATATGTGAAGATGAGATCGGTTTTCATTGGGAAGAGAGTTATGAGTTTGGAGGTGACATAGTCAAAATGTCCAAAACGGCTCAGAATAGTGAGGCCTTTTACGGACTGGGCGACAAGCCCGTGCATGTCAACCTGAAAGGGCGCAGGTTTGAGAATTGGGTGACCGATTCGTATGCCTACGGACGCGACAGCGACCCAATCTACAAGGCCATTCCTTTTTACATCGGATTGCATCATTCCAAGGCCTATGGAATTTTCTTTGACAATACGTTCAAATCCTTTTTTGATTTTTGTGCTGAAAGAAGGAACATCACCAGCTTTTGGGCGGAAGGTGGAGAAATGAACTACTATTTCATCTATGGGCCTGACATGTCAGATGTAGTAGCCAATTATACCGATCTCACCGGGAAGCCACACGAAATGCCTCCCCTTTGGGCACTGGGATATCACCAGTGCAAGTGGAGTTACTACCCGGAGTCGCAGGTGCGAGAGATTGCCCAGAAATTCAGAGACCTGAAAATACCTTGTGATGCGATCTATCTCGATATCGATTACATGGACGGTTTCAGGTGTTTTACCTGGAATAAGGAGTATTTTCCGGATCCGAAGAAGATGGTGAAGGAGCTCTCGGACGACGGCTTCAAAACAATCGTGATCATTGATCCCGGAATCAAAATAGACATCAACTATCCTGTGTTCAAGGAAGCGCTTGACAAGGACTATTTCTGCAAACGCGCTGATGGACCGTACATGAAGGGTAAGGTCTGGCCAGGAGAGTGCTATTTCCCAGATTTTACCAATCCGGAGGTACGTGAATGGTGGTCAGGGCTCTTCAAAGAGCTGATTGAAGAAATAGGAGTCAAAGGTGTTTGGAATGACATGAACGAGCCTGCGGTGATGGACGTTCCCGGCAAGACATTTCCAAATGACGTTCGTCACATGTATGAAGGTCAGCGCTGCAGTCATAGAAAAGCACACAATATTTACGGCATGCAAATGGCCAGGGCCACCTACCAGGGGCTCAAGAAGTTTTCCTATCCAAAACGACCCTTCGTCATCACGAGGGCAGCATATTCAGGGACCCAACGCTATACTTCCACCTGGACAGGTGATAACGTTGCAACTTGGGATCACCTGAACATTGCCAACATCCAGGCACAACGCCTGTCGATGTCAGGATTCTCATTTGTGGGATCCGACATTGGCGGTTTCGCTGAGCAACCGAACGGGGAGCTCTATGCCCGGTGGATTCAGCTGGGTGCGTTTCATCCGTTTTTCAGAACGCATTCCTCAGGGGATCACGGGGACCAGGAACCCTGGACCTTTGGAGCCAACGTCACAGACATTGTCAGAAAGTTCATCGAGATCCGATATCAATTGTTGCCCTATTTGTATACTGCGTTTTGGAGATATGCCGAGGAAGGCATACCGATATTGAAGTCTCTGGTCTTGTTTGACCAGGAGGATGCGCATACGCATTACAGAAATGATGAATTCATTTACGGTGAAAAGATTTTGGTCTGTCCAGTCACCGAACCCAATGCAAAGGGCCGTCGCATGTTCTTTCCGAGAGGGCAATGGTACAGCATCTGGGATCACGAGCTCATCGAAGGTGGTGAAGAGATGTGGGTCGACGCCGACCTTGACTCCATGCCGGTCTATGTTAAGGCAGGAGCGGCCATTCCAAAGTATCCCGTGCAGCAATATGTGGGAGAAAAGGTAGTCGAGCAGCTCGATCTCGACATCTATTACAAGAAGGGCAAAGAGAAGTCCCAGGTTTATGAAGATGCCCATGACGGCTATGACTACAAAAAAGGTCGTTACAGCTTAAGGAATTTCACTGTAATTGGAAACGGCAATATCGTGACCATCCAGCAGTTCAAATCAGGGAAGTTTAAAACATCTTACGAAACGATAAAAATCAAACTGATCGGAATTCCTTTCCCGATTGGAAAGGTTCTGGTTCATGATGAGATGTCGGATCCTTCACCAGTAAGCATAGGTGCTGACAATACAATCATTGTTTCAAAAGAGTTCAGCAAAATCCAGATCATGGCCAAAAAGACCCGGTCCAGGATCAAAAAACAAAAAAAGAGTTGATTTAATCAATCAACTCTTTTCTGGCATAATTTGAGTTAGGCTGAATCTATTTAATCTTCTTCTTTCTCGGCTGTTTTCTTCTCGATCAACGCGTTGGCGATCAGGAACCCTCCACCGAAGAGAAAGATCATTGATGGGAAAGCAACTTCCTCATCCAGGGTTGTATAAGAGGCCAGTAATGAGCCGACGAGCACGCCGATGCCAATTCCCACGGCCAACATCCCTATTTTCAAGGTGTAATTGGTTCTATTGGACTTTTTGACGGTCCAAAGTGAGGCGTCTGCTCCTTTGTCGATCAGAGCCAGTCTTTCTTTGTTTCTTGTGGTCAACCATACGTAGACCATCCCGAAAATTGATGCAAATACTGTTAATGGTACTAAAATTCCTTCCATGACTTTCGTTTTAAATTGTTGTTCTGTTCAAAGTTTATTCTGTGTTTGGTAATTAAGACAACACATGATGAAAACAGGTTACAGATTTTTCTAAAAAAAAATATTGAGCTAACTTGTAACCTGAGAGAATGTCTTGTAGTCCTAATTAAGGAACCATGGAAGCAAAAACGGATCAGTTTTACATAGATAGGGTACTTAAGGGAGACAGCAATGCCTTCGCCTTCCTGATCAATCGATACAAGGATATGGTATTTACCCTCGCGCTTAAGATCGTCAAGAACCGGGAAGACGCAGAAGAAGTTGCCCAGGACAGCTTTCTTAAGGCCTATCAGAAACTGGAAGGATTCAAGGGACAGTCCAAGTTCTCGACCTGGCTTTATACCATCGTATATCGAAGTGCATTGACCAAGGTGAGGAAAAAGAAGCTTGAAACCACCGATATTGACTCCTATGTACTGGACAATCACAAAGATGGCCAGGATTTTCCTCAGCTGGAGGCGATTAAAAACGGAGAGCAGCAGAAATACGTAAGGGAGGCCATCGACAATCTCGGAGAAGTTGATTCCCTATTGATCACTTTGTTTTATCTGCATGATAATTCGATCGAGGAGATCCAGGAGATTACAGAAATGAGTCAATCGAATGTCAAGGTTCGTTTGTTCAGGGCGAGAAAGAGACTTTACAAAGAATTGTCCTTGTTGCTCAAGGAAGAGGTAAAGACAATATTATGAAAGAAGACAAGAACATAGATAAATTGATTCGCGACAGCCTCAGGGTTGAGAAAGGTCCGGAGGATCTTGCCGATAATATTATGGGTAAGATAGAAGCTGCAGAGCACATTGAGGAAAAGGCCCTCAGGAGCCTTTTGGGCAAGCACGTAATTGAGAGCCCATCCGAAGACTTCGCATCAAAGGTAATGTCTCAAATTGAAGCTGCCACTGCATCGGAGACGGCATCTACAGTTGATTCTGAGCCTACCATCATCACAAACCCGGTGATCATCGGTAAAAAAGCATGGATGATTATAGCTGCTGCTTTCTTCGGATTTGTGATCTATGTGCTTCAAACAGGATCTGAAAGTGAAGCCACACCCAATATCTACGAGGGTTTTGTGAGTAAAACCGGAGAATTCTTCAGCCAAATGAGCGGCTCATTCTCTTATCAGCTCCCGGAGCTCCTGACAAATCCCCTTTTCGCAATCAGTCTTTTTGCCCTCAGTATTTTGCTCCTTCTCGAGCACTTTCTCAGGTACAACAGGATCAGTGTCATTCGGCAATAGAAGATCAAATTAATTTTTTAAAAATCGTTTGTTGAAAATGTAAAAACGATTATATTTGCACACCTCAAAACAAAATGAGATTCCTCCTTAGCTCAGTTGGTTAGAGCATCTGACTGTTAATCAGAGGGTCCTTGGTTCGAGCCCAAGAGGAGGAGCA
>CBDUAY010000107.1:0-8620 GCA_965365245.1 uncultured Flavobacteriaceae bacterium | reverse complement strand
AACTAATCCCGGATCAAAGGCAGGGTTGAGCAACGCAACAATCCTTCCTGCTTTCCAATTTCGGCATAGGGGACCTCCTCAACAGTGATTCCCTGTGCGCGCAACCATTCATTCAATCGGTGGAAGCTCTTTTCGGATACAACGACGTCTTCCGCAATTGAAAATATATTGGAATTCATGTCATACATCTCCTGTTTGCTGATTTCGAACACATTTTCAGGTCCAAAATAATCGAGCAGCCACTGGTATTCCTCCTCCACCAAAAATCCGTTACGGTGCAAAATCGCCTTGTCCTTGCCCACGGGCTGAAAGCAGCAATCCAGGTGCAACGCATTCTCACGCGGATCGGTATTCGATTTTCGCAGATCAAATGATTTTACTTTTTTGTCGGGAAACATCTCCCGCAAAAACTCGACAGCTTCCAAATTGGTCCTGGCCGTTATGTATTCCGGATAATCCGCGTCGTGGTACACTCCGACGAAAATATAGTCGTTCCAGGGCATCACATCCCCTCCTTCCACGTGAACCTCTTCAGGTGGAGTAATACGTTTCTTCGGATCCACCTGCTCATAGACGTGGGCAATGGCATCCAGCTCTTCTATGCGATTGGGCAATATATTCGAACGGATGAACTTGTCCTCAATCACAAATCCGATGTCTCGGGCGAAAATCTGGTTCACGTCGGTCAGCACCTCCGGCCTGTAGACCTTCACCCCGTACTTCTTAAGAACCTCATCAAAGGCTTGCATCTCCCTCTTCATGTCACCCTCGGTGGGATAAGTGCCGGCCAGCACATTCTCGAGCGACTTTGGATCATAGCACTCCTCCGCTTTCGGAACGGGCCCACAGGACTCTGCAGTCCCCAGAACAACGGCCCTCAGTCGGGAAGTCTCATTCTTAATATTCAGTTCCATCTCAAGCGATTCTATAATTAAAACTCTGTTTTGGCGAGTATTGAACTCTACAATCCCATCGATATTCAAGCCCGCCTTGCAGCAGATCAATCAAAATTATCGGAAAATATCAAATGAATTTCAGGATCTGAGATCGCACACTTCAGCGCTATTGCGCGCTCTTGTGGAGCGTTCTTGAGATCATGAGAATTGCGCAAAAATAGACAAAAAAAATCGTGAAAAGCAAAGTTTGCTCTTCACGATTCAAACATTTTTTCTGTTTTTGAGAAAGCCGGGATAAATCCTTGAATCCGTCCTGGCCGGGAGCTATTCAAATAGCTCTGATCCGACTCAAAAACAAGCTATTGGCTTATCTCTCTTCGAATGGAACGAAGTCTCTGAGCGCATAGCCTGTGTACAATTGACGCGGACGTCCTATCGGTTCACCATTGAGTCGCATTTCTCTCCATTGTGCGATCCATCCGGGAAGTCTTCCGATGGCGAACATCACTGTGAACATATGCACCGGAAAGCCCAACGCCCTGTAGATGATTCCTGAATAGAAATCAACATTCGGATATAACTTTCTCTCTGCGAAGTACTCGTCTTTCAGAGCCACCTCCTCGAGGTGCTTCGCTATAGACAGAACCGGATCACTCGTTCCCAGATCTGCAAAAAGCTCGTCTGCAGCTTTCTTGATGATGCGTGCCCTTGGATCAAAATTCTTGTAGACCCTGTGGCCGAATCCCATCAATCTGAAGGAATCATTTTTATCCTTGGCTTTCGCAATGTACTTTTCGACGTCACCGCCATCTTTCTGTATGTTCTCCAGCATTTCAAGCACGGCCTGGTTGGCTCCACCGTGAAGTCTGCCCCAAAGTGCCGAAACCCCTGAAGAAACCGACGCAAACAATCCTGCTTCAGAAGACCCTACGATTCTCACGGTCGAGGTCGAGCAATTCTGCTCGTGGTCCTCATGCAGAATAAGAAGTTCATCCAATGCCCTGACCGCGATTGGATTGAGTTTGTATTCTTCCGTTGGTATTCTGAACATCATCTGCATGATGTTCTCAATGTAATTCAATGAGTTATCCGCATAATTGAACGGAGCTCCCTGGTTCTTGCAATGCGACCAGGCCGCCAGAACCGGAAACTTACCCATGAGTTTGGTTATCGCTGTGTAGATCTCCTCATCTGAGTTGATGTCGACAGTAGCGGGGTTAAATGCCGTCAACGCATTGGGAAGCGAGGCCACCATACCCATCGGATGCGCACCTGTCGGAAAGCCGTCGATGATGTCCTTCATCTCTTCATTGAGCAGGGCGTGATGCTTGATGTCCTTTTCCCATTTCGCAAATTGCTCCTTGGTTGGGAGCTCGCCAAAAATGATCAGATATGCAACTTCAAGAAAGCTCGCTTTTTTAGCTAATTCCTCAATGGCGTATCCCCTGTGCCTGAGAATCCCTTTCTCTCCATCGAGAAATGTGATCTTGCTCTCGCAGGAACCCGTGTTCTTGAAACCGGGGTCAATCGTTATGATCCCGCCCGTTGACGAGCGCAATTTTTTAACATCTATGGCCACCTCATTTTCAGTGCCCATAACCACAGGAAATTCGTATTCTTTACCTTGAACAATTAACTTGGCTATTTCTGACATTTCTAAACTTTATTTTAAAGATTTTCAATTTGTGTTTCGAGAAACGAAAATACGAAATAATGCCCAGAATTCCGACCCAAATGCGCAATATATGTTACATCAAAACCTTCCGCCGGACCCTGAATTCGGACATAAAAAAAGGCCAAACTTTGTTTGGCCTTTGACACTAAATTCTTTCTGACGGATCAGCCTACTTTAAAGGCTTTTTCCTGAGGATAGTAAGCCGTGCTGTGCAATTCCTCCTCGATTCGAAGCAATTGATTGTACTTGGCCATTCGGTCACTTCTTGAAGCCGAACCTGTTTTGATCTGTCCGGTGTTCAGAGCCACGGCGAGATCCGCAATCGTGTTGTCTTCAGTTTCCCCCGAGCGGTGCGACATTACACAGGTATATCCTGCATTTTGAGCCATGTTTACGGCCGCTATGGTTTCTGTCAGTGTACCGATTTGGTTCACCTTGATCAGGATCGAATTCGCGATGCCGTTTTCGATACCTCTTGAGAGTCTTTCGACGTTGGTCACGAACAGGTCATCACCAACAAGCTGCACTCTGTCTCCGATTTTATCGGTCAGCGATTTCCAGCCATCCCAGTCATTTTCGTCCATGGCATCTTCTATAGAGATGATCGGATACTTGGAAGAGAGTTCAGCAACGTACTCTGCCTGCTCTTCACTTGATCGAACCACACCTTTGTCACCTTCGAAAATGGTGTAGTCGTATTTTCCGTCCTTGTAGAACTCTGCAGCCGCACAGTCAAGTGCCAGCATCACGTCCTCACCACCTTTGTAACCCGCCTGGGCAATAGCTTTCATGATAGTGTCCAGGGCGTCTTCTGTGCCCTCAAAAGTGGGTGCGAATCCACCTTCGTCACCAACTGCGGTGTTCAGACCGCGGTCGTGCAATAATTTCTTGAGGTTGTGGAAGATCTCGCTTCCCATTTTTATGGCTTGCGTAAAGTTCTCGGCCTTTACAGGCATGACCATGAACTCCTGGAATGCGATGGGTGCGTCAGAGTGCGAACCTCCATTGACGATGTTCATCATTGGCACCGGCAACGTATTGGCGCTAACACCTCCAACGTACCTGTAAAGAGGCTGGTTCAATTCATTGGCTGCTGCCTTTGCCACGGCCAGGGATACTCCCAGGATGGCGTTGGCTCCCAATTTTGCTTTATTTGGAGTACCATCGAGTTCCAGCATGATCTGGTCGATGGTGTTTTGTTCGAAAACTGAATATCCGATGATCTCCTTGGAAATAATCTCGTTAACGTTCTCAACTGCTTTCAAGACTCCTTTTCCCATGTAGTCGCTTCCTCCGTCTCTCAACTCAACCGCTTCATGCTCCCCGGTAGATGCGCCTGAAGGAACCGCTGCCCTTCCGAGAACGCCGTTCTCCGTGATCACGTCAACCTCAACTGTAGGGTTTCCGCGTGAATCGAATATCTGTCTCGCGTGAATGTCTAAAATAATGCTCATTTTCTGTGAATTTAGCTTTGATTTATATGAATGTAAATTTACGAAATAATCGAGGTTTCAGCCTAAAAAACCCCAATTAAATACGATATCGATTTCGATAAGCAAGGCCAGCTTTTAAGCCGGTTTTGCGGCTTCGATCATCTCGATGAACTCGTCGAATAAGTAGGAGGAGTCATGAGGTCCGGGACTGGCTTCAGGGTGGTACTGAACCGAGAAACACTTTTTCCCTTTGATACGCATTCCGGCCAGGGTGAGGTCGTTGAGATGCTCGTGGGTCATCTCGATTCCTCCATGGTTCTCAACCGATTTCCTGTCGACCACGAATCCGTGGTTCTGAGAGGTGATCTCTCCCTTTCCGGTCAGGAGATTCTTCACAGGATGATTGATCCCGCGGTGGCCGTTGAACATCTTGAAAGTCGATACACCCTGCGAAAGGGCTATAACCTGGTGTCCGAGACAGATGCCAAAAAGTGGAAGATCCCGGTCGATGATCTCTTTGGCCAATTCCTGAGCTTCTTTAAGAGGCACGGGGTCTCCAGGGCCGTTGGACAGAAAATAGCCATCCGGTTCAAAAGCGCTCAACTCCTCAAATGTTGCATCATACGGAAACACTTTTACATAGCAGTCTCTTTTGACAAGATTCTTCAGGATGTTCTTTTTAATTCCTATGTCGAGTGCCGCGATCTTGAAGCGAGCATCAGGGTCTCCAACGGTGTAGGGCTCCCGGGTTGACACCTTTGAAGCCAGTTCGAGTCCTTCCATAGAGGGTATCTCATCAAGTTTTCTCTGCAATGCTTCCAAATCGTCGGTCTCCGTTGAAATAACAGCGTTCATCGCCCCCTTGTCGCGGATATAACGAACCAGGGCCCGGGTATCAACGTCGGAGATGGCGACAAAATTCTGCTTCCTGAAATACTCGAGCAACGATTCCTCGGCTTTCGGACGAGAATAGTCAAAACTGAAATTGCGACAGATTAGGCCTGAGATCTTTATGCCTTCCGATTCTTGCTCATCAGGGGTGGTTCCGTAATTCCCGATATGCGCATTGGTGGTAACCATGAGCTGTCCAAAATAGGACGGGTCCGTAAAAATCTCCTGATAACCGGTCGTTCCGGTGTTAAAACAAATCTCACCCACGGCAGTTCCTTCAATTCCAATCGATTTTCCTTCGAACTTGGTTCCGTCCTTGAGCAAGAGAATGGCTTTTTTTCTGCTTTCGTATTTCATCGTTTATCGCGGTTTTTAATTTTCGTATGCAAGTCTACTAAAAAGCAGACTTTCCTGATTGCTTTGTTAATTTAATTTCATAAAAAAAGGATAAGCTAACGACTAGCTTATCCTTTTTCCTTTTCAGTTTTGAAAAAACACTTTATGCTTCATCTTTCTTGTCAGCATCGTCTTTCTTCTCTGTCTTTTCCGCTTTCGGCTCTTCCGCTTTTGGCTCTTCAGCCTTAGGCTCCTCCTTTGCAGGAGCTTCCTTTACAGGGGCCTCAACCGTTGGTCCGTCCGTTGTCGGTGCTTCAACTGCCGTTGCTCCAGCCGCATCTTCAGCTGGTGAAGGAGCTGCCTCTTCCACCGGTGCAGCTGCAGGAGCATCTGCCTTAGATCCAGATTTGCGACCACGTCTTCTGGTCGATTTCTTTTTCTTTTCTTTCGGCGTGTAAACTTCGTTGTAGTCCACCAATTCAACCATGGCCATTGAGGCGTTGTCTCCCTGGCGATTGCCGAGCTTGATTATTCTGACGTATCCTCCTGGTCGGTCGCCTACTTTCACGGCCACGTCTCTGAACAATTCGGAAACAGCGTATTTGTTCCTCAAATTGCTGAAAACAATTCTTCTGTTGTGCGTGGTATCGTTTTTAGACTTCGTGATCAGGGGCTCTACGTATTGTCTCAGCGCTTTGGCCTTAGCCTCGGTCGTGTTGATGCGCTTGTGCTCTATTAAGGAACAAGCCATATTCGCCAACATTGCCTTTCTATGCGCTGTCTTTCTGCTTAAGTGATTAAATTTCTTCCCGTGTCTCATCTTTCAATTGACTATTAATTCTTTAAATCAGGTACAAATTACTCTTTGTCCAACTTGTACTTCGCCAGGTCCATCCCGAAGGTCAGCCCTTTGTTGTTTACCAACTCGTCCAATTCGGTCAGTGATTTCTTTCCGAAGTTCCTGAACTTCATCAGGTCGCTCTTGTTGAAGGACACCAGGTCACCCAAAGTATCCACCTCTGCTGCCTTCAGACAGTTCAAAGCACGAACGGAAAGATCCATGTCGATCAATCGTGTTTTGAGCAATTGTCTCATGTGCAACGACTCCTCGTCATAGGTCTCAGTTTGAGCGATCTCGTCCGCCTCGAGCGTAATTCTCTCATCCGAGAATAGCATGAAGTGGTGAATCAGTATTTTGGCTGCCTCTGTCAACGCTTCCTTAGGAGCAATTGATCCATCGGTGACGATGTCGAAAACGAGCTTCTCGTAGTCTGTCTTCTGTTCCACACGGAAATTCTCAACAGCGTACTTCACATTTTTGATTGGCGTGTAGATCGAATCGATAAAGATCGTTCCGAGCGGCGCCGACACCTTCTTGTTGTCTTCAGCAAGAACAAAGCCACGACCCTTTTCAATGGTGATCTCCATGTCGAGCTTCACTGAAGACTCCATGTTGCAAATCACCAGGTCAGGATTCAGTACCTGGAAGCCCGAGATGAAATTCTGGAAATCTCCGGCTACAAGTTGCTCCTTGCCTGTAATCGAAATCACAACAGTTTCGTTGTCGGTTTCTTCTATCTGCTGCTTGAACCGGATCTGTTTCAGGTTCAATACAATTTCAGTAACATCTTCAACCACTCCTTTGATCGTGGAGAACTCGTGTTCCACACCTTCGATCCTCAGGGAAGTGATGGCGTAACCGTCCAAAGACGACAGCAACACACGTCTCAGTGCATTACCAATCGTAAGACCATATCCTGGCTCCAGCGGTTTAAATTCAAACCTGCCACTGAAATCTGTGGATTCGATCATTAAAACTTTATCCGGTTTCTGAAAATTTAATATTGCCATAGGTTATGTCTGTCTTTAAGATTATTTAGAGTACAATTCGACGATGAACTGCTCGTTTATGTTTTCTGGTATCTGAATTCTTTCCGGAACGGTAACGAATCTTCCCTCCATGGTCTCCTGGTTCCAGGTCAACCACTCATAAACATTTGATTTCGCTGACAAAGCTCGTTGGATAGCATCCAACGACTTTGATTTTTCGCGCACCCCGATAACATCTCCTGGCTTAAGCGAGTATGACGGAATGTTGACAATACTTCCATTTACAGTAATATGTCTGTGTGAAACCAGCTGGCGAGCACCTTTTCTGGTAGGTGCTATTCCCAATCGGAACACGACATTGTCGAGTCTCGACTCGCACAATTGAAGCAAAATCTCACCGGTAATCCCCTTGCTTCTCTGAGAACGCTCAAAGAGGTTGCGGAACTGACGCTCCAGGATTCCGTAGGTGTACTTTGCTTTTTGCTTTTCCTTCAGCTGAATCGCGTATTCAGACTGCTTTCCTCTCCTTTTGTTAGGACCGTGATGTCCGGGAGGGTAATTTCTTTTCTCTAATGCTTTGTCTTCGCCAAAGATCGGTTCGCCGAACTTTCTGGCTATTTTGGACGTAGGTCCTGTGTATCTTGCCATTTTTTTGTTTTAAAGGGATTATGAATTAAGGCAATCCTTCGATAATCTGACTCCTTAGTTAAAAATAAATTAATTAAACTCTTCTTCTTTTTGGTGGTCTGCACCCGTTGTGTGCAAGTGGAGTGACGTCGATGATCTCAGTCACTTCGATCCCGTTGTTGTGCAGGGTCCTGATGGCAGACTCTCTACCGTTACCAGGTCCTTTCACGTATACCTTCACTTTTCTCAGACCCGCTTCGTGAGCGACTTTTCCGCAGTCTTCAGCTGCCGTTTGAGCCGCGTAAGGAGTGTTCTTCTTTGATCCGCGGAAACCTTGCTTTCCAGCGCTGGACCAGGAGATCACGTCGCCTTTCTTGTTGGTCAATGAAATGATGATGTTATTGAAAGAGGCGGTGATGTGCGCTTCGCCTACTGCATCGACAATCACCTTGCGCTTCTTTGTGCTTTTTGAACTTGACTTTGCCATTGTGTCAACTATTATTTAGTTACTTTCTTTTTACCTGCTACCGTCTTTCTCTTACCTTTTCGGGTACGCGAATTGTTCTTGGTCTTCTGACCACGGAGAGGTAATCCTGCTCTGTGTCTGATTCCGCGGTAGCATCCGATATCCATCAAGCGTTTGATGTTCAGCTGCACCTCAGAACGCAATTCACCCTCAATGGTTAGCTTTCCAACCTCCTCACGAATGTGCGCGATCTGGTCGTCTGTCCAGTCCTGAACCTTAATGCTCTCGTCAACCTTAGCGTCTGCAAGGATCGTTTTTGCCCTGCTTCTGCCGATTCCAAAGATATAAGTCAATGCAATGACTCCTCTTTTGTTCTTTGGGATATCTATACCTGCTATTCTTGCCATAATTATCCTTGTCTTTGTTTAAATCTAGGATTCTTTTTGTTGATTACATATAATCTGCC
>CBDUAY010000106.1:0-8708 GCA_965365245.1 uncultured Flavobacteriaceae bacterium | reverse complement strand
TGTCAGCGAATGCGATGGACATCGATCTCTATGATCCTAATGATCGGGCCATGTACGATCGCCTCAAGGTGGATCAACCCAAAGTTCAGGGTATGATCGCATCACTCGGGCAATTGGCAAGTCAGGAAGACCCCCTTGGCAGGGAACGTTTTTCATTTGTGCATGAGAACGGTTTGAGAATCGAGAATCGAACCGCTCCTTTTGGAACTGTTTTGATCATCTATGAATCCCGGCCCGATGTTACGGTCGAAGCGGCAGGAATCGCATTCAAATCAGGTAATAAAATTCTGCTTAAGGGCGGAAAAGAATCTCTCAACTCGAATCTGGCCATCGTCGAATTATGGCACGAGGCGCTTCGGCAGAACGAGGTTGAGACCGATTGGATCAGCTATTTGAAGCTCAACCGGGATGAAACCCGGGAATTTTTAAAACATCCCGCTGAGAAGGTCGATCTGATTATTCCCAGGGGAGGAGAGAAGTTGATTCAGTTTGTCAAACAAAATGCCAGCTGCCCGGTTATCGTGAGCGGTCGGGGCAACAATTTTGCCTATGTGCATCACGACGCAGACCCTGAAAGGGCCATAAGAATCATCGTCAATGCAAAAACAGATAAAATATCAGCCTGCAACGCTTTAGACAAAGTATTGATAGACAAAGGACTACCCAATTTTCAGGGTTTTCTTAATACTCTTAAGCTGGCTCTTGAAGAGAAACAGGTTGAAATCATGGCCGGGAAGAACCTTAACTCCAAAGGTGAGTTGGTTGTCGGAAAAGAAGATCCGATCTGGTATGAGGAGTTTCTCGATTACAAAATACTGATCGACAGCGTCGAATCCGAACAGGAGGCCATTGACCTGATCAACAAATATGGAGGAGGGCATTCAGCTACCGTAATTACTGGAGATGAGGGCTTCGCCAGGCAATTCATGGACCAGGTGGATGCTGCGGCGGTTTATCACAATGCCTCGACTCGATTCACAGATGGATTCCAGTTCGGCCTCGGTGGCGAGCTGGCCATCAGCACGGACAAACTGCATCAAAGAGGTCCCATTGGATTGGAACACCTTGTAACGAATAAATGGTATGTATATGGAGAAGGGCAGATCCGATAAGAAAAGGGTTTTGCTGAAAATCGGCACGAATACCCTTACACGTGAAACCAACCAGATTTCCCGCGGAAAGATTGAGGATATCGGCCGTCAGATTGCTGAACTCAAAGACGAGTATGAGTTCGTTATCGTCAGCTCCGGTGCAATCGCGGTAGCGCGTCAGTTCGTCAATCTCGAATCCGATGGCAGGGAGATCAATGTGAAGCAGGCACTGGCAGCCATTGGTCAACCTCATCTGATGAGAATTTTTCAGGAGAATTTCAGGGAATTGGGGCTTCTCACCTCCCAGTGCCTATTGTCCTACGATGATTTCAATCGGGAGGTCTCGAGGAAGAACATCCTGAACACCATCAACGTCTTGCTGGAAAACGGTTATATCCCGATTATCAATGAAAATGACACCGTGGCCACGGAAGAAATTCAGTTTGGCGACAACGATAAACTGGCGGCACTCACAGGAAGTCTTCTGGGTGCTGATTTGGTCATCATCGCAACCAATACGAATGGCATTTATACCAAAGACAGTTTTGATCAGGTTGACAAGCGCACTATTGAGAACGTGAGCGACCTGGAAAACCTGAAAGAAGAGGTCGCTCAAGGGAAGTCTTCTCATGGAACAGGGGGGATGAAGTCAAAGATCCAGGCGGCAGACATTCTTCAAAGGGCAGGCATCGAGACCTGGATTGTAAACGGGCTTCTCGATAATTTCATTCTGAAGGCACTGCGCAAAGAGGTTTCTTTTACACGTATTGCTAAGGTTTAGACAAAATGTAGTGTTGTAGAATAGAAAAAATAGATTAAAATGGACTTTTTAGGAATTGACGATATTGAAAATCTTCAAAACTGGGTTTCTGAGGCTCGCGACCTGAAGAAAGCTCCCTTAAGGGATCATGAGCTTGGAGCCGGAAAGACCATTGGCCTGTTGTTTTTCAATCCCAGTCTCCGAACCCGGCTGAGTACCCAAAAAGCGGCTCAGAACCTGGGCTTGAATTGCATAGTGATGAATTTCGACAAAGAAGGATGGGCCCTGGAATATACGGACGGATCCGTTATGGACCAGGGAAAATCGGAACACATTCGTGAGGCTGCAAAGGTGATTTCTCAGTATTGCGACATAATTGCGATTCGCGCTTTTGCTTCCCTGGAGGATCGAGCAAAGGATGAAGCTGAAGTTGTCCTGAAGGGTTTTCGAAAGTATGCCGGTGTGCCCATTGTTAACATGGAGAGCTCAACGGGTCACCCCCTGCAGGCCCTGGCAGATGCGATCACCTTGGATGAGAACGGATTGAATGAGAAGGACCTTGGTGTGCAAGACACCCCGGAATCCGGCAGAAGCAAACCCAGGAAGAAAGTAGTGCTGACCTGGGCCCCTCATCCCAAGGCTCTTCCCCATGCCGTTGCGAATTCGTTTGTTAGAATGATGAAGCGACAGGATGCGGAGTTTGTCATCACGCATCCGGAGGGCTATGAGTTGAATCCTGAGATCACAGCGGGGGTGCAAATTGAATACGATCAGAAAAAGGCCTTTGAGAACGCCGATTTCATCTATGCCAAGAATTGGAGCTCCTATAGCCAATACGGAAAGGTTGTCAGTCAGGACAAAAACTGGATGGTCGATCAGCGGAAGATGGCGCTCACAAGAAAAGGACAAGGTCGATTCATGCATTGTCTTCCCGTGCGAAGAAATGTGGTTGTGAGTGATGACGTTCTCGATTCTGAAGCCTCCCTGGTCATTGAACAGGCAAATAACAGAACGTATTCTGCCCAGCTCGTCTTGAGCAAGATTTTAAAGAAATTGGAGGATGAAAGATAAGCTGAGCATTATCAAAATCGGTGGTAACGTAGTTAACAATGCACAGGATCTGGATCGATTCCTGGAAGATTTCGCCGCGTTGGAGGGATTCAAAATACTGGTTCACGGCGGAGGAAAAATCGCTTCCGAGCTTGCAATATCTTTAGGTCTTGAGTCAAAAATGGCAGGAGGTCGGAGAATCACGGATGAGCAAACGCTCGATGTGGTTACGATGGTTTACGCGGGTCTGTTGAACAAGAAGATCGTCTCTAAGCTTCAAGGTTTGGGTTGCAATGCGATCGGGCTTTCCGGGGCAGACGGCAATAGCATCCGGGCACATAAAAGAGTAGTGCAGGACCTCGACTACGGATTCGCAGGCGACATAGACGAGGTGGGTTCCGCTATGATTGAAACTCTCTTGAAATTTGGTCTGAGTCCTGTTTTCTGCGCAATCACACATGATAAAAAGGGTCAGCTTTTGAATACCAATGCCGATACCATTGCCAGTGAGTTGGCCAAGGCGCTGAGCCGGAATTTCGACGTGGAGTTGATCTATTGTTTTGAAAAGCTGGGAGTGCTCGAGGATGTGAATGACGACAATTCGGTTGTCGAGTCTTTGAACAAAAACAAATATGAGCAAATGAAGGAGCTCGGACAGATAGCCGAAGGTATGTTGCCCAAATTGAAAAACTGCTTTGAGGCCCTCGAAAAAGGGGTGAACCGTGTCGTCATTGGCAGCCCTGATCTTCTCAGGCATCCTCAAATTAAACACACAACACTGACCCTATGAATCATTCATTGAACGATAAAGCTCTTAAACTCCTTATCAATCTGATAGAAATACCTTCCTTCTCAAAAGAAGAGGACAAGACTGCGGATCTCCTTGAGCATTTCCTGCGGTCAGAAGGGGTTGAAACGGTCAGGGAGAACAACAATGTATGGGCATTCAACAAAGATTTTGATGAGGCAAAGCCCTGCATCCTTCTTAATTCCCATCACGACACTGTGAGACCCAACAAGGGATATACGCGCGACCCACATGCCGCAGAAATAATAGATGACAAACTCTACGGCCTTGGGTCGAATGATGCCGGTGGAGCCCTGGTGGGATTGATCTTCACCTTTCTGAACTTCTATCAGAGAATAGAAATGAAGTACAACCTGATTCTGTTGGCCTCTGCAGAGGAGGAGAATTCAGGGGAGTTGGGGATTCGCTCTGTGGTTCCCAAACTTCCGGAGATCGACTTTGCCATTGTCGGCGAACCCACCCAAATGAACCTGGCCATTGCCGAAAAGGGACTTCTTGTGCTGGACTGCTACGCCCGCGGGACGGCAGGCCATGCGGCGCATGTCAGAGAAGACTATGCGATTTATAAGGCTGTGAAAGCCATAAAGTGGTTTGAGACCTTTAAATTTGAAAAGATATCTGAAACCCTTCATGACACGAAAATGACCGTGACACAGATCGAAGCGGGCAACCAACACAACGTTGTGCCTTCTGTGTGCCACTTTGTGGTGGACATACGCGTCAATGATCATTATTCAAACCCGGAGGTCGTGGAGATCGTTAAAAAGAGTGTAGATGTTGAGGTAGTGCCCCGATCAGTGAGGCTGAATTCTTCCTCTATACCGAGGGAGCACCCCATTGTTCGGGCCGGAGAGAGGCTGGGGAGGGTGCTTTACGGTTCGCCTACCTTGTCTGATCAGTCAAATTTGACCTGCCCCTCGCTGAAACTGGGACCCGGAGATTCTTTGCGATCTCATACAGCCGACGAATACCTTCTCGTTTCGGAGTTGAGAGAAGGAATTGACTTGTACATCAAATTGCTTGACGAGATATTGTAAAAAGAGGGTTCGGGGAACATCAATTTAAGTGTTCAAAAGGAATAGAAGAAACAACACGCATTGAAGAAATCACAACGATACACCTAAAAAAATACATATGAAACTTTGGGACAAAGGATTTAGCACGGATGAAAAAATAGATTTTTTTACTGTCGGCAATGACAGGGAGCTTGACCTGGTTCTTGCGAAATACGACGTGATTGGATCGCGGGCGCATGCAGCTATGCTTTTTGAAATCGGGATTCTCTCTCAGGAAGAATGGAAAGCTGTGGAGCAGGAGCTCAATTCCTTGTTGGATGCAATAGCCCAGGGCGAATTCGTGATTGAAGATGACTTTGAGGATGTTCACTCCAAAGTGGAGTATCTTCTAACGCAAAAACTGGGAGACACGGGCAAGAAGATTCATACGGCCCGTTCCAGGAACGACCAGGTGTTGGTTGATGTGCATTTGTATCTAAAAGACGAGCTAAGTGAGATAATCAAAGAAGTTCGTTTGCTTTTCGATCGGCTTATGGCCCTTGCCGAAAAGCACAAGGAGATTCTGATGCCCGGCTATACCCATTTTCAGGTGGCTATGCCCTCCTCATTCGGCCTCTGGTTTTCGGCCTATGCTGAATCCCTGATTGATGACGTATACATGTTGCAGGCTGCCACGAAGGTGACTGACCAGAATCCGTTGGGCTCTGCCGCAGGCTACGGGAGTTCCTTTCCGATTGATCGGGAGCATACGACTAAAACGCTTGGTTTTGCCGAACTCAAATACAATTCTGTCGCTGCCCAGATGAGCCGTGGGAAAACCGAGAAGACGGTTGCTTTTGCATTGAGTTCCGTGGCTGGTACCTTGTCGCGATTCGCCATGGACATATGCCTGTATATGAGCCAGAACTTTGGGTTTGTCTCTTTTCCGGATGAGCTGACAACCGGGTCGAGCATCATGCCGCATAAAAAGAACCCCGATGTATTTGAGTTGATCCGCGGGAAGTGCAATAAGATACAGGCCTTGCCCTATGAGCTGACCCTGATCACCTCAAATCTGCCCAGCGGATACCACAGGGATCTCCAGCTCCTGAAAGAAGGACTCATACCAGCTATTCAAAACCTGAAATCCTGCCTTGAGATCTTTACATTCTCATTGGAAAGCATTCGGGTCAATGATGATATTCTCAACGATTCGAAGTATGATTATTTATTCACGGTTGAAGAGGTCAATGAACTCGTTCAAAAAGGGACTCCTTTTCGGGATGCCTATAAAATAGTTGGAGAGAAGGTCGAAAAAGGAGAGTTTAAACCCAACAAGCAGGTTAAGCACGAGCATATCGGAAGCATCGGAAACCTCGCGTTAGACCAGATTCAGGACAAAATGAATAAAGCGTTGAAGAGCTAGCCGGTTTTCACTATTCAAAGGTATATACCCGTTTATCGACTTCAGTCATTCGGAAATACCCATAGGGGTAGTGGTCCGGGTTGGTCACATTGATGCAGTTGCCTTTTATTTCGGCGGGAATGGTGCTGAAAAGGTTGCCTGAATTTCCAGTTTGCTCAATGAGTAGCCGCATAAAATCATAGTATTGTGAGGAAATCCCGTTGAGATCGATTTCAATTACGTCTCCAGGTTCGAACTCTATTTCTCCCGTGTCCTCGTTTTCAATTCGCTCGTAAATGATTCTTAACTGGTTCCCGTCGGTAAATTCGTCCTTGATATCGAATAGGGTAGGAAAGAGGTCACCCCTTCGCAGGAACTTCGCCAGATAGAAATTCGGAACATTGGCCGGATCCGTGAACAGCACATTCACTTCTAGCGCGTCTTTATCGAATCCGTTGTCAGTGGATTGGAACACGGAATCGATTTTAGCCACTGGGGTCATGCTTTCTTTGGCGATGTAGGTTTCTCCGTCGTAATCGATCTGTAGCGTGTAGGATTGACCGAGTTTCGGAATGAAGCCAGCTGTGAAATAATTGCCGTTGTTCTCGTCCTGGAAAAGGAATTCGGTTCCGTCCGCGTCGTTGGTTATTTTCACTGAGGCTCCGGTAACGGGGCTTTCCTGCAGGTTTTCAAAGAACGGTGTAGACGAGCTCAGTTTGATTCGCTGGAAGTTGCCCGAGGTCCCTTTCTGCCAGTCAATCGACGCCTCGACAACCAGGCGTGGTGCAGCCGTTGGAACCTCCACCTCTATCACATCCGTGCAGGAGGCGAAACCCAGTGCAAGGAGCAAAACAAATATCAGTGCGGATCTGTTCATGAGGTTAGAATTTGAAGTTGTAGGTTATGGACGGGACAATCCCAAAAATTGCAATACGGGTGGCTTCGTTCAAGCCCGTTTCCCGGTTCTGTGAGAATGAAATCGCCGCTGCGTTTCTCCTGTTGTATATGTTGTAAATGCCAAAAACCCATTCCCCCTGCCACCTTCGACCGGGTTTTCCAGGAGTGTAGATGGCTGATATATCGATCCTGTGGTAGGCAGGCAATCGATCTGAATTCCGCTCAGAATAACTTGCGATAGACAAGCCCTCGTAGACATATTGTCCATTGGGGTAGGTCACGGGTCGTCCGGTTTGATAGATCACGTTTGTGCTCAGGTTCCATTTCTCATTCAAACGAAACACTCCTGTGAAAGACAGGTCATGTGTTCTGTCAAAGGGAGTCAGATAAGTTTTTCCCTCATTGATCCCGGGGCCACCCGCATTGCCGCCCGGAGTTTGCTGTTCTGAACGTGACAGCGTGTATGCAAGCCAGCCTGTAAATCGACCAGCTGATTTCCTGGCCAGAAATTCGATCCCGTAGGCTCGGGCATCACCCGTGAGAATTTCGGTTTCGATCGTGTTGTTTCCAATGAGGTCAGACCCATCGATGTAATCGATTCGGTTGCTGATGGTTTTGTAGTAGCCCTCAACCTCAAGCGAGTATTCGTTATTGAACTTTTTAAATAAGCCAACAGCGAACTGGTCCGAAAGCTGGGGTTCCACATAAGGCCCGCTGGGAGTCCAGACATCGAGCGGCGTCACTGAAGTCGTGTTTGACAACAGATGGATATACTGAGCGACGCGCGAATAACCCGCCTTCACCGAGGTCGATGGGTTGAACTGATACGAAAGGGCGAACCTGGGTTCCAGGGTGCCAAAATCATCAATCACCTCACTGCGCTTGTAGTCTGTTGCTCCCACGGGAGTTCCGCGCTGGTAGATCCCAAGGGTCTCATTGTAGACAACGGGTTGATCATTCAGGTATTCCGTGATCGGTTGTCCGCCGAGTCTGGCAAAGTGGGTATAGCGCAAACCGTACTGGAAAGACAGGCGTTCATTGATTTTGTGATCGGCTCCGATGTATATTCCTCCCTCAACCGCTCTTTTTTGATCCAGTTGCAGAAAATTGATTCCCGAGGTCGGGCTTGTGGGGCTGATCTCCCCTGGGTTGAAGACATAGTTAATTCCGTTGATCCCAAAATCCAGGGTAATCTGGTTGTTGAGAAAATAGCTCAAATCGTACTTCAGGTTGTAATTGTCGATCTCTGAGATCCAGTCGAATTCAAAGGCGTTGATCTCGAGTTGGTAATCGTATTTGCTGTAGTTGAGCGAAAGATTCGAAAAAATACGGTCGTTGAAAACGTGGTTCCATCGCAAATTTCCAAGTGCATTTCCGTAGGAGCTGCTGAAATTTTCCGCCAGGGTAAAAACATCCCGGCCAAAGTAAGCCGATAGAAAGAGTTGATCTTTGTCACTGATGGCAAAATTCGTCTTCAAATTAAGGTCATAGAAATAAGCGCTATTGTCTTCGGTGTCTTCATTGAGTTTGAGAAAAAGGTGGGCATAGGAACCACGCCCTGCCAGGAGATAAGAGCTTCGATCCTTGACCAGTGGTCCTTCCAGGGCCAGACGGCTTGAAACTGAGCCTATGCCTCCGGTCATTGCGAAACGCTTGTTGTTTCCGTCCTTTTGGCGAACATCCAGGACGGAAGAAGCCCTTC
>CBDUAY010000105.1:0-9232 GCA_965365245.1 uncultured Flavobacteriaceae bacterium | reverse complement strand
TTAATAGCCGTCTCATTAAACGCCTTTGCAGTACTTAAAAATTAATTATGAATTTATCCAAACACGGAAATATTTACGAACTCTCGTCCATCCAAAAGCTCCCAATCTCGCTTGATGAAGCATGGGATTTTCTTTCCAGTCCTGCTAATTTAAAGGAGATCACTCCGGATTACATGGGGTTCGACATTGTCTCAGGGGATACAGGTGCCATGTACCCGGGTCAAATCATTCAGTATATTGTCAAACCGCTACTGGGAATAAAAACCCGTTGGGTAACAGAAATCACTCATGTGATTGACAAAAGCTATTTTGTAGATGAACAGCGCTTTGGACCCTATGACCTATGGCACCACAAGCATTTTTTGAAAGCGGTTGAAGGGGGTGTCGAAATGCACGATACCGTTCACTATAAATTACCTTTCTCACCGATTGCCAATCTTTTTCACAACCTTTTGGTCAAACCCAGGCTCATGGAAATCTTCACATACCGGGAAGCGAAATTAGTGGAGCTTTACGGTGAGTTCAAAGAAAAAACACAATGATTTTAATTCTTACCCTTATCATGCTGATTCAAGACTCAAACACAGTTCAAAAAACGATTTACGACTTTTCAAAAGAAGTCAAGCCCGCAGGCTGGCTAATCATCAATGATGGTGTGATGGGGGGGCTTTCCCGTGGAAATATTTCCATGGATGAGGAGAGCAATGGCGTATTCTGGGGTCATGTATCCCTTGAGAACAACGGAGGTTTTTCCTTGGCCCGGTTGAATGTGCCGACTCTAAATGCCACGGGCTTTTCTAAAATCGTTCTGGAAGTAAAAGGCGATTCAAAAAGATATCAGTTTCGACTCAAAGAAAAAAAAGGGCAAATGCATTCCTACGTTCATTTCTTTGAGACAAACGGAGATTGGCAGACAATCGAGATTCCTTTTGAGAAGCTGCGACCAACTTTCCGTGGCAGAGCGCTTAATCTGCCTGAGTTTGCAGGGGATCAGATCGAAGAGATCGGTCTGTTGATCGGCAATAAGAAAGAAGAAGACTTTAAGATCAAAATCCGAACAATTTCTCTACAGTAAGTTGACAAACATTCGCTATTTTTGAGGGTGCGACTCGACGAATTGAAAAACCAATCCATTCTCGTCACCGGTGCCTCCGACGGTATCGGTCGTGAAATAGCGCGATACCTGATGCAAAATGGAGCCCGTGTTGCAATTCACTGCAATCGAAACAAGAAAGCCGCTGTTGATTTACTCAAGGAGTTCGGCTCTGATGGTTCAGAAGTCTTTCAGGCAGACCTTGCGGATGCTGAGAATTGCCTGCATTTGTGGGATCAGGTTCTGAATGCTTTCACTAGGCTCGATTCGGTTGTTCTGAACGCTGGAGTGTACCTGGAGCATGCAACAGACGAAGATGATTTGAAATGGCTTTCCACCTGGAATCAAACAATTGCCATAAATCTGGACGCTGCCGGTCTTTTGACAAAAAAAGCCATCGAGCACTTTAAAACGTCAGGTGGGGGCAGGTTGATCTATATCGCCAGCAGGGCGGTTTTCCGGGGAGAAACAGAAGAGTATCTGGGTTATGCCGCATCCAAGGGCGGCCTGGTGTCCCTGGCCCGCAGCGTTGCGCGTTCCTTTGGCAAATACAATATCAAATCATTCATCCTGGCTCCCGGTTTTGTGCGCACGGCCATGGCCAATCAATTTATTGAAACCTATGGTGAGCAAAGGATTTGTGATGAGCTTGCTCTTTCCAAATTGACCGAACCTGAAGATCTTTCTCCTTTGGTTGCGCTCATGTGCAGCGGGTTGATGGACCACGCCACAGGAGCTACTGTTGACATCAATGCCGGCAGTCACATTCGTTAAGCTTCAATTGGCTATTATTTTATTGATTGAGTCGTTGATTTCCTGATAATTATCATCCTTTTTTATACTTCGCAAAGGTATATTTATAGATTGGAGAGCTTATGGCTAACTCGCTGATTTCCGCCGGTTTCATCTCTTTAATCTATAAACATCTTACCTATGCGCAGCTTCAAAAACAATTTAACGGCTTCGGGTCAGCTGGGAATTCCCCTGATGATCGCATTTATTTTCTTGAGTTTTGGAATTCTAAATCACTCAGCTACCCGGCTCGAAAACTCAAACATAGAAAAGGCGGCCCTGGTTAAAGAGGTCATCTGGCATGTAAAGGCTGTGCACCCGGAAGGCTATTTCATGGATGTCAAGGCCTTTGACCGCGAAGGGAACATATACGATGTCAAGTCCATTCAATACTCGGATCAGACATCCATTCTCGACATCAAAGCCGACGTAGATGGAGAAAATGTCCCCATCAAGATCCTGGTCAGCAACGAGCGATTTATGCCTGTTAAGGGAATCAAAAGTGACGGAACCCTACTCAATATACATGCAGTGGCTCCGGATGGTGCGAAGTTCGATGTCAAGGGCGTGTCTTTTTCCGGCAACATCATTCACATCAAGGCAGTTTCACCCAACAATGAATTCTATGGAGTAAAGGCCATTGCTCCTGACGGCAGTCTCAACGATGTCAAAGGGCTAAAAATGACGAAAGACAGGGTAGAGGCCGTGGTCAACAATGTAGAGGTCTATGCACACATAAAGGCTATCGCTCAATCTGGTTGCGCCGGTGACAACTTTATTTGGCACATCAAAGCCATTCACCCGGAAGGAAAAGTCATCGACGTGAAAGCACTGGACAAAGAAGGAAACACATATGATGTCAAAGCCCTTCAGGATTCGGATCAATCACTTCTTTTGGATGTAAAAGCCTTCATAGGAGACATGAATCAAAGCCCGGTGAAAATCCTGCTCAACAACGACAAATACGCCCCGGTAAAAGCCATTGGAGAAGACGGCACGATCTACGATATCAAAGCCATGGAAACCGATGGCAGCAAATTGGACATCAAAGGAGTCAAAAGGTCGGGTAACCTGGTGCACATTAAAGCCATTAACTCAAAAGGAGAGCAATATGGGGTAAAAGCCATCTCGCCCAGCGGTCAGCTCAACGATGTCAAAGGAGTAAAAATGCTGAAGGAAGACCTTGAATCCACCGTTAATGGAGTAGAAGTTTACGCTCACATCAAGGCCATTCCGCAGAAATAAATCGATCCTGATTCAACCATTTTAGGGTTTCAAAGAACAGGAGCGATGCTCCTGTTTTTTTGTTCGATTACAATATGTTTTTTATATTTCCTGAATGGGTTCAAAAGAACTCCCATTACAGGACAATGCTTTTCAAAGAGATCCCTTTTTCCCAATCTAAAAGATTCAGCTGGATTCTGGCCCTCAACTGCTCTGTTTTCATCTATCTTTTCCTGGTCTTTTTCCAGCCTTTCGGAGTCAACAATTACAAAATGCACTCAATTTTTTCATTGGAGTTGATTCTCGGTGTGCTTCCGATAATACCAGTCATTTTTTTAACTATTTACGGCTCGGAAAGATTTCTGCAGACTGTTTTCAGGAATCGTCTTAATGTGGGTCGGTTAGGCTGGTACGCCGTAGAATTCTTTCTTGTGGGATCCTTCAGTTTCTTATTGTACAACTACCTCGGAAACTTTCATGATTTCATCTTGAGAAGCTATCTGCTTCATCTCCTCGAAATCAGCTCGGTCCTGATCTTCCCCTTTGCTGCGACCCATTTTTATTTTCGTTACAGACACCTGGAGGAAGAACACAAAGAAGTGGTTTCGTTATCCGAAGACCGGTCCAGGTTGGACGAATTGCTCAAACTGCGCGGGGACTACAAGAAGGATGAGATCGCAATAAAACCAAAAGACATTGTCTACTTGATCTCAGAAGACAATTATGTCGGGTTGAATTATTTCGATTCGGGACTTGTGAAAAAGTACCTCATCCGATCCACACTTTCCAAGATGGAGGACAGGCTGGATTCGAAATACTTCGTTCGATGCCACAGGTCGTACCTGATCAATCTCACTCAGGTGGCCTCTTACAGTAAAAAGCAGGGCCGAATTTGGATCCAACTGCGCGGGATAGAGGGGGAGATTCCTGTATCTCGAAGCGCCGAGAAGATCTTCCAGGAAAAGCTTTCTAACCTTTCATCTACGGACTAATAACAGTTCATCCCTAAGGCCCTTCATTTCATCCCTAATCCGATTTCGTACGTAACAAGAACGAAAAGAATCCGGTCATAGCCGTATAACTTTAAAATCATAAATCATGAAAACGGCAAATCGTATTCTTCTTTCCATTAGTCTGGTCTTTTTATTCTCCGGGCTCAATTTAACTGCTCAATCCGATGAGCAGGTAAAAAACATTCTCCAAAAATTCGCTCAGGATTACCTGAATGACCCATCCCGAACGGAACAGGTTTTCGGTGTGGAGGTAGACAAAGAGATGTGGCGTATCTCAACTCCGGGAAAAGAGAGCGCTCTAAAGGACCCCAAAGTCGAAAAGGGAAACCCAAAGACACCTACATTCTATTACGTTACGAACCTGGAAACACTACAACTCATTGACCAGGGAAAAATGAATGCCATGACGGCAGGGGTGAAAGCCTTTTCAACCGATTACGCACCCCTGGACATTGAGGTCATGGAAGGCTATCAGCCAGGAGAGGATTTCGTGCCCGAGGTCCTCGCATTCACCTTTCATTTCTGGACGCGTGGCATTCCTGAAATCGTGCCTTATGGTCCGCATTACACACGAAGCACACACGGAGCACAAGCCGCGATCTTCTATTATGACAAGGGACTTCGAACAGGCTACGGATACATTCATCCCGGGCAGCACGCCAACGAGCACCCCAAGTCTAAGACGAATCCCTTTCCGTCCATGATGATTGTGACCAAAGGGAAAATTCTCGCACGACTAGATGGAATCGATCATCCGATCGAGCAGGGAAACGCCTTCTTCATTCCAGCCGGAATGTCGCACGAAGTGCTGAATCCCTACGACGAGCCCGGTGAGATAATTCTGCTCATGTTCGGCGAGGGTGCCTGATCAAATTGTCGTATTTTTGACTTCTAACAGATAACACCCGAAGGACCAAAATTCAACTTGCCATGAATACACCAGACGAAAAACGATACGAAAAAATGAAATATGCCCGGTGCGGAAAAAGCGGCTTGAAGCTGCCCAGGGTTTCTCTCGGACTGTGGCACAATTTCGGAGGCATAGACGTCTATGAGAATGCAAAAGAAATGGTTCTTCGGGCCTTTGATCTGGGTATCACTCATTTTGACCTGGCGAACAATTACGGCCCACCGCCGGGTTCGGCCGAAGAGAATTTTGGCAGGATCCTGAAGAGTGAGCTCTCTTCCTACCGGGATGAGATGATCCTGACCTCAAAAGCAGGATATCTTATGTGGCCAGGCCCTTATGGCGAATGGGGCTCCAGAAAATATCTCATTGCCAGCTGTGATCAAAGCCTCAAGCGCATGGGTGTGGAGTATGTGGACGTCTTTTACAGTCATCGACCCGACCCCGACACGCCATTGGAAGAGACCATGATGGCGCTTGATCAGATCGTTCGGTCTGGCAAAGCGCTCTACGCAGGGATATCGAGCTACAGCCCTGAGCAATCAGAAGCGGCATTCAAAATTCTGCGTGAATTGGGCACGCCGTGTCTGGTGCATCAGCCCTCATACAGCATGTTCGACCGTTGGGTCGAAGACGGCCTGCTGGACGTTCTTGAAAAATACGGAGTTGGTTCGGTGGTGTTCAGCCCGTTATACCAGGGATTGCTGACCGATAAATATCTCAAAGGAATACCCGAGGGATCGCGTGCCTCAAAAGCCCATGGCTTTCTGCAGGCCTCGCAGATTACTGAAGACAAGATCAAAAAAGTCAGGGCTTTAAATGAGATTGCTTCGTCTCGCGGGCAAAAAATGGCTCAGATGGCCCTGAGCTGGGTACTGCGAGATGAAAGGGTGACAAGCGTAATCATAGGGGCAAGCAAGGTTTCTCAGATTGAAGATGCCGCAGCCGTTGTGAATCAGCCGGCTCTGAGCTCCGAAGAGATTGAAAAAATTGAAGCTGTTTTGAATTCCTGAAAGCCACGAGCCGAAGGTTATTCCAGCGATTCATATATTTCCTATCTTTATCCTCAAGAATCGCTTAGCCTTTAACAAAATGAATGTTTGCTTTTTAATGTATCCCTGGGATGAGATCGATCCGGACAACGATTCCTCCCTTGCCCTGATCAAAGAGTGTTCGAAAAGGGGACACGGCGTGGCAATTTGCACGCCTTCCAATCTCACCATCCGCGACAGCGTAACCAGTGCCTTTTGCACAGTGATCGGTCGGATGGAAAAAGTTCCGTCCAGCGCAAAATCATATTATAACAAGGCGAAGCTGCGTGTCGAAATGCTTCCGCTCGCCGGGTTTGACGTTATATTTTTCCGGGCGAACCCGCCGTTGGACCCGATTATGCTCAACTTCCTGGATTCGGTAAAAGATGACGTTTTCCTGATGAATTCACTCCAGGGTCTCAGGGAAGCCAATAACAAGCTTTACACGGCGGCTTTTGGAGATGCGCACAGCAACATCATACCCAATACGCACGTGTCGAAGAATAAAAAGTACCTGATCGACCGAATCAAAGAATCCGATTCAGACAAGATGATCATCAAGCCCCTCAATGGCTTTGGGGGTTCTGGTGTCATTCTGATCGAGAAATCGGCAATGAATAACATCACTTCGCTTCTCGACTTTTACATCAATCGCGACAAGGAAAATTCCAATTATGTCATTTTGCAGGACTATATAGAGGGTGCAGAAAAAGGAGATATCCGAATTCTCATGCTCAATGGGCAGCCGATTGGAGCCATGAAACGCGTACCCGGACAGGACGATCACCGATCGAATGTCTCCGCCGGGGGATCAGTGCAGCGTCACACCCTTACCAAGGAAGAAAAGGACCTCTGTAAGCAGATCGGCCCCAAGCTTGTCAAAGACGGCCTCTATTTCGTAGGAATCGATGTCATTGGAGGCAAGTTGGTTGAGGTCAACGTGATGTCTCCCGGAGGAATCACCTACATCAACAAGGTGTACAAAGGAAAGCGAAAAGTAGAGGAGCGCGTCATTGATTTTCTCGAGAGCAAGGTTATGGACAAGCTTCAGGCCTTCGACAGGCGCTCGCGTTTGAGGAAAACGGTAGATGAGGCCTAATGCAATGAAAATGGAAAGATTATCCATCGAGCAAATCCTTCAGAACATCTATGCTGGCATCTGCTTTGAGGCTGTCGCTGAAGATTATTCCTTTACGCTTAAGATTGAGGACTACGCCCATTATTTATGTGGAGCTGTTCACGACGGGCATCATTTTCGAAAAGAGCTTTGGGAAAACTGTGCTCATTCGGAATACGAAAGATGGTATGAGGAAGATCCCTGCACGGCTGAAATGATTAGGAGCCATCCCATTGTGATTGCCGGTTGCGACTCGCGATTCGAATACGATCTCAACCGCGAGCCCGAAGTAGCCATCTACGAAGACGCCTGGGGAAAGGAGCTTTGGAAGGAGCCACTTTCTGACGTTAATCGGGCCAAAAGCATGAGAAAGCACAACAACTTTTACCGGGTCGTCCAGGCTCTTGTCGAAAAGTTGGAATCACTGCATCCGCATTGCATCGTGTATGACATGCACAGTTACAATTGGCAGAGATGGAACCGGGTGGTGCCGACCTGGAATATTGGAACCCAGAACGTCGACCAGGTTCGTTTTCAAGAAGATATAGAATCCTGGAGACAGGACTTGTCAGAAATCCCACTGCCTGGTGAGATTCCGACCACGGCACTTGTCAACGACACATTTTTTGGCAATGGATATTTTCTGAAATTCATTTCCAAAAACTTTGAAAATACACTAGTTTTGGCGACCGAAGTGGCCAAGATCTACTGCGACGAACTCGATCAGCGGATCTATCCGGAAGTGGTGCGGGCCATTGAACTCGGTTTGGAGTCAAAGATACCGGCCCACGCAGAGTCTTTTCGAAAGAATCACAACTAACTTCAGAATCGATGACAATTAAGAATGCCGATCTGTCCGTAAGGGCTTTGATGGAAATAGACAAAAACATTGATCAACTGGTCAGGGAGATCGAGCTTTTGAGCTACGTCAATCCCGTGAACATAAAGGAGGCTAAAGAAAGGTTTTTTCGCTCCAAGTATCTGACCGACCCGGAATTCATTTATCCGCAAATCGATTTTGATCGTTTCAAACTGCACCGGGAGCTCTTTACCCAGCCCCTGGAGCTCATCGAGGATCCTGAGACAAGACAGTTATACGAGGACATCATCTACACCTATTCAGGCCTGATTCAATGCATCGAAACAATAGGCTCAGGAAGGAAATTTTACTACAACTGCCTGCATTGCTTCGGTACTCCGACCGAAACCGATGTGGAAAATGCCAAATTCATCCTACATTTCGAAGACAGAGATCTCGACCAGGAGCGATTCGTTCCAAAATACACCTCCCTTGAGACAGAACCGTTTTTCAAAGCTTATTCCAAGCAGTACGATTTTAACTATCGCATAAAGCATTCCAGCAAAATCTCAGCTTCGGCCATGGTGCTGAACAACAGGAGAACTTTGGTCCTCAACGAAAACTACCTGTTTTCAGAGCACGAGCTCAACGTGCTGAACAATCATGAAATAGGAGTGCACATGGTCACTACGATGAACGGGCTGGAGCATCCCCTTAAGATTTTTTCGCATGGCTTCCCGAACTACGAAGAGACCCAGGAGGGGTTGGCCGTATTTGCGGAGTACATGAGCAACAACCTCACTGTAACGCGTTTGAAGGAGCTGGCCTATCGCGTTATCGCAGTTGACAGTCTTGCCAAGGGGTATGACTTTTCCAAAACCTTCAGGCTTCTTCACAATCAATTCGACCTGGAACGTGAGCAGGCATTTTACATTTCACTCCGGGTGCACAGAGGTGGTGGATTCACCAAAGACTACCTCTATTTGACCGGCCTCAAGAAGATTTATGATCGCTACAAGAGAGGCGAGGACCTTTCACCACTGCTTACAGGAAAGGTGAGTCTTGAATACCTTGATGTGATACTGAGTCTGACTGAAAAAGGTTTTGCCCTGCCTTCCAGGCATATTACGGATGCATATGCCTCAAATTCCAATAAGGACGAAACCGTAGACTTCATTCTGAACAATCTGAAGTAGAATCATCATTGGAATAATCCTTATCTTTGTTGTATCCAATCCTGGGACCAGGAGATCTGT
>CBDUAY010000104.1:0-9329 GCA_965365245.1 uncultured Flavobacteriaceae bacterium | reverse complement strand
CCTGAAATGAGTCATCTTGCATCCCGCGGAATATTTGTCACCTTAATATTTCTTGCTTTTGCGGGACTTGAATTTGTTCGACCTCAGTCAACGGATGACTTGTCCTCTTCCCCTTCAGAGCCTTTCGTTTTCGATTCCACCGAGCCCCTGGGTATCCGATTGAGCTATATTTCAGAGGAGATTTTAAAGATCAGCAATGACAGTACTTACATCGGTTGTGAACTCAGCTACCTGGAAGGCGATGAATGGAAGAGTCTGGAGGCCGAAATTCGTATTCGGGGTGGATTTCGAAGGACGTATTGTTTTTTCACTCCCCTTAAACTCAAAGTTTCCCAGGAATCATCCGTGGAAACCCCTTTTGAAAAGGATCACAAAGCTAAATTGGTACTTCCTTGTCTCAAGAGCAAAAAAGCGGATGACAACTTGCTAAAGGAACTCATGGCCTATAGGATCTTCGAAGTCCTGAGTCCCTATCATTTCAAGACCCGTTTACTGAATGTCGAACTGAAATTGGTTAAAAAAAATAAAACCGATATCCACCATCTATTGGGATTTATGATTCAGGATGATGAGAGTTTTTCCCGTTGGAACGAGGCCAAGGAGATTGAGAGATTCATGGATTACCAGGCTTTGAATGAAAAATACAGGGTAATCAACGCACTTTTCCAGTACATGATAGGTAACACAGATTTCTCAGCCGTTTATCTTCACAACGAAAAGTTGTTCTATGTTGATGATATGATTGTGCCCGTACCTTACGATTTTGACATGTCAGGACTGGTCGACGCAAGCTATGCGGTTGTCTCCCAGGTCAAAAATGAAGTACTGCCCATTGATCAGGTGACAACAAGACTTTACAGGGGCTTTCAGGCCGATTACCAAACTTTGGAGGAAGTGCGCTCCCTGTTTCTTGAAAAGGAGAAAGATGTCAGTGCCTCCATTGAAAGCCTGAAAACTTATTTTAAAGATCCCAAGGAGTATGATTTGGCCAGAACTTATATTGAAGGGTTCTATGGGGTTTTGAAAGATGATAAAAAATTCAGGAAACGGATTGCTGACAAAGGAAGAAAAAAGTGAGTATTCCTGTAGTTGTTGTATTTTACTTGCTACTTTTACAAGCATCTAAATATCATGCAACATGTCTAAAGCACTGACCCTCATCTTTTTCATTATCCTATGGATGATATCCCCTTCAATGAGGTCTCAGGAAAAGGAACAAAAGGGAAAGCCCAAGGTTGCGCTTGTCTTAAGTGGAGGTGGCGCTAAGGGAATAGCCCATATACCCTTGCTTCAAGCCCTTGACTCTCTCGGGATCGTGCCTGATCTGGTCGTCGGTACCAGCATGGGGAGCGTCGTGGGAGGTTTCTATTCGATGGGCTATTCTGGTGATTCCATAGCCTATATTGCAGAAAAAGCGGATTGGGGGGAACTCCTGGGAGGTGATATTTCGTTTTCGGACGTCAGCATGGAGGAGAAAAGCGAGTTCAAAAGGCACCTGGTCGATTTTGACATCATTGAAGGAAAACCCAAAGTGAATGCCGGTCTTCTGAAGGATCAGAAGCTTCGGGAGTTTATCACTTCATTGGCCTACCCGATCTACAATATAACTGATTTTGATGAATTGCCAATTCCCTACAGGGCCATGACCACCGACATAGTGAATGGCAAAGAGTATCTTTTTAGCGAAGGTTCGATCTCACTCGCCATGAGAGCCAGCATGTCCATCCCTGGGGTTTTTCAACCGGTCGAATACGACAGCACGCTCCTTGTAGATGGTGGCGTGCTCAACAATTTCCCGGTCGACGTAGCCAAAAAACTGGGTGCCGACATCATCATTGGAAGTGACGTGAGCGGTGGAATGCAGCCAAAAGAAAAATTGAGTAGTATTCCCTCTTTAATTTTCCAAACCGGGATGCTGACCAGTAATTTGAAGAGTCCTGAGAGTCGGGAAATGTGTGACATACTCGTAGATCACGTACCGCACTTGACTCATTCCACGGGTGATTTTGAAAAATCAAGCAAAATCTATCTCGAGGGTAAAAATGGCGTGAAGGAGAGTATGCCTTATTTGGTAGCCTTGTCTGAACAACTAAAGGGATATAGACAACGGATTCATGAACTGCCGGATGTAAAGGATGCGTTTGTCCTCGATACAATTGTATTCACAGATATCAGCGAGCCCAACCTGGAACTGATCAAGGCCCGGATAGGCATACAGGCAGGAGAATCCTATTCCTCACAGGAGATGCTAGACGGAATAGACAGGGCCATGGGAACAACCCTTTTCTCCCAGATCACTTACGATGCTTCTTTTAAAGATTCTCTCATGGTGGCCGACCTCAAAGGCTTTGAACATTCTCCACACCAGGTCAAGGGATCCCTTCATTATGATTCCTATCGCTCCGTGGGCATTCTGGTGAATTACACGGGAAGAAATGTCATCGGAAATGCGTCGCGTATTGTTATTACGGCTGACATTGCGGTTCAGCCAAGATTCAGAATACAGTATCAGAAGACCTTTGGCGAGAGTAAAAACTGGTGGTGGCGGTCAGAAGTGCTGGGCGAGTTTCTGGAACAAAAGTTTTTTCTTGCAGGTGAAATAGCAGACAATCTCAAGTCGAGATACGTGCAATTTGACAACCAGATCAATTTCAACCTCAGCTCGCAGAGGGATTATATTGGGGTTGACCTCAGTTACGAATACAACCGAATTGTACCCGAGATAAATCCATCGATTAAGGAAAATGTTCTCGGTATTAAAAGTTACAATTTTAAAAACCTGGAACTGGGTGCGCACTATTTTTATTCCCGATTCGACCAAGTTTATTATCCAACCAAAGGCATGCAACTCAGAGGATTTGTAAGCAGATCACTTCTTCATGACGTGGATCTTGTATTCTCTGAATCCGGTTTTGAGCCAATCAAAGGATCGACCAATGGATTCACAAAATTCGGAATGGACTTCGAGTACCGCACTCGATTGAGCCCAAAGATAACGGGCATCGTAGGTACCAATCTCAGTTTTATTGCTCAAGACCCTTTAAAAGGAGGTGACATCTCATTTACGGATTACGGATATTCGGCCAAGTACAGCCTGGGTGGCGTATTAACTGCGCCGCGCAGGGGAACCTATATTTTCCCGGGGCTTCATGAAGACGAGACCTTTGCCACTCAATTGATGAATCTTCAATTGGGCCTCCAATTCAAACCGTCCTCCAAAATACTTATCATACCCCATCTCAACCTGGCGTCAGTAGGTTTTGGAGATTTCGGCGACTATTTTGAAGATGCATTTTCCCCCAGCGGCAGATGGTCGGATGGTATCGAAACAAGTGCACTCATTTCAGCAGGAGCCCAAATCGCCTACAATTCCTTTCTGGGACCGCTCAATTTCGATGTGTCCTGGGTGAATGACGTTGACAAGGTACGGGTTTTTTTCAGCGTTGGACTTACCTTTAATCGCTCCAATTGACACTGAATTATTTGAGATCCGAGAAGTCGGTTGGATTCATAAACACCTGTTCAATTTCTCGCACAAGAGGACCGTTCACTCGGCTTTCTTCGTAAACTTTGATCCACTCAGGGTCATTGACAAAAGAATCCCATGCCGTGTTGCGGGTCTCCATGTTTGGAAAAGAAACAATGTAAAGGAGGGCTTCTTTGCCCCCATTTTCTGCCAGCATCACATTAGCGAAGGAAGGTTTTTCACCCGGTCGCGTCACCCAATAGCCGACATTCTTAAAACCGTGTTTTTCGAAAAGACCAGTAGTGTGGTTTCTGAAACGGGATATTATCCCTTCCAGTTTTCCTTCGTGAGGATAATATATCCTCAATTCATAAACAGTTTGACGCTCTGACAAATTAGGATTCTTGTCATTTTTTTCCTGGGCGCTTGCTGACATAAATGAAATAAATAAGAGGCCCAATATCGCATTTAACGTGATTCTTCTGAAGGGTAGATTTAACATGACTTAAGGTTGATTCAATTGATTGGGAATTAAATAGCCAATGGATTAAATGTTTTTCTCTTGGCGAGTTAAAGGTATTGATAAATGTGAAATCGGCAACCAGCTTTTAAAGGAGCATTCCCTGAATCTTCCAATTTCCAGATCCATAACTGTATTAAACACTGAGATATTCTTACATTTAAGGATCAAAAAACTCAAAGTTTGATCCGACTCAAATCCTGTCTCTTACTGATTTTTGCACTCTGCTGTTCAACTGGTTCATGGGCACAGAAAACCGATACAATAGTTCATGTCAATGGGAATGTGCTCACCGGGGATTTGAAGTGAATGGTCTCCGGAGTAGTCACTTGGAAGATGGATGGAACGGGAACCATCAATTTGGAGGAGACCAAAGTCAACACCATAATCTCAAAAAAGGAATTCCAGGTCAAAATGGACGCTGGGGTGATTTATTTTGGGTCCTTTGATGCGTCAAAAGAACATCGCATGGTCTACATAGTCAATGAAGGAGAGCGAAAATTGATCTCGATACAGGATATTGTTGAAATCTACCCAATCAAAAACAGCTTCTTTATGCGAACCAGCGGCAATTTCAGTCTCGGCCTGAATTATACCAAGGGTAGTGAGACCACCACACTCGCATTTTCGGGCAACTTCGATTATCGAAAACAGAGAACCTACTTCAATCTGGAGTGGGATTCGAACAACACTTTTCAACGTGACTCACTGAATTCCCAGAAGTCAGACATCTTACTTACCTGGCAAAGGGCACTCCAAAAACGATGGTCCACGAATATCTCGATCGGTGCGAGTCAGAACCTCGAATTGGGAACTCAGTTAAGAACCTTCATAAACCTGACAGGAATCAAGGATGTGGTCTACAACGAATGGAATCGTCTTTATTTCGGAATGGGTGCGAATATCTCAAGGGAAGTCCCCCTGGATGATTCTGATATAACGAACGATGTCGCCGGCCTTTTCATGGTTTACAGGAGCTGCAAATGACGACTACGGATTGAATCTGCAATTCACTTACGCCTACAACTGATTAGGTCGCCAAAACTCCGAAATCACTTACGTGTCTCGAGAGCAATTATTGCAAATTATTTTGGGAGCAACCTCCTGGGTCAAATTCATTTGGTGAATGCGTTCATGCCGATCCGTGAAGCAGGTTTTGCAATCGGCAAAGAGCTCAAGATCCCACGTATCTCCAAAAACGAGACCTCTTCGTAGGGAGATCCCGTATTCGAGAACCTCTTCCAGAGAAGTCAAATCAGGCATTTCGAAGTCACCACTCTTCATCAATTCCTCCATTGCGCCGTTTCCTGCCCGAACCGGAAGGACCGTACACGAATCCACCCCGCAGTCGAATGCAAAATCGATCGATTTTCGGGCCCAAATGATTCCTTCCGCCTCGGTCATAAAAGGAGGGCGAAGTAGTATAAATGCCCGAGAATTAATATTGTTCCTTTTAAGAAAATCTACTCCTCTCTTAAAATCCTCCAGGGTCATCTGCTTGTTAAGTCGGGCGAGTATTTCCGGATGGGCGGTTTCCAGCCCGATCGCAACCTCCAGCTTTCCGGAGATCTGATCCCTGAACTCCAAACATTTTTCGCCAATCAGCCTGGGGTGGCTTTCGACAATCACGGTTTCAAAAGGCTTCACGAGCTCGGCTATGCTCTCGTAGTCTGAGTGTGGAATTGCTTTTTCATCAAAAAAACTTCCACTGTTGTATAGCTTGATATGCCTGGCGGATGGGAGCCTCGACAGAGCCCATTCGATTTGCTCCGGAATGGCCCCGGGAGGAACAGACTCATCTGAAGTGTTCTTCCACAGGTCGCACATCAGGCACTTGAAGGAACACTCCTTGTTCGACAGAAAAACTATAGCAGTATCATCCACATTGCCATTGGGCCGCCGCTCCTTTTCCACCATCCATTCATAAGGGCGCCTGGTCTCAATTTTGTTCTTTTGCCCCCTTTGCGAGAGGATCCATTTGGAATTCATCTCCCCGGAATTCATATTACTCCTATTCAACTCAGGTTCTGAGTAATTTTCACTCATACCGTGAATGAAACTCTTTCCTGTAGTCAATGTCTTTTTTGGGGAAATGCTTTTCGAAAAGCTCCTTCGAAGTCACGCCGTGCTGAAAACGCCTTTTCTCAAACACGGGCATGTCCATCCCGGTGATCTCCTTCACTCCGATACTCACAACTTTGCCTTTGAGCTCATATAATCTTTCGTGATCCCAGTCGGTCATGTCGATATAGGGAATGCCCTCGGAAATTTCGATCACATTGGGCAGCGTATAAGGGCTGAAGCCTTCAAATTCAAGCAGATCTGCCGGAGAGCAGGTTCGGGTATATCCGCGACTCAAACCTCCGGAATACGTGAGTGAGTGTTTAATAGAATCAACTCCCCATCCTTCGTGGTAGAGCATCAGGTTGTTCAACACACTTTTGATGGTCAGCTCGGGATTCTCTTCGATCGGATAATCCTTGAGATTCTCATCACCGCCATCGCCGTCAATCAAATATTTCCAATCCGGATACTTTTCCCGGATTCCCTTCAGCAGGGCCAGGTTCATTGTCGCAGACTGCACGTCGAGGGGCTTATAGTCTTCGACAACCTCAACGGCTTCCTTCCAATTCAAAGCGTTGTAATCCAATTCAATCGGCTCGAGGAACATCTCCAAACCTACCGCTGAGAGAAACTGACGGGCCTGCATCAGGTCGGCGCCATCACCATCCACAGACAGGGTAAACGCCTTCAATCTCGAAGGGCTCTCCCCAAGTTCCCTCAAAGCATGATAGGTCAGCAGAAAAACCGAGCCGCTGTCGATGCCTGCAGAAAATGTGACTCCAATAGGGCCGGAAGTCGCCTTGAATTTCAGCCACTTCTTAATCTCAACGTAAAGCGCTGACATATAATCCACGGCTATCGACTCCAGGCTGTCAGGAGTGTAGCGATTGCGCTTTGGCGTAAAGAACCTGTCATATATGGGGTTTGGGTCCGGACAACCCAGCAGTTCGATGCGGGTGATATAATGAGCGGGCGCCATACGCGTATAAGATGGGTGAAACTGGTCGTCCATGCCTTCTTTCTTGAGATAGTCGTAAATCACGTCAATCCGTTCGGCAATGACCAGTTGAGGCCCCGACTCAAGCTTGGCGATAAAATATCGGATTGGACGTCCTATCGACCGGGCCATGCGAATTGTCTTTCCCTCGACGGCCACCAGGCAAAACTGCCCGTCAATTTCCCGGACAGCATGCAGGTCACCGGATTTCACCCTGCTTACCGCCTCTTCATGGGTCATATTGTAAATAATGTTCTTTTCGGGATGCGTAAGGTCAATGACCTTGCTGATGTATTCACTATTCATATCGTTTAAGTTTTTCAAGGGCTCAAAATGCCCTTATTCTTGTCAATTGTTATGTATTTGTCTGTTTCCAGGTCTTGGAAGCTCTGCTGGCTCCCATCGGGCCAGCTCACCACAAGCCTGTCTATTTTTTCTGCCCTTCCGAGACCGAGATGAACCCTGGGATCATTGTTTGAGAGATAGCCCATGGACCATTGGTTGACTGCAACCTGCTTTGTTCCTTCGGCCTCCACGGTGACCAAAGCCCCTAATCCGGAGCTCAAGCCCAGCGGACCCGTAAGGGTCAGACCCAACCAATGATTCTCCTTTCCGGATTCGTTGCGCAGCAAAGCGGGATTAGCCTCGAGATCCACATGGGAAATTAGAATATCAATGTCACCATCGTTGTCAAAATCGAAAATGGCAAGTCCCCTTCCTGATCTTTTGGTTTGAAAATACGGACCGGCTTCTTTGCCCACGTCTTTGAACCTTCCGGCCCCGTCGTTCTCAAGAAGCAACGGATACTGCAAGATCAGTTCCTCCGCTGTTCCATTAGCAGTTACCAAATCCAGATCCCCGTCGTTGTCAAAGTCGAGAAAGGAAGCGCCCCAGCAACCCTTGCCCCGCATGGGGCCGGCGATTCCGCTGGATTCGGTTATGTCTCGGTACAGGCCATTGCCCAGGTTCTTGTAAAGGGCTCCATATTTGAGGTCGGTCACTAGAATGTCGATCAAACCGTCTCCGTCCACATCACCGAGCGTAGCGTGCATCGAGCCGGTCTCCTGGCCAATGCTGTTCGTCGCTATTCCACTGGCCACCCCAACTTCCTTATATTTTCCCGAGTCATTTCTGAACAGGAAGTTTTTCTGATGGTCGTTGGCCTGGAAGATATCCAGGTCGCCATCCGCGTCATAGTCAAATACTGAAAGTCCCATGCATTTCGAATCCGGGTAAAACAAGCCATATGCCTGCGTCACCTCTTTGAAAGATCCATCTTCCTGCTGCTCATAGAGCATGCTTGCCTGCCCCCTGTATTCTCCAGGGTGTGGCATCATATTGGGCGCCTCAGCTGACACGTATCCAGGGTCGAAAGCGAGGAAATTGCCTACCATCACGTCGAGCCTGCCATCTTTGTTTTGATCCCAGAAAGCGGCTCCAATGCTCCACTTGACAAAACTGTTTAGTTCAGCAGGGCCCTTAAGACCAAGTCTTGCCGTTTGGTCTGAAAACGTGCCGTCCCCGTTGTTATGCATATAAATATTGTCCCCGTAGTTGAGCAGGTAAAGATCCTGATATCCGTCCTGGTCGAGATCGACAGGCGCAGCGGCCATGCCCCAGGAAGAATCATCAAGTTGGGATATGCTCGAAACATCTTTGAAAGTACCATCCCCATTATTCTTGTACAATGCATTGGTGGTTCCTTCGAACTTCTTTCCGTTCTCATCGGAGATCCCTGGGAGATAGGTACCGTTGAGCAGATAGATGTCCATCAGCCCATCGTTGTTGTAGTCAAATACAGTTACTCCGGAACCACTGCTCTCCAAAATATTCTCATAGGACTCATCGCCAAAATTGTATAGAAAATCAATGCCCGATTCTCGAGTGACATCCGTGAACCTGGGCAAAAGACTTTGAGCCTTGATGCCTTGAGCCGACAAATTCAGCAGAACAAGAGCCGAAAAGATTCTCATAACATTCATTCCTGTCATTCCCCGGGGTTTGCGTTCAACTGGATTAAACTTTCTTTGGAAGGTTCCCGCCCTATGACCCGGGTATTGTATTGCTTTTGATATTCAAGGAGCTCTGGAGTTGCAGGATAGGTGTCACCCGCTGACGGTGGATAGGACCGCATTCCATGAAACGGCAAGGGCTCAACCGTGCTTCCCTCCGCTGTATTCATATCACCATCCTTGACCCAGCCAACGCTGTGAATGAGAAAATCCCTTTTCCATCCTTCCTTGAGCTTTGGCAATGTTTTGGCATCGAAACGTACACTCACT
>CBDUAY010000103.1:0-9495 GCA_965365245.1 uncultured Flavobacteriaceae bacterium | reverse complement strand
CTTTGTCGTATCAGCTCTTGTTGATCATGTCTATATTCTCAACCACAAATTTTCCGAGGTCCCTTCCTTGATCCAGGCCGACTTCGATTGCCGCGCGATAATGGATACCGCCATAGATTCTACTGACTGCGGCTTCAGCAGATGCCTCGTTGAAAGAGGAGAAGCTCCGAACGGGTAGTCCATAGGGCAATTCCGTGTCATCATCAAACGCAAAATTGTCCCCGAAGATATCCGTCAAAGCCACGGCTGCAGCACCTGATGCCACGGAATGACCACTGACGTATTCCGGGAAGGGAGGGGTTTGCAATACAGGTTTCCAACTGTCATCAATGTACTCGTTGATGAGCGTCTCCGGCCGGATCAGATTGCTGCGATATTTTTCATCCCAGCAGCTGATAAAGGCGTCTGCGATAGCAATGGACGTTTTTGTATATGCATATACGGTGTCGTCAAAATCGTAGTCGCTCTTTTTGCAGGCGATCTTGGTGATCCCGATCCAATGTGCACCGGGTGTGATTTTCTTGGTGGCAAACATCAGGTGTCCCCTGGTTACCGAGACATAAGGATTGCAGTCCCAGAACTGGGCCATGGCCACTTCATCTGATTCATCTCCTTTTTCGGTAATTTCCTGGCTGATTTTATATACTTCGATCAGCTCCTTGTAAAAGTCGGAATCTTTTTCCATGCTAAATGGGGGCGGTGGGGCAGGCTTAAACTGGGCAGCGGAATCGATCACGAAGGGTCTTATTTTGTTCCAGTGGGGCTCAAGTCCGTCCATGTAGGAGGGAGGCGTGGGCTGCCATCTGGAAGGGTCGTCCGTGTCGACCGTGAATTTAGACATGGTGCGGGTCTGCTTGTAGTTGTCTTTGTCCATCCATTGTGCGACGTGTTCCGCCACTTCCAGGCCATAGGCTTTCGAGGCTTCAAACTCTTTCGCATTTACAGACTCCCAAACCCCGTAGAGGCTGTCCCGGTAAGCGATCATGCGATCTTCCGAGAAAATAAGACGTCTGTTGAGATCGATATGCGCGATAAGGGCGGCAAGCTGAAAGTTGATTTCTTTTCCATCACCCGGGCCTGGAATATTCTCCAGGCCGGCGAGTTGGCCGCTCAATGATTTGTACTTGTTATTTTCCTGTGCAATTATCTCATAAGCTGCTACATTCGGATAGGCAAAAACACGACTCGCCACAGGAGGAGAGAAAATATCGTGAACCATTATCTGTCCTACTTTGTCTACCGATTTGTGATAGTCATCTGCAGTGATGACCAGGGGAGTTGAAGGTTTCGAACAGGACGCCAGGATTGAAATCGCCAGGATCCAGAATATACTTGCTCTCATGATTTTATTTTTGATTTGTTTCAGTAATTATTGGATTGTTTTGTTTGTCTATTTGATACACCTCGGCTGCCTCACTGTTATAAACCACGAGTAAGTAGGGTGTGTTGTTCACGGTGATGACTTTCATATGACGTACCGACTTTCCGGCAAGGTCCAGCCCCAGGGTATGACCGAGCTGAATGGAATTCTCGTTATTTATCAGAGCCCCTGAAAACCCGTCAAATCGCCCATGAAAAGGTTTGACTCCAAAGTAATTCCCAGCGGCGAGAACCTCCTGCTTCTGGTCAGCATCAAAATCAAAGGAGACGAAGCTGTTAATAGGAGAAACCTGTAGTTGCCAGTCAAAAGGCTGAAATTCAAATTTGCCCTGCTCATTTTTCAAATAGCCCGAGCGAAGTTCGTGCACCTCGAAGAGATCAGCAGAGTCCAGGAGCTTCTTCTCAAAAATCTCTTCCATCTTCTTTCCGGCAAAAGAAGAATAATCCGGGAATTTCTTTCTCAGGATGTTCATTTGCCCGATCAGTTCGTCGAGGTTGGCGAGTGGGTAGTAATTGCCATTTTTGTCAATTGAGATCACCGTTTCTTTTTTGCCGTTGTTGTCAAAATCCAGGTGATGCATTCTCATGGGATTATCTGCTGAGGCCTTGAATTTGGTGTTCACGCCCCAATTGCCCAAAAGGAGGTCCTGGTCTCCGTCCTCATCGATATCGAAAGGGATAAGGGTCTGCCAGAGCCCTTTGAGCTTATCGGATGCCACGAAGGCTTCTTCGAGGCTTCCCTGGTTGTTTCTGAAAAATCTTGGCTGCATCCATTCACCGACTACCACGAGGTCATCGATTCCATCATTGTCGAAATCCATCCAGGTAGCGTCTGTTACCATGCCCAATTTGAGGATTTCCTTGTTGTCCTGAATTTCGAATGTGTCTCCTGTGTTCAGGAGCAAATAGCTGCCGGGTATCTTTCCAAAGTCTTTGGAATCCACATGGCCGGCCACAAATAGATCCAGGTCTCCGTCTCCGTCTACGTCACTGGGAGCGACTACAGAAGCATTTTCAAAGTACTCCGGCAGTTTCGATTTGACGAACCCTTCTTTGGTTCCCTGGTAATAGTTGTCCAGAATCACATAGGGGCCCTGATAGAGATCTGCACCCCCGGTTCCGACAAACAGGTCATTCTGCCCGTCTCCGTTGAGATCCTCGATCAACGCAGCGACTTCCTCGTAAATGGAGTCCTGTCTGATGGGGTCAATTTCCTGCTCTTTGAAGCCGTCTTCTTCCTGGAGGTAAATTCGGGAAGGAACCTTAGTAGATCCACCGAAAAAGATATCTTCCTTTCCATCACCATTGAGGTCTCCTGAAGCCACGGCAGGCCCACGATCCGTTACCTGATAAGGAATGAGTTTTGTGACATTGAAGTCATTGTAATTATTTTCCTGGTGCTCAAAATCGATGCCCAGGTTGTCCTTTGATTTCGAAAAGAGGAGGTCTCTCGTCGGATTGAAAAACGCAGGATCGAGTCTTTCTACTCCTTCGGGGCTAAGAGTGAGGAGCTGGTTCGTCTGCACATTTTTCAACACCTGTGTGCTACGGTCGGGCCAGATGATTCGTAGGGAATCGATTGCAAGCGCATCCCCGTATCCAAAATGTATCAGGGGCTCCGAGGAAGATTGAAGTCCGCGCACCGTATATAGCTCCTTGTATTGCACCTGCTCACCGAGATAGGAGAACACTTTGGTTCCGATTCCGAGCTTATTCTTACTGGGTAGCTCGAACTTGATTTTCAGGTAGTTGTTCTTAGCATTGGTTTGATTGATGTACAGTGCTGCAGGTTCGTTGATGTTGCTCACCACCAGGTCCAGGTCACCGTCGTTATCGAGGTCACCCAGGGCTGTAGCTCCCGAGATAAGGGAATCTTTTTTTATCCAGTCACCTGATCTGTCTTTGAAACCGATGCCTCCATCACCTTGAAAGACATAGTTGTGGACTTTTCCCTGTGGCATCATATCCAGGGCCTCCTGATCGACGAGTCGCGTGTTGTTGATCTTTTTCTGAATCTGATCGCTGGAAACGAATTTTATAAAATCCAGGTTGTTGGGCCTTTTTGGAATCCCGTTGGATATAAAGAGGTCCTGGTGCCCGTCCTGATCAAAATCTTCAAACAGGGAGCTCCAGCTCCAATCAGTAGCTGCAATTCCGCTCAAAAGAGCGGTTTCAACGAATTTATACCCCGGCTGGTTGATTTGAAGCATGTTTCTCGTGAACTGGTAATGGTATCCGTACTGCTCAATGCGCATTTTCAAGATCTGTAGCGACTCATCTCCATCCGAAGCCTTCAGGATAGCCTCATCCTCAGGCAGCATGTCAAGGGATAGAATATCGGGCCAGCCATCGTGGTTGATATCAGCTACGTCGCTGCCCATTGAAAACCGGGTTGTATGCCCGAAATAGTCCTTGAGCTTTTCGGCAAAGGTGCCATCTCCGTTGTTCAGGTAGTAATAGTCATCTTCGTGGAAATCGTTGCAAACATAGATGTCAGGATATCCGTCGTGATTGAAATCTGAGACAGCGACGCTCAGCCCATAGCCGTTCACCCCGCCAAAGATTCCCGCCTCTACGCTCACATCCGTAAACGATCCGCCGTCATTTCGCAGCAACTTGTCACCAGTTTCGTAGGTTCTCTTATTTCTGAGCTCAGCCTTGCCAAAAGACTCTTGCGTGTGGACTGCGTGATTGAGCAGATACATGTCGAGGTCACCATCGAGATCATAGTCGAGGAAGGCGGCGGTTGAACTATACGATTCAAAATCCAGACCGTATTCCGCGGCACTTTCGGTAAAGGTCAGATCTCCATTGTTGATGTAGAGCTCGTTGAAGCCATTGAATCCATTCAGTCCGACCACGGCACAAACATAGATGTCGAGCAAACCATCTCCATTGACATCACCCATAACGGCACCGGAGTTCCAGCTGCTGTTGCCTGTGATTCCTGCCGACTCGCTGATGTCCTCGAATTTGAGACCTCCCTTGTTGAGGTAGAGCTTGTTTTTCACCTGGTTTCCCGAAAAGAAGATCTCAGGCAAGCCGTCGTTGTTCAGATCTCCAATGGCCACCCCACCGCCGTTGTAGAAATAGAGGTAGTCCAGGATGTTGAGTTCATCACTTTCTTCAATCCGGTTGACAAAATCAACCCCTGTGTCTTTTGGATCCGGGTTCTTAAAAAGACTTCCTTCTTCTTTTTTACAAGCCTGAAGAAGGATTAAGATCAATATGAGTATGCCGAGATTTTTAATCATCTAAAGAGTATAGCTTAGGAGCGCCGTCGTTGACAGCTGTTAGGATATATCGTTTGCCGGAACTGTCTTTGAATTCGCGGATATGCTTGATCTCCTCCCGTATGAAGAAGCCACTGTCTTTGTAGTTAACCCAATTGAATGAACCGTCACCCTCGCTTAGCAATACACTGCCGTAATTTGCATCAATTCGCGAATATTGCGGTCTGAATTCAAAATTGTTCCCTCCCAGGATCAGATCGGTTTTTCCGTCCTGGTTCAAATCGGTGCAAGTGACACCACATACGCAAGACAGCTGTACCCAGTTGGGCAATGGCTTGATAGTGAACTTGCCGCTTCCATCATTCAGAGCTACGACAGACTCTCCCATGACCGAGGTTTTCATGATTGTTCTCTCGAACACCTCCGGAGGGAACAGCTCCTGAACAGTTCTGGTGGCGTATTCCGATGCCTTCAAATTCTGTTTCTTCAGGGACACCATTTGGGCAGTGAGTTCCTTTTTCATGTGGATGGGATAGTCTTTTCCATCCAGGTTTCGCGTAACGATTTGTTCGAAAGTTCCGTTGTTGTCAAAATCGTTGATCCAGATTTTCATGGGTTGTTCCACAGAAGCTTTGTACAAGGTGTTTGACCCCTGGTTTCCAAGAACCAGGTCCATGTCACCATCATTGTCCAGGTCAGCACTTTCGACCACATTCCACCAACCGTGCAATTCGTCTAAATCCGATGGCATATGTGAAAGTCTTCTTCCACTGTTCTTATAGACCTTCGGGGTACCCCAGTCGGAAACCGTGACCAGATCTTTCTTGCCGTCACCGTCAAGGTCAGACCAGACTGCCCCTGTGATCATGCCCGCGTCTTTCAGGTCGAAGGCACGGGTTTCGGTGATGTCCCTGAAGCTGCCGTCTCCGAGATTTTCCAACATCAAATGATTCGGATCAAGTCCGTAGACGCCAACGACGCTTCTTGACCCAATGAATAAATCGATATCCCCATCCGCATCAAAGTCAAAGGGTCTGATTACAGAGATGTTTTTGAAGGTAGCTGGCAATTTTTCTTTTGAACCCGAGAAATTTCCCTTTCCGTCATTCAGGTATAAACGTGCCCGATATATGTTTTCGTCCGAAGTCTCATTCCCGCCCGATCCGACGACCAAATCCAGATCTCCGTCGTTGTCGGCGTCAAAAAAGGCGGCGGCCGTGTCTTCGTAGTAATTCTCCTCTTGCTCGAAAAAAGGTTGTTTCAACGGTATGAGTTTTCCATCTCCTTTGTGGAGGTAAATGACGCCACTTTGTTTTTTGGCACCGCCTATATAAACATCTTCATTGCCATCCTGATCGATGTCTCCGATGGCCAGTGCGGGTCCTTCCTGTGAGATTTTTTTCGAGATAAGTCCTTCAAAATCAAAGTCGTTGTATGTGTTTTCAATATGAGGGCGTAAATTGTCTGTAGAAATTTCCTTCAATAGCTTTTCACCTGTAGGCTCTTCGAACGGGGTAAATTTTTCAACTGCATCTGACTGAGACAATTCAAGTGTTTGATTCGAGGCCACCTTTGTAAACAATTGGGTTCGATCATCAGGCCAGACCACGCGCAAAGAATCAATCTTGGTTTTTTTGCCCAGCCCGATGGTCATCCCATAATCCACCGAGGATTGAAACCCGCGACTCGGGATCAATTCCTGCATGATGACCGAATCGTCATAATACATCCAAACGGTGGTCCCGATGGCAAAAAGATTGGGCTCTTCACCCTTGAAATTCAACTTGATATAGTTGTGATCAGTGAGTGTTTCCGAATTGTTTTCATACAAGAAGGACTTCATGTTGACATTGTTCACAACCAGGTCCAAATCCCCGTCATTGTCCAGATCTCCGTAAGCCGCTCCATTTGAAAGGCTCTTAAGGCCAAAGCCCCACGGAATCGTTTCATCGCTGAAGGTAATGTCGTGTTTGTTCTTATAGGCGTAGTTGGGTTGAGGCTTCACAGGCATCTTGTCAATTATGGAATCAACTACCTCTTTTTGTCCGGTCAGCGCCATGTTCTGGATAATATCGTTGGCAAAGAAGTCGACAAAGTCCAGGTCAGTGAGATCGTGGTTCACCCCGTTGGTGACGAAAATATCGCGGTAGCCATCGTTGTCCATGTCAAAGATAAGTCCGGCCCAGCTCCAGTCGGTTGCTGCGACCCCGCTGTAATTGGCAATTTCTGAAAAGGAACCATTCCCGTTGTTCAGTTGCAGGGTGTTTTGTATGTACTGCTGGTAAAAATCCTTGCTCTGTTTCAGTTTGAAAATGTTGTAGCCCTCGAATTCCATGACGGATTTTACGCGCTGATCCCCTTCAGGGAGCATATCCGTGATAAAGATGTCTGCATAGCCATCGTTGTTGATGTCTGCCATGTCGATTCCCATGGCCGAAAGACTCAGGTGAGAGGTCCAGTTCTTGATCTCTTCGGAAAAAGTTCCGTCCTGGTTATTGATGTACAGGTAATCTCGCTCGTAAAAATCGTTAGAGATGTAAATATCGGGATAGAGATCCTGGTTTATGTCACTGATCATGACACCAAGACCAAATCCGATGAGACTTCCGTAGATCCCGGCTTCCTCGCTTACGTCGACAAAGACGCCATCCCGATTCTCAAGGAGCATGTCGCCGACACCCCGGAAAATTTCAGGCACCCCTTCCCATTCCTGGGCTCTTACTTCGCGTTGCTCGGCATATCCGAGGCTGCTAACAGGTATATTGCTGTTGTTGAGGATGTAAGCGTCAAGGTCTCCGTCTTTGTCGTAATCGAAGAAACTCGCATGAGTGCTGAACCCGGTTTTGGCCAGGTTGTATTCTGCGGCTTTTTCTGTAAAGGTAAGGTCACCATTGTTGATATACAGGTCATTGTCATGATTGTTTCCCTCGAGGTTTCCTGCGTTGGATACATAGATGTCCAGCAAGCCGTCATTGTTGATGTCAGCCATGGCCACGCCCGTTGACCAGGGTTTGTTTCCCTCAATGCCCGCCTGGGCAGAAATGTCTTCGAACTTCATGTCTCCCTTGTTCAGGAAGAGCTTGTTTTTACCCATATTGGCCGTCATATAGATATCAGGCAACCCGTCGTTGTTGATATCACCTATTGCAACGCCACCCCCGTTGTAGAAATTCCTGTATTTAAAGATGTTGAAGTTCTTTTGATTGACCACCTCATTGGTGAAGTCAAAACCTGAATCTTCGGGGTCGAGCAAGGTGAACAAGGGGCTCTCCACTTCAGGCGCCATGGCCTCTTCAGGCACCTCCTTGGAACAGGATAAAATGAAAGTAACGCCAATGGCGAAGATCAGGGTGACATTAAAGATTCTTTTCAACGATGAATTATTCATGAGTTTTGTTCAGTTTAAGTAATACGGGACTGTCGTTGTTCCGACCGATGAGCAGGCCATCCTCATTGTCAATAACTATTTTTGACACGGCTCTGGCCTGACCTTTGATCTCAGGTCTGTACTCCGACGATTTGACAAAGGATCCGTTGCCCTGGTTTAAGAGAATCAGGCCATGACCTGCATCAAGTCGTCCTAGCTGTGTGTTGATGTTAAAATCATTGCCGGCCAGCAAGATATCCTCGAGTCCATCTTCATCAAAATCGTGCAAATATAGAATTTTTGCGGATGTCAGCTGTGTCTCATAAGGGAGATTAAACCTGTTGAAACCATTGGTTCCGTCATTCAAAAAAATGCTGTGCTCCAGTGTGTAGACCTCTTTCTGATCCGCGGCTTTGAGGTTGTCCTCCCCAAAGAGCTCACCCACAGTAGCCTGAGCAAAGGCCTTATAGGAGAGAAACTTCTTATTAAGCGAGGGCAGTTGTTTTGCCAGGTCCGTTTTCGACGAGAAGACCGTTTCAACCCCATCGTGGTACAACGTGACAATAGCCTCTTCCTTTCCGTTGTTGTCAAAGTCTTTGAGATAGACCCTGAGTGGTTGTTCTGAGGTGGCCCTCAGTCGGGTGTTCAAACCCCAGTTTCCGCCTATAATATCAAGATCTCCGTCCTTATCGATGTCTATGACTTTGACTGCATTCCACAGGCCATTGCTGTGATCAAGACTTTGTATCTCTTGTTTCGCTAATTTTTTTCCGTCGTTGTAAAAAACTGTAATAGGAGACCAATGACCGGCAGCCACGAGATCCGGATGTGAATCCCCGTTGAGGTCGCAGACTTCAAGATCCTCGATCAGGCCCATCTCTTGCAGATCAGCTCCGAATGAATCGCTCACATCTTCAAAATCTCCAGAACCTGAATTGAATAGAACGATTTGTCGCGATCCCCTGGCGAACTCCTGGGGCAGGGCGTTGGATGATATGATAAGGTCCAGATCTCCATCGAGGTCGAAATCTTCTGCCACAATGTCTGAGGCGTTTGTTTCAATGTCAGGAAAATTCGCTGCCATCGTAAATCGTCCGTTATGATTCAGGTATAGAACTGGATTTAAACGGGAGCCTTGTTTGGCCTCGTTACCGCCAGAGGCAACTATAAGGTCCAGATCATGGTCGCCATCGGCATCAAAAAACAGGGCAGCAGTTTCTTCCGATTCAGCGCGCAGCTCAAATTCGGGTTGGGAATCCAGTCTCCAGGAGCCCGAGGCCTCTTGCAGATAGAGAGCTCCCGGTTGCTTTTTACCTCCGCAGAGGTAAATGTCGTCAAATCCATCCCCGTTCACATCGCCAATAGCCATATCGGGCCCTTCAGATCCTTTCGCATAGGGGATAAGGGGCTCGCGTCCGAATTCATAACTGTCAGATTCGCGATGTTTCCAGTCAAAACCGGGAGGTACAGTTGCCAGTAAATTGCTCGTTGCGTTGACAGGAAATTCCTTTGTCC
>CBDUAY010000102.1:0-9510 GCA_965365245.1 uncultured Flavobacteriaceae bacterium | reverse complement strand
GCATTGCTGCAAATCGGTGCAGCGCTAGTCGATGAACTCTAATTCCTTGAAAACGGCAAATGAAGCACAGATTCTCTCTGTCACAAGTTCATCTCCGTAAATCTTTGAGGTGAGGGTGTAATACTCGTCGGGCTCGTATTTCAAATAGACCTGGAGGTAATGCCAGCTCAGGTTGTTTTTCTTCCCCGTTGAAATATGGTAATAGGCAGGGTAATCAAGGAATTCGCCTTCTCCGGCTTTGACGGGAATAAGATTAAACTCTCTTCCCACCTGCTCTGAAACCAGTCGCTCCAAATCGTCATCGATGATAAGTTCTCCCTGGTGCCAGGTGACATCAATTATGTAGGATTCTGACAGGTTTCGAGTGGTGTCTGCAGTATAAAGCTTTGATTGATATTCATCATAGTAAAGACTTGTTTTCCAATTTTTTGGAATATCAATCTCAAAATGATCTAAAACGTCCTTGTACTTTTTTGTATTGCTGAAGCTCATAGGTGTGTCACAGGAGAATTCGCGCTCAAATTGACTGTTCTTGCAACTGCTGAAAGCGACTCCGATGAGTGCCGTGATCAAGATCAATTTTGTCAAATTCTTTAAAGGCTGGGGCATAGGATTCAGTTTTACGATCGGGATGCAAAAATATAAAAGATCAGTGGCGTTTCAACGTGACCTTTGAAATTTCATTGTTTTTAGACATCCAAAGGCGCTCCCTGTTTTCGAAGCGCAGCGCATAGAAACCCCTATCGCTCAGTTTTGTCCAGTTCCTGCCCCTATCATCAGAATAATAGATTCCTTCAGTGGAACAGGCCAGTAGTTCTTTTCCATCTGTTTCAGGTACATATTGGACACAGCTGATATAGCCCGGCAATTCTCCATTTGATACAAGGCTCCAGGTTTTTCCTCCATCTTCAGTGACAGCCTTGGTATTCGTGAAGTCTCCTTTCTTTTCCCAGTTGCCGCCCATTGCGATTCCGTTCATCTTGTCGGCAAAATCCAGGCTGTAAATCCCTGTCATGGTTCCTCCCTGGATCAATGGCGTGTCAAAAACTTTCCATGATTCACCCTTGTCCCGGGAAACAAAAACGCGGGCCTTTGCGCCCCCGGTTCCAATCCAGATCAGATCCCCGCGGGATGCAATGTTTGTGTCACTCGCAGCAAACCCTGCTTCTCCAGGGGAGACAGGCGGCAGCTCCAGGCATGATTTCTTTTTCCAGGTGTGACCGCCATCCGTGGTGATGAGGATGGAAAGACAGCCGTCGATAGGATCTCCCATTGCTATCCCCACATCCGGGTTCAAAAAGGTCATCGAATCGTAGAAAACGTCGGGGTGTTCTTCCTTATAGATCAATTCGGGGACTTCTCCTGAGCCCGGTTCAGGAAGTCTGAAAAGCAGGGCCGGATTCTCGATGCTTAGCGCAAAGGCTTCATTTTTTCGGAGGGCAAGCGACCTGAAGGAAGGATGCTTCTCCTCAAAAGTCAAACTGTCAAGCTGCAGCCTGTCATTGGCAATCCTGCCAAATTTTCCATCCGATCCTGCAAACCAGAGGTTGGACTGCTCATCAATTTCTATCGCCCGTATGCTCGTACCCGGAATGAGAAAGTTCTGTTCGAAATCCAAACGCACATCATCAGACTGTCCTCTCAGAAAGAGAAAACTTAAACAAGCGATGAAAAGCAATTTAGGATTGTACACCTTGAAAAATCTTGAATCAAAAGTAAATTTTTTAAAGTTATACATCTATTTTTAGGGAAAAAATATATGAAGGCGCTTGTCATTTCAGGAGGAGGAAGCAAAGGGGCTTTCGCAGGCGGGGTCGCCCAGCACCTCATCCAGGAGGAGAAAAAGGATTACGACCTCTATATTGGCACGTCTACGGGTAGTCTAATGGTCACCCACCTGGCTCTTGGTCAGGTTGAGGAGCTAAAGGATATCTATTCCAATGTCGACCAGAGCACGATTTTTTCCAGCTGTCCGTTCCGGATAAAGAAATTCAGGGGCCATCAGATCGTGAGCATAAACCACCGGGCCACACTCCGCAATTTCCTTAGGGGGAGCAAGACCTTCGGGGAGAGCGGGAACTTGAGAAAAATGATCGAACGGCAGGTGACCGATGAACACCTGCAAGAGGTATTGGAAAGAAAAAAGAAATTGTTGGTCACAGTGTCCAACCTCACTTTGAACCAGGTCGAATTCAAAGCGCTGGAAGAAGAATCGTTCTCCGATTTCAGGGACTACATCTGGGGCAGCAGCAATTTCGTCCCTTTTATGTCATTGCTTACCAAGAACAGCTGCGAGTACGCCGATGGTGGCTTTGCCAACCTCGTGCCGATTCGCGAGGCCATTCGAAGGGGTGCCACTGAGATTGATGCCATTGTTCTGGAGACCGAGGTCCCCCAACTCAACCGTCTTCCCTCCAGAAACCCGTTTGACCTGATTACGCACCTTTTCAATTTCATGCAGATTCACATCGAGAAATCCAACATCTCCATAGGAAAACTCGAAGCAGAAAACCGAAACGTAAAACTCAACATGTTTTACACACCAACCGTCCTGACCACAAACTCTTTGATTTTTGACAGGGAGCGAATGCGAAGATGGTGGAAACAAGGATATGAGTACGCGCGTATGAAAAACAGGGCGGCGTCTGAATAATTTCAATTGGGTTATGGATTTCTAGAAAGAATTTTTTTACCTTTGTTTCGCAATTAAAAATTATGACAAGATCAGCTTTGCATCATCACCATTTTCCTTCTTGCCCTCAAGCGAGCTGAAAATGTATTGAGTAAAGTCAACATATTTAAAAACCCGTTTGAGTCCATCAAGCGGGTTTTTTTGATTTCGGTTGGTGGTCTCGTAAAAATCAAGATTGATGGAACGATTAAAAATAGCAGTTCAAAAATCAGGGAGGCTCAATGAAGATTCCCTTAAAATACTTAAAGAGTGTGGAATGTCGGTAAGCAATGGGTTGGATCAGCTCAAGGCGACTGTCAGGAACTTTCCCATGGAGATCTTTTATCTCCGCAACAGTGACATTCCGCAATACTTGCTCGATGGAGTAGTTGACATAGCCATCATTGGGGAGAACCTTTTGGTTGAAAAAGACCAGGGAAAGATCCAGGTTGTGGAAAAGCTAAGTTTCTCCAAATGCCGTGTTTCACTGGCTGTGCCAAAATCTTTCAATTACAATTCGATAGAGGACCTCAGAGGCAAGAGAATTGCGACGTCCTATCCGAATACACTGAACAAGTATTTAGCTCAGCAGAGTGTTGAGGCCGAACTCCACCAGATATCGGGGTCGGTGGAGATTGCACCCAATATTGGTCTCGCCGACGCGATTTGCGACATTGTAAGCAGTGGCAGCACGCTTTTCAAAAACAATTTGAAAGAAGTGGAGGTCATTGCAACATCTGAAGCGGTGCTCGCGGTTTCTCCCTTGCTGGACGGCAAGAAACAGGAGCTGCTCGACACCTTGAGATTTCGCATGCAGTCGGTTCTAAAGGCAAGGGATTTCAGGTACATTTTGATGAATGTGCCGAATGACAAAATTCAGGAGGTAATCGAATTGCTTCCGGGAATGCGCAGTCCAACCGTTCTACCCCTGGCTGAAAAGGGGTGGAGCTCCATTCACACGGTGATTGAAAAGAATACATTCTGGAACGTGATCGATGAGCTTAAACGACTTGGTGCTGAAGGCCTGTTGGTCGTTCCGATTGAAAAAATGGTTTTGTGATGCGGGAATTAATATTGAGAAACCTATGAAGAATTACAGAAACCCGAAAAGAGAGATTTGGAGTGAAGTGCTGAGGCGTCCTACGAGGACTTATGAGGAAATTGAAGGTCTTGTCACCTCCATGTTCGAGGAAATTCGAAAGGATGGAGATCAGGGCGTCCGAAAATACGTGAAAGCATTTGACGGGGCGGACCTCGATGCCCTGGAAGTCTCGGATTTAGAAAAGAAAGAGGCTTCCGGAAAATTGACCTCAGAGCTGAAGGATTCCATTCGCCTGGCTCACGGCAACATTGAAAAGTTTCACAAGAGTCAAAGAACGGAAAAAGTCGAAGTGGAGACATATCCCGGGGTACGCTGCTGGCAGGAAAAAAGACCGATTGAAAAGGTTGGGCTATACATTCCCGGTGGCACGGCTCCCTTGTTCTCAACCGTTCTCATGCTTGCCGTGCCCGCGAAAATTGCAGGATGCAAGGAAGTTGTGCTGTGCACACCCTCTGATCAAAAAGGAAATATAGATCCCGCCATACTTTTTACCGCTGAACTTTGCGGAATTGATCGCATATTCAAGGTAGGAGGAATCCAGGCTATCGCTGCCATGACTTTTGGCACGGAAAGCATACCGGCGGTTTACAAATTGTTCGGCCCCGGAAATCAATACGTGACGGTGGCCAAGCAAATGGCGTTGAAATACGGAGTGGCAATTGACCTCCCGGCCGGCCCCAGTGAGTTGCTGGTGCTGGCGGATGAAAGTGCAGATCCCCCTTTCGTGGCCTCTGACCTCTTGTCTCAGGCCGAGCACGGAGCTGACAGCCAGGTTGTCCTGGTTTCGCTGTCAGAGAAATTGCAGACAGCTGTCCGGGAGCAAATTGAAATCCAGTTGGAGACTTTGCCGCGAAAGGAGATTGCTGCAAAAGCCATAGAGAATTCAAAGTCAATCGTAATGGATTCAGTCGAAGAGGCCCTTGAGCTTGTGAACGCTTATGCGCCGGAGCACCTGATCATCTGTTTAAAGGATTCGGATTCGGTCATGAGTCGAATCGCCAATGCAGGTTCGGTCTTTGTTGGGAACTATACTCCTGAGAGTGCCGGCGATTATGCTTCCGGGACGAATCACACCCTGCCGACAAATGGTTTTGCCCGCAATTTCAGTGGGGTAAACCTGGATTCTTTTCAAAAAGCAATAACTTTTCAGGAGATCACAAGATCGGGTCTGCAGGGGATTGGTGGAGCCATTGAGCAGATGGCTGAAGCAGAAGGCTTGATGGCCCACAAAAATGCAGTGAGCCTTCGATTGGAAAAAATAAAACAGGACGAGCAATGAAAGAAGGAGAAAGAATGAAAGCAGGTCAAAAGATTCCAGATGTGAGGCAACTGGCGAGACCCACTGTGCTGGAGCTCAAACCCTATGCCTCGGCCAAGGACGAGTTTAAGGACTTCGATCGCGATCTTATCTTCATAGATGCCAATGAGAATCCCTACGAAAATGGAATGAACCGGTATCCCGATCCCAATCAAAGCAGGCTAAAGGAAAGAATTTCGGAGCTCAAAAAGGTAGCTCCCGAGCGGATCCTCCTGGGCAACGGGAGTGATGAGATACTGGACCTGATCTTTCGTGTTTTCATGGAGCCCGGTAAGGACAATATTGTGATCAGTGTACCCACATTTGGCATGTTCAAGGTGCTATGCGGGGTCAACGACGTGGAGTGCCGAACCGCCATGCTCGATGAGGAGTTCCAGTTGCAACCCCGGGAAATCAAATCCCTGGTCGACCGGAACACAAAAGCCATATTCATCTGTTCCCCGAACAATCCGACGGGCAACCTGATGCGAACAGCAGATATTTTGGAATTGCTGGAAGTAGGTTGTCTTGTCGTGGTGGATGAAGCTTATGCCGATTTTGCCGATTCAATGAGCATGACAAATATGATCGACAGTCATCCAAATCTGATTGTTACCCAAACCTTTTCAAAAGCCCTGGGCATGGCAGGGATTCGACTGGGCATGTGCTTCGCCCAGGAAGAGGTGATTGATCTTCTTAAGAAGGTAAAGATGCCCTACAATGTGAATATTCTGACCCAGCAAGCAGCTTTACGTGAACTTGCCGACTTCTCGTTGATCCAAGACGGTATTCGCTCCCTGCTGGAAGGGAGAGAGTGGCTTGAATCCCGATTGCCGCACTGCAAGGTGGTTGAGCGGGTTTATCCTTCAGACAGCAATTTCCTGCTAATCCGTGTAGATGATGCCGATCGCAGGTACAGGCAATTGATTGAAGAGGGAATCGTGGTTCGAAATAGATCAAGAGAACCGCTGTGTGAACAGTGTTTGAGGATTACAGTGGGAACACCTGAAGAAAACGAGAAGCTCATAGAAGTTCTGAAGAGCTTTGAATAAAACGACAAGAAAACGGAGAACATGAAAAAAGTACTATTTATAGATCGTGACGGGACGATGATCCGCGAGCCCGAAGACGAGCAGATAGACAGTTTTGAGAAGCTGGAGTTTTACCCGGGCGCACTTTTCTACCTTTCAAAGATTGCCCGAGAGCTCGATTTTGAGTTGGTGATGGTAACCAACCAGGACGGGTTGGGGACAAAGGCATTTCCCGAAGACACTTTTCATCCGGTGCACAACCTGATCATCAAAACCTTTGCGAACGAAGGTGTTGTCTTCGACAGGGAGTTCATCGATCGCAGCTTCCCTCAGGACAATTCACCGAACAGGAAGCCGAGAACAGGACTGCTCAAAGAATATTTTTCGGATGCTTATGACCTCGAAAATTCCTTTGTCATTGGAGATAGGCTAACCGATATTGAGTTGGCGAAAAACCTGGGCTCCCAGGGGATTTTCATCAACAATCGGCGTTCACTGGGAGAGTCTGAGCTATCTGCGACTCCTAAAGAGTTGGAAGCGTCTATATCACTGGAGACAGACGACTGGAGGGAGATTTACGAGTTCCTCAAGCTAAAGGAGAGGTCTGTGGAGCTCAGTCGGAAAACCGCAGAAACAGACATTCGGGTCTTGCTCAATGTAGATGGCAGTGGCAAAAACAAGCTCAATACGGGTCTTAGCTTCTTCGATCACATGCTCGAACAAATTGCCAGGCATGGCAACATGGACCTCGAAGTTGAAGTCAAGGGTGATCTTCACGTAGATGAGCATCACACCATTGAAGACACCGCAATTGTGCTCGGGGATGCTTTTGCGAAAGTTCTTGCCGACAAGCGTGGCATGGAGCGATATGGCTTCACCCTTCCGATGGACGATTGCCTGGCCCAGGTCGCCATTGATTTTGGCGGAAGAAGCTGGTTGGTTTGGGAAGCAGAATTCAACAGAGAGAAAATTGGGGACATGCCAACTGAGATGTTCTATCATTTTTTCAAATCGTTCAGTGACGGCGCCAGGGCCAATATCAACATCAAGGCCGAGGGAACCAACGAACACCATAAGATAGAAGCGATTTTCAAGGCCCTGGCCAAAGCGATCAAAGCAGCCGTTAAGCGAGATCCTGATAAAATGATATTGCCAAGCACCAAAGGGATGTTGTGATGAAAATAGTGATCATTGACTACGGCGCCGGAAACGTAAGATCGGTCCAGTTTGCGCTGGAACGACTTGGATATGAAGCGATTTGCACCAATGAAATTGATAAGATCCGAGCGGCTGACAAGGTCATTTTTCCTGGGGTAGGCGAGGCGAGCAGTGCCATGCGGGAGCTCCAAAAATTCGGTCTGGACGAGCTGATTCCCAAGCTTGAGCAACCGGTATTGGGAATCTGCCTGGGCATGCAGCTCATGTGCAGCCATTCGGAAGAAAATGACACGAAATGCCTGGACATCTTTCCGATCGAGGTATTGAAATTCGACGAACGGCTGAAGGTGCCCCAAATAGGATGGAACAAAATATCAGGTATGAAGACAGAGCTTTTTGATGGGCTCAAGGAGGGGACTTTTGTATACTATGTGCATAGTTATTACGTACCTGACAATTCCTTTTCGATTGCCAGCACCGATTACGGGCTCGTCTATTCAGGAGCCATTCGAAAGGGCAACTTTTATGCATGTCAGTTCCACCCAGAAAAAAGCTCGGATGCAGGAGAGCGCATACTGAAGAATTTCATAGAAAAGATTGAGACATGAGGATCATACCGGCTATAGACATAATTGACGGGAAGTGCGTCCGTCTTTCGAAAGGAGACTACAGCACCAAAAAGATATACAATGAGGATCCGCTGGAGGTGGCGCTTCAATTCGAAGGTGCCGGGATCCAAAACCTGCACCTGGTGGATCTCGATGGGGCCCGGAGCAAGCATATTGTAAATTACAAAGTGCTGGAGCGGATCGCAACCCGGACAAATCTGAGCATAGATTTTGGTGGGGGCCTGAAGTCAGACGATGACCTGCATATCGCCTTCGAAAGCGGAGCAGCACAAATTACAGGCGGCAGCATTGCGGTATCCGAACCTTCTGTCTTTATGCGATGGCTCGAAGTCTATGGACCTGACAAAATCATCCTCGGTGCCGACGCCAGAGACGGGAAAATCGCAGTGAGCGGATGGGAGCAGGAATCCGATCAGGAACTACTTCCATTCATAAAAGGCTACCTGGACAAAGGGATTCGCTACGTGATCTCCACGGACATAGAAAAAGACGGTATGCTTCAGGGTCCTGCAACGGAGCTCTATGACAACCTGATTTCTGAATTGCCGGAGATACGGCTAATCGCATCGGGGGGAATTTCAGATTTTGACGAATTGCCCAAACTGGCTGAAATAGGTTGTGAGGGAGTTATCATTGGCAAGGCAATCTATGAGAATAAGATTACTTTAGGCCAATTGGAACAGTTCATTCTAAACTCTTAACCGGGAAAAATAATGGTGACAAAAAGAATCATCCCTTGTTTGGATATCAAAGACGGACGAACGGTCAAAGGCGTCAATTTCGTGGAGTTACGTGACGCGGGCGATCCGGTAGAGCTTGCGCAGCGTTACTCTGAAGAAGGTGCGGATGAACTGGTGTTTCTCGACATTACCGCGACCAAGGAAAAGCGCAAGACACTGGTTGATTTGGTCGAAAAAGTAGCGCGAAAAGTGAGCATTCCGTTTACAGTGGGTGGAGGAATTTCAAGTGTGGAAGACGTGAACATGCTGCTGAGGGCGGGTGCCGACAAGGTGTCGGTCAATTCTTCGGCAGTGAAAAACCCCGGGTTGATCCGGGAGCTGGCCAATAAATTTGGAAGTCAGTGCATCGTGCTTGCCGTGGATGCCAAGTTGATTGATGGACAATGGAAAGTTCACCTGGTCGGGGGTCGGGTTCCCACTGAGATTGACCTTTTTGAATGGGTTGAAGAAGCAGTTCGATTGGGAGCGGGAGAGATTCTCTTTACCTCGATGGATCACGACGGAACCAAAAACGGCTTTGCGAATGAAACCCTGAGCGCTTTGGCGGAACGAGTCAATGTTCCGATCATAGCCAGTGGAGGAGCCGGCAACGTGAGCCATTTCGCTGACACATTTACCGAAGGGAAGGCAGATGCTGCGCTGGCCGCCAGTGTTTTTCACTACGGGGAGATCGAAATTGGCGCACTTAAAAAAGAATTGAAAGAACAAGGAATAAACATGAGACTATGAAATTGACATTTGACGAAAAAACCGGTTTGATCCCAGCCATCGTGCAGGACAGTGCTACAGGAAAGGTTTTGATGTTGGGCTATATGAACCAGGAAGCCCTTGAAGAAACCCGGCGAATCGGTCGCGTGACCTTCTTCAGTCGAAGCAAGCAAC
>CBDUAY010000101.1:0-10008 GCA_965365245.1 uncultured Flavobacteriaceae bacterium | reverse complement strand
TCCAGGACCGAGCGTTGAGAAAATGTCCTGTGGACATTTTTAGTGAAGGGGCCAGGGTGATACTGCAACGGATGGACCAATCCTCAATTCAGGACTGAAATCCTATAAACGGAGTAGGCGAATCTTATCATTCCTTGTGAAGCAATCTGGAATATAACAATGACAAGTATCGCTCTCATAATACTCCAAAACGATCTTTTTGCATAGAACTGCAATATTGCCATGATGTACCAAATCGTAATGATCAACCCAATGATCAACCCAAGAACATCCATAATCGATGGAAAAAGAATAAAAAGGGTTATAGCCACAATGTAGTACAGCATGTTCTGGCCACTGAGATAGGCAGAGAGGACCAGGTTTTCTGCATAGTTCAATTGGTTTCCCAAAAAGAATATCCAGATTACAAAGGCATAAACAGGACACATTAAAAGTGTGAACAGGTTAAAGTACCGGAAGGAAAATCGCAAAAACTCCAGATCTTGGGTTTTCATTTGAGAATAATCGATCCCGTAGCTCTCAAAGCGAAGTATGAAAAATAACGCAATGGCCACCATGATTGCCAGGTAGCTGAAAGGGTTGAAATAATGTTTGCGCCTCCCGGAGACATAGGCCCGGGCAACTTTGCCGGGCTTGTATACCAATTCTTTGATCAAAAGCAAAAACCCTTCATCCGTGTTGCTGAAAGCAATCCAAATGTCTTTGATTAACTGCTTGAAATTCAAACGAGTCACATCTGACTTCTGACCACAGTGAGGGCAATAGGATTGATCATCCTGAATTGTCTGATCACAATTTTTACATTGCATTTTCTTTTAAATTAAATTTCTTCGAATCTGTGGAGATTCGCCTTTAGAAACTGATACATTGTATTGCCCATAGGTATAACCCAGATCCCCCGAAGAAGACACATCGACAAAATCAGGCGTCCATTTATCACGCAATTCATGATCCATATTCTTTTTACATGAAGTTAGCGATAAAAAGGTAACCAGAATTAACAGTAACACGTTTTTCATAGGATCAAAATTTTAGTCCTTCGAAAGTTACGTGAATAAATAAAAACTTTTGATTCTCATCTTAAAGCAAGAATGGTAAATTTTTCAGCGCACCGTTCACCAGAGACATCCATTCAAGAGTGACCCATTCGAAATACGAGATAAATGACCTCGCCGGGATCAGAGGGTTCAAAATACAAGCAAAATACAGCGGAGCTTTTGAAACAAATCCAAACCCTTCCAGAGATGGAGGGGTTTTTTATTGATGAGAATTATCATATAATTTGATCGGGACAGCCCCTATCTTTAAGGGTCAATCCAAAACGTAGACTCAACGAATTCCAAAAAATCTTATGAAAATTATAAATAGACTGATTACCATATGCATCCTTGGTGTGTTCATGGTCCAATGCAATTCTGACCGATTGATGACTGAGGACGGTTTTAAAGAAGTGAATGGTGTAAAGCACTATTATAAGATAGTCGGTGAAGGAGAACCCTACATAATTCTTCATGGTGGCCCAGGCATGTATCATGATGAACTGTATCCGTTCTTTCTTGATTTTGCTAATGCCCATAAGGTTATTTTTTACGACCAACGCGGAAATGGTAAATCCATTTTGGAAAAAATAGACAGCACTACTTTCAATGTTGATTTGATGGTAGAGGACCTTGAAGGATTAAGAAAAGAATTTGGCGTCGATAAGTTGAATATAATCGGTCACTCGTGGGGAGGATTGTTAGCCATGTACTATGGTGTCAAATATCCGGAGAACCTGAAACGTCTGATACTAGTGGACGCCGCCCCTGTAAACACAGAATTGCTGATAGCGTCTTACAGGAAACAGATGACTATGTTTAAGCCAGAAGATTTGGAACGTGTGAAGGAGCTATGGGATAGCAAGGGATTTCTCGAGGGCGACCCAAAAGTTCTCAATGAGGCCATGAGAATATCGGAAGGCACAGTATTTTCAAATAAGAGTTTCATCGATGACTATATGGAAGTAGCTGCATTCAATGAAATAACTGCCAAGAATGCGGTTGCACTCAATGAACTGGCGACGCAAATGAAATTAAACATACATGTCCAGGATAAGCTCTCGAATATTAATTGTCCCACTTTGATCATTTATGGCAAGGACGATTTTATTGTTGAGGAAGCTGTGCAACTGACCAATCAATTGATAACTAATTCTGAAGTCGTGTATATCGAAAATTCGGGTCATTACCCGTATATCGAAAACAAGAAATCATTTTTTGATGAATTGACCAGGTTTATTGAAAGAACATCACATTAAATCGAAATGTCAACCCTGAAACACTTCATCAAAGACAATCGAAATCCTTCCAGAAATCCGGAGTTTGTAGTCTCAACCAGACCACAACTTTAGTCCTTAAACTTCTGTCATATATGAACTTAAAATCATAGTTAGGAGGGGTATCCCATAAAGGGTTCAAGTTTGGACGCGACTCACGGTGGCGCCTAAAATCTAATATTTAGATGGTTAACTTTTTATAAAGTGATGATTCTCCTTAATTCACCCCTCAAAAATTGAATTTTCGTACCTTGAAGCATCAACAACCAAACCGATGCTTCCATTCTTCCAGGACCGAGCGTTGAGAAAATGTCTTGTGGACATTTTTAGTGAAGGGGCCAGGGTGATACTGCAACGGATGGACCAATCCTCAATTCAGGACTGAAATCCTATAAACGGAGTAGGCGAATCTTATCATTCCTTGTGAAGCAATCTGGAATATAACAATGACAAGTATCGCTCTCATAATACTCCAAAACGATCTTTTTGCATAGAACTGCAATATTGCCATGATGTACCAAATCGTAATGATCAACCCAATGATCAACCCAAGAACATCCATAATCGATGGAAAAAGAATAAAAAGGGTTATAGCCACAATGTAGTACAGCATGTTCTGGCCACTGAGATAGGCAGAGAGGACCAGGTTTTCTGCATAGTTCAATTGGTTTCCCAAAAAGAATATCCAGATTACAAAGGCATAAACAGGACACATTAAAAGTGTGAACAGGTTAAAGTACCGGAAGGAAAATCGCAAAAACTCCAGATCTTGGGTTTTCATTTGAGAATAATCGATCCCGTAGCTCTCAAAGCGAAGTATGAAAAATAACGCAATGGCCACCATGATTGCCAGGTAGCTGAAAGGGTTGAAATAATGTTTGCGCCTCCCGGAGACATAGGCCCGGGCAACTTTGCCGGGCTTGTATACCAATTCTTTGATCAAAAGCAAAAACCCTTCATCCGTGTTGCTGAAAGCAATCCAAATGTCTTTGATTAACTGCTTGAAATTCAAACGAGTCACATCTGACTTCTGACCACAGTGAGGGCAATAGGATTGATCATCCTGAATTGTCTGATCACAATTTTTACATTGCATTTTCTTTTAAATTAAATTTCTTCGAATCTGTGGAGATTCGCCTTTAGAAACTGATACATTGTATTGCCCATAGGTATAACCCAGATCCCCCGAAGAAGACACATCGACAAAATCAGGCGTCCATTTATCACGCAATTCATGATCCATATTCTTTTTACATGAAGTTAGCGATAAAAAGGTAACCAGAATTAACAGTAACACGTTTTTCATAGGATCAAAATTTTAGTCCTTCGAAAGTTACGTGAATAAATAAAAACTTTTGATTCTCATCTTAAAGCAAGAATGGTAAATTTTTCAGCGCACCGTTCACCAGAGACATCCATTCAAGAGTGACCCATTCGAAATACGAGATAAATGACCTCGCCGGGATCAGAGGGTTCAAAATACAAGCAAAATACAGCGGAGCTTTTGAAACAAATCCAAACCCTTCCAGAGATGGAGGGGTTTTTTATTGATGAGAATTATCATATAATTTGATCGGGACAGCCCCTATCTTTAAGGGTCAATCCAAAACGTAGACTCAACGAATTCCAAAAAATCTTATGAAAATTATAAATAGACTGATTACCATATGCATCCTTGGTGTGTTCATGGTCCAATGCAATTCTGACCGATTGATGACTGAGGACGGTTTTAAAGAAGTGAATGGTGTAAAGCACTATTATAAGATAGTCGGTGAAGGAGAACCCTACATAATTCTTCATGGTGGCCCAGGCATGTATCATGATGAACTGTATCCGTTCTTTCTTGATTTTGCTAATGCCCATAAGGTTATTTTTTACGACCAACGCGGAAATGGTAAATCCATTTTGGAAAAAATAGACAGCACTACTTTCAATGTTGATTTGATGGTAGAGGACCTTGAAGGATTAAGAAAAGAATTTGGCGTCGATAAGTTGAATATAATCGGTCACTCGTGGGGAGGATTGTTAGCCATGTACTATGGTGTCAAATATCCGGAGAACCTGAAACGTCTGATACTAGTGGACGCCGCCCCTGTAAACACAGAATTGCTGATAGCGTCTTACAGGAAACAGATGACTATGTTTAAGCCAGAAGATTTGGAACGTGTGAAGGAGCTATGGGATAGCAAGGGATTTCTCGAGGGCGACCCAAAAGTTCTCAATGAGGCCATGAGAATATCGGAAGGCACAGTATTTTCAAATAAGAGTTTCATCGATGACTATATGGAAGTAGCTGCATTCAATGAAATAACTGCCAAGAATGCGGTTGCACTCAATGAACTGGCGACGCAAATGAAATTAAACATACATGTCCAGGATAAGCTCTCGAATATTAATTGTCCCACTTTGATCATTTATGGCAAGGACGATTTTATTGTTGAGGAAGCTGTGCAACTGACCAATCAATTGATAACTAATTCTGAAGTCGTGTATATCGAAAATTCGGGTCATTACCCGTATATCGAAAACAAGAAATCATTTTTTGATGAATTGACCAGGTTTATTGAAAGAACATCACATTAAATCGAAATGTCAACCCTGAAACACTTCATCAAAGACAATCGAAATCCTTCCAGAAATCCGGAGTTTGTAGTCTCAACCAGACCACAACTTTAGTCCTTAAACTTCTGTCATATATGAACTTAAAATCATAGTTAGGAGATGTATCCCTTATAGGGTTCAAGTTTGGACGAGACTCACGGCGGCGCCTAAAATTTACTATTTAGTCGGTTGCGAAACTCAATGGACTGACTCCTCCTTATACCCTCAAATTTCATATCTTTATTTTTGCCAGGAACAATCCTGGGGATGACTCCGCCACAAAAAAATGCCATATTGAAAAAGATAATTTACTTACTGACGCTCGTACTTCTCAGTTGTTGCAGTACAGATAAAATTGATAAGCAAAATTACCAGTACACCACAGATCTTACCCAGGTTGATAATGGACGCATACCTGTTGAACTAAGGTTTTCAGGCACCTTGGGAGATACCGCCTATTTCTGTCTGCCGAAACTTGTTCCAGGAATTTATGATGATACAAATTTTGGAAAGTTTGTGAATGATTTCAAGGCATTCAACAAAGAGAGCAAGCTTTTAGAAGTAATCCAGCTAAACACGAATTGTTGGCAGATATTAAAGGCGAAACAGCTGGACAAGATAGAATATACTGTGTCGCAAGGTTGGGATGAGTTTGATTTTGAAGACCTCAGACCCTACCGATCTGCGGAAAGTCACTTTCGTGACAGCGTCTTCATTTTGAATCCAAATTCTATATTCGGGTATTTCAAAAACCAGGAAGATTTGCCATATCATATAGTGATTAAAAAGGATGAAAGTTTGTATGGCTCCAGCAGTTTGGAAAAACACAGCATCTCCGAAAGTGAGGACGAATTCATCGCGAAGAACTACCGGTATTTGGTGGATAATCCAATGATGTATGCTCCACCAGATACTACCTCCATAGAACTTCCCAATATTTCTGTAAACATAGCGGGTTATTCGAGTACTGGAAAGAAGATAGCAGATTCATTAGCCGTATCGATTGAGCCGCTTCTCAAAAATCAGACGGAATATTTAGATGGAAAACTGGCAACCGATACATACACTTTTATAGTCTTCCACAATGAGAATGCTGATAGTGAAGCTTATTTCTCAGATGGCTTAGAGCACAACCAATCAACCGTTCTACTTATGTACTCCCCCCTGAATATGGAAGTATTGAAGGCAACTATCTTTGGGCTGGCCAGTCATGAATTTTTCCATACCGTGCAACCTTTAGGACTCCATTCCTATGAAATAGCAGACTTTGACTTCTCCGATCCCAAATTCTCGCAACACTTATGGCTTTATGAGGGTATGACCGAGTATTTTACGATCCACATGCGAATCAAGCAAAATATGGAATCGCTGGATGAGTTTCTAAAGGTATTAGAGCACAAGATTTCAAAGATGAATGAGTATTCCAATGACATCTCTTTCACCGAGTTCAGCAAGAATGTAATTGATATGCCCGAAGACTACATGAATGTTTATTTCAAGGGAGCGCTGATCAATTTATGCCTGGACATCAGATTACGGGAGCTTAGCAACGGCGCCTATGGTGTTCAGAATTTAATTGCTGATTTGTTGGATAAGTATGGGAAGGATAAACCGTTTAAAGACGATGCTTTGTTTGAAGACATTTACAAACAGACTGGTTTTCCTGAGATCAAGGAATTTGTGGAAATGCATATTGAGGGAACTGAGCCTCTTCCATTGAAAGAAACCTTGTTCAAAGTCGGTTTAATGTACGATGAAGAAGCAGGCACGGTCACTGAAATGCAAACCTTGAACGACGAACAGAGGATTCTCAGAAAGCAATGGATCAATCAATAATGTGAGTTATCGAATGGATAAAAAAAGTCTGTTGTGGTCGATCAAGTAGTATTGCTCTTACCTCGCCATTCCATTATGCCATAGTGAATTTGTTTCCTTCAAGGATATATGTAGGGGCAATAATGTGGTGTCCTGCGATAGCTGCATTCATTACCTAGAGCATAAAAGGGCGTAATTTTTCACGCAGTAAGCAATGCATATATTCAGAAGATATTGCCGGAATTAAACATAAAAAATGAGGGAATAATGGGCATGGAATTTTGAATCAGAGAAGCCTCCGAACAAGACAAAGCTCAGATCCTATGCGACTATTGGGAGAGTCAACGACAGTCAACTTAGATTGTTTCAGTTTCTATAGCTCTCTCAACAAAATACATTTTCATCATTCCCTTGTTCTTTGCCTCGATCTCACCCCTGTAGGTGCATTTGTATTGATCTTTGATCAGTTGGTAAGTTGTTTCCGACACGTTAATTTTTCCCGGTTCTGAATTGGACTCCATGCGTGAAGCAATGTTCACCGTATCTCCCCAGATGTCATAGGCAAACTTCTTTTTCCCGACAACACCGGCCACCACGGGTCCTGTGTTGATTCCTATTCGGATGTCAAACCTGGTCATGTCATCGGGGTCATTCTTTTTTGACTCTTTGACAAACTCTGCAATCTCAATGGCCGCCTCAATCATTTTATGCGCGTTGTCCGGGTCCGGATCAGGCAGCCCTCCGGCACACATATAGGCATCCCCCACTGTCTTTATCTTCTCCAAGCCATGCTTTTCAATGATCTCATCAAATTTTGAATAGTAAAAGTCGATGCTGTCAACCAGTTCTTCAGGTGACAGCTTGTCGGAATATGCCGTGAAGCCCTTAAAATCGGTGAACATTACTGAAACAGATTCGAAACGTTTGGCCTTGACTTTGCCATTGTCTTTAAGTTCGGTGGCGGTTTCTTCAGGAAGAATGTTAAGCAGGAGCAAATCCGACCTTTCCTTTTCATTTTCAATGAGGCGTTTGGCATTATTGACAAATTTGTTTCGGCGATAAAGACCTATTGCAAGGACCAATATGAGTAAAAGGCCAATTCCGGTGGCAAGTGAGATCAGTTGCTGATTCTTTTTCTGCTGATCGAGAAGGTCGACTTCGGCTTGTTTTTGTGAAACCTCGAAATTGGTGCGAAGATTCGCCATTTCCTCAACGGTTTCAATGTCTATTATGCTATCTCTGTAGAGATAGTAATTCTGTAAATAAGTTATGGATTCATCGAGTTTGCCTTCTCTTTTTTTGAGTTCGAACATTTTGAAGTTGCCATCTCTGATTTGCTCTTTCAGATCTTGATCCTCTGCGAGTTCCAAACTCCTCTGAGCAAAACTAAGAGCTTGTTCAAATTCGCCCTTGCGCAGATATATGTCAGACATGTAGGAGAGAAATACTGAAATGGGATAATAGTCCTGGATTCTGTTCAATATGTCTATGGCCTCTTCAATATTTTCTTCAGCGAGATCATCTTTTCCCTGCTCGGCGTATACCATTCCTTTGTTTCCAAGGTTGTAGGCAATTCCAATTGAATAGTTCAATTCTCTGAAAATTAACCCTGATTCTTCAAAATAATCCAGGGCTTGATCGTATTTGTTGGCTTTGAAAGAACTGTCACCAGCGTTTAATAGAGCGGCACCTAGTGAAATCGAATCCTTGTCTTTTCTGAGGGCTTCGATTGCTTTCTTATAGTATATATTGGCATTGTTAAAATCCTCCCTCATGCTATATACATCCGCAATCGACATATAGGCAGCACCTTCCTTTGAAAAACCCAAATCATTTCCAAGTTCAGCGCTGGTAAAGAAAGCTGACAGGGCTTGCTCCAGGTTTCCTGTCAGGAAATAACTATTGCCAGTTTGTAAATATCCATGATACAAATAGAAACTGTCTCCCGATTTTTCAGCCTCTTCTACAAGTATCTGTGAATATTGTAGCTTGACTTTAAAATCTTTAATCTGATTGAATGCAATATCCCTCAATAATTCCAGCTTCATAGTATCATTGAAATTCCCATCTTCATAGACAGGAATCAAGCTGTCAGCAACCCTTTGGTCCTGAGAAAAGATGAAATTGGAGGTAAAAAAAAATAGACCCATCACGAGCTGACAGGCCATTTTTTTGAAGAACATCGTTTTTATTTTTGAGGATTCACACTGATTCTTGGGTCGTGACTTTTATTGTCTGATCCACAGGTGCACGAAATCGTATAATTCTCACCGCCATCTCCATAATTTTGCACTGTGCCTCTCCAATTAGATGAAGTGGCATTCGGGTAAGGAGCCGGAGGAGTATCCCCCCAGATATCACTATCTGTCCCCAGGTTTACTGTAATTGAAAAGCTCTCCAGAGTGTTCCCCGTTTTATTCCATTGAACCCAATCTCCAACGTCAACAGTTGCATTGCCATTGTCAGATACGGAGCAACCATCTTGGCTGCATCCCGATACATTAAAAGTTGTATTTGCCATTTCCTAATTATTTAAACTGATTTACAAGAACAGGAATTTAAATATTTCCCTACGATGATGGAAGTGAAGTAGGACGAACGAGCGATAATTCGATGCAAGGCTATCAAATTACTTTTCAGGATTCATCCAATTTGTTGATTTCGTCGCGGATTTCATTTCTTAGTGCGACTATTCTCTGCCTCAGCTGTGCGTAATGCCAATCCACAACAATGTTCAATCGATTTCGAAAGGATCTTAAATGATATAGAAACTCCGTGTCGGTAGACAGGGCATCTGCATCAATTGGTCTGACTGAGCCATCGAAGTCAGGAGGGTTGATCTGATAGTTATACGAATCTTCAAAACGGCCAGGAAATACCTCAAAAAGCATTTTTTCAAGGGTCTGGTAGTGGACTTTCTCATTTTCCACAAAGAATCGGTATCGTGAGTCGTACACTTCTATGATATGATCCCGTAACGAATCATTTGAAATAAGAGTCACCCCCTTTGATTTCAATGTCTCAAAGGCGCTTGTGGAATACACAAACAGCGTAGGCATTACCACTTTGCTCATCAACACCGAAATCGAATCTGAGTCGCGGGGCCCGGGTTCATTCAGTATTTTCAAGACCGTGTTGGCGGCAACGATTCCTTTTTTGTGAACTCTTATGTTGGAATCCATATCCAGCAGGTCCTTCTGCAGGCTCCTGTCAAAAGACTCTAAAAGTTGTAATTCTAAATTTCGGTCTTTCCTCGTTTCATTCCAATTATTGATCTG
>CBDUAY010000100.1:0-10032 GCA_965365245.1 uncultured Flavobacteriaceae bacterium | reverse complement strand
CCCGAGTTCCAGGCTCCCACACTACTAAAATTCAGGCTGGGAATAAAATTTCCAATGGCCTGTCTTTTGTCTACTTCAGCAAGTGCAATGTTATTCTCACTCTGTTTTACCTGGATATTGTTCTCCAAAGCGTAGTTCACGCAATCTTCGAGTGTCCATTTTTTATTGGCAAGGTCTTCGGTCTGAGCTTGAGCAGAAATGAAAATACTGAAGATCAAGATCAGGGTTAGGGGTGCTTTCATAAAAAGTAATTTCAATATTGGAATTCGAAGTATATGACGAGGTGTTAAAAAAAATGTTACAGTAAAACTAAAATATCTGAACCGATTGCTTTGCAAACACATCAGGCGGCACCGGAAGTTCGCCTCCAATTCCTGTAAAGCAGGAAAGACGCCACAGCAACAACTATATAAGGAAAGGCCATAAGGTAGACAATGCCCGAATTGATGCCTTCGGCTACTTCCTCGCCTCCCTGCTCAACCACGGCCCGACACATGGCGCATTGTGCACTCATGCATTCAGACTGAAACAGCAGTATCCCGGCAAGGAGGAGCAGGCTCTTTTTCTTTGGTTTGACATTAAGGCTTTTATGGTGCATTCTACGCTGATTGAAGATACGATTGCAAAAATAACTCATCTTGCGGGCATGGCCAAAGATCCATTCTTCTCGAAACCTGCTATGCGTCCTGAGGTCTAATAGTAAGGTGAGATCATAAAATAAACAACTACACCAGTTATCGTGACATAGAGCCAGATGGGAAATGTGATCCGGGCGATTTTCTTGTGACGCTCGACATCCCTGGTAATACCCCGAACAAAAGTGACAAGAACAAAAGGGATCACGACAATCGAGAGCAGTATATGTGAAATCAACACAAAAAAGTAGACCCAACGGATGGCCCCCTCCCCTCCGTAAGAAGTAGAGTCTGAAGTCATGTGATACAAAACATACAGAATGAGAAAAACTGCGGAAAGCACCATGCAGGCCTTGATCAGGTTCTCGTGAAGGTCAATCTTCTTATTCTTGATTGCCCAGAAAGCGGCTACCAGCAGAACAGAAGTCACGGCATTGATTCCCGCATATATCGGAGGCAGAAAAACCGGGAGCTCCAGATCAATTTTCACCCCGAAAAGCGCAGCAACCACCAGGGGAATGGCAATTGAAAGTATCGTGATCAACCGATTGTATTTTTTCGAATCTTCCATAGACGAATTCTTTCTATTCTTTCAGCAAAACGGCGATATCCTCCTTCAACCACTCTACCTCTTTCGGGTCCAACCCATTGTAAAACTTGATGGGGTTCTCCATGTCTCCATTCTTCACGGTTCTCGAGCGAATGTATCCCTGCTTGTCAATGAGTGCAAAAAGGCCGGAGTGCTCAAAGCCTCCCTCGACGTCCTTATTCTCTCCCGCATAGAGCTTGAAGCCCTTGTTCGAAAAGTTGTAGATCAGATCTTTCTCACCCGTCAGAAAGTACCAGTTCTTTAGCGTTGCACCTTTCTTGCTGGCGTATTCCTTTAAAACCGACGGCGTGTCTCTTTTCGGATCGATGCTGATCGAGGCGATCCCGAACTCAGGGTTGCCGTAATACTCCTTCTGCAACTTCAACATGCTCTCGTGCATCTTCGGGCAGATCGTCGGGCAGGAAGTGAAGAAAAACTCAACGACGTAAACCTTGCCCTCAAATTCCTTCTGACTGACCGCCACCGAATCCTGGCTGATGAATTCAAAGTCGGGGACCTTTTCAAAGGTCATCAACTCTGTCCCCTCGAACCGGTCAATGATCTTGGGCACTGCCCAGATTCCAAAAATCAGGACGATAAAGGCTACGGCTATGTATGAATTCTTTTTCAAAACTAAATCTGTCTTTTGTTCTTTTTCAGTGCCAGTCTGTCTTCTGCCACAACAACTTTGACGTCATCGACCATCTCCTGGTGAACGGTTGAAATCGACTCCGCATTGTATCCATAACGCATCCCGTCAGGCATCTCATCATCTTCTGATCTGCCCCTCAGGTTCATGTCGCGATCAATAATGAAGGCGTTCCTGGTATACAGCTTTTCATCCAGGGAAATATTGGTTTGAAGGCTTTCAAACAGGTTTCTTACCTGGCTATCCGAACCGAACATGAAGTGCCATTCACTCACGTCATAGGTCGCGCCCAACTCTTTTTTCAACTGCTCGGCATCAGCCTCAGAGCCTTCGGGCAGAACCACGATAAACTGAAAGCCCTTGAAGCCATAGAAATGCTTGTAGATCTTTTCATTCAGGTTGAGTGCATTGGTTTTGTGCAACAGCGGTTCGCGACCCAGGAAACACATGATGCTGATGTTGCCATTGAGGCTGATCGAATCTATATCAGAATCCGAACGGAACTCGCTGACGTCATCAACCCCAGTAGTCAGCACAGGCAATTTTGCGAAATTGTTGGTCCCTGTAAGCAGGAATACATAAAACAGCAGAGGTCCGAAGAATAGGATGGACAATATGATGGTATTACGTCCCGGCTTTGCCATTATTGAAGATAAAAAAAGTGTTTTGAACTCTCAAAACACTTGTTATACTTTTCTCGATGCATCAATTGTAAGACCATCGTGTCCACTGCTGATCGATATCGCCCAAGGCGCCTCCCTCATAAAGCAGGAAGAATGAAAGATATCCGATCAGGAAAACAACCGTCCAGACGATTGCTCTTCGCAACCAGGTCACCTCATCCTTGAGGTGCATGAAATACCAGGCAATGCCATAGGCTTTGACAAGGGTCAGGATCAGGAATATCCAGTTCAACAAGCTCGTTCCAAGCACATTTGTCAAGTGCAGTGAGGCTGGCTTGTAGATCCCCAGGATGACTTCAACGATCGTTACGACAGAAAGAAATCCGAAGACTTTCCAAATCAATACAGCGTGTGAGTGTGAATGTTCGTTTGACATAGACTCGTCTTAAAATTTAAATCAAATAGAAGAATGTGAATACAAATACCCAAACCAGGTCGACAAAGTGCCAGTAAAGACCGACTTTCTCAACCATTTCATAATGACCTCTTCGCTCGTAGGTTCCGATGATCACGTTGAAAAAGATGATCACATTGATTACGATTCCGGAAAATACGTGGAAACCGTGAAACCCAGTGATGAAAAAGAAGAAATCGGCAAAAAGCGTCTTTCCGTATTCATTTTCCGTGAGATTGGCCCCTTCAACAACGCGTACTGCCTTGTCCAGGAACTTATTTGCTTCTTCTCTTGAAACAATTGTTTTTTCTTTGGTTTCGAGGTTAATCAGCTCGGTTCGCATGGCGATATCCGGATTCTTCGCGAATCCTTCCTTGACCTGCTGCAACGTGACGGATGGCAAAGTCGCTTCTTCAACAAACCAAAGCCCATTGTGCTTTTCGTGTTGCACGCGCTCCGTCGGCGCATCAGAGGCAAAACTCTGAAGAGTGATCTGGTGACCCGAAGCATCCACAAACTGGACGATCTTCCCGTCTTCCAGCTGAAGCGCACCGTAACTGCCGTTAATGAATGTCTTCCACTCCCAGGCCTGGGAGCCCACGAAGATCAAACCTCCTATGATGGTCAGCCCCATGTACAGGATGACCTTGTTCTTCTGCATCAATTTGCCGGCATCAACCGCCAGAACCATGGTAACAGAAGAGAAAATCAGGATGAACGTCATGAAGGCCACGTAGTACATCGGGTAGTTTCCGTGCACAAAAGGAATGTGGGTAAATACCTCATCCGCAATCGGCCAGGAGTCCAGGTACTTGAATCTAATCAATCCATAGGCACCCAAAAAACCCGAAAAAGTGAGGGCATCCGACATGATGAAGAACCACATCATCATTTTTCCATAACTGGCGTCAAAAGGTCGGTTTCCGCCTCCGCTCCAAACTCCACCCTTCGGTGTATCAGCAACTACTGCCTCCATTTACTATAAAAAGTTTAGTTTAAATGATCTTCTCTGACTCAAAAAAACTGACATAAGTCATGTTTTTTCTTAAGCAGCAAAAATATAAAAATTATTCATAAGTCTTATTAAACCTGAAAAAATGTTCCCCTTAACGGATAAAATAGAAAAAGAGGAAAAGATAGATCCAGAGCGCATCCACAAAGTGCCAGAAAATGGAGCCGAGAGTGAAGCCGAGATGATCTTCAACCGTGTATTGATGTTGAATATTCCTGTAGATCACCCGGATCAAAACTATGATGCCTGCAAAAATGTGCAATAAGTGTGCCCCTGTGATCACATAAAGAAAGGAAGAGGCCACATTGCTCTCGGGGCCCGTCGTGTATAAACCTGCCTCGATCAGCTGGTTAAAACCGTTGAACTGATAGAATACAAAGGCAAGGCCTAAAACCAAAGTAATACCGAGAAATAAATTTGACTTGGAATGAGCCCCCGAAAGCAGTGATCTTTTCGCCAGGATAAAAGACAGACTGCTCAAAACGATGAGAATCGTGCTGAGGTAAAAAGCCGAGGGCAGCTCGAAGCTCACCCAATCTTCCCTGGCGCGGCTCACTACATAGGCACTGGTCAGCCCCGCGAACATCATGGTCATGCTGATCATGGCGATCCATAGCATCTGTTTGAAAGTCCTTTCCTTAACTTTTTGTTCCATTTCCATCAGTGAAAGAATTTATCGATCACAAAAATAATTTGGATCGCGGTTATATATAAAACACTGGAAAGCATCAATTTTCGCGCCATTGTGTCTGTCTGCTCCCGATGCAATCGTATCCCATACCAGAGCATCACCAGGCCCAGTGCGAAGATGAGCACTGCAGAAAGTGGCAAGAGGTACAAACTCCCTGTGATTCGGAACACCGGGATAACCGAAACCACCAGCATGAAAATCGTATACATGATAATGAGACGCGTGGCTTTTCTGTTCTTCTCCCCTGTTGGCATGAGGTTGAATCCTGCTTTTTTGTATTCGTCGAATTGCAGCCAGCCTATGGCCCAGAAGTGCGGGAACTGCCAAAAGAACTGTATCATGAATAACATGCCTGGCTCGATGCCGAACTGACCCGTGGCAGCTACCCAGCCCAACATGAACGGAATGGCCCCGGGAATGGCGCCGACAAAAACCGATAGCGGCGTAATGGGTTTCAAAGGGGTATAAGCTGAGGTGTAAAGGAATATCGAGACTGCACCGAATAGGGCGGTGCGTTCATTGATCCCGTAGAGGATGATCACACCCGCCAAAGTCAAAGTCACAGCGATGGCCATGGCCGCGTTCACAGAAATTCGACCTGTCGGAATGGGCCGATTCATGGTTCTTTTCATTAGAGCATCGGGGCCTCGTTCGATGATCTGGTTGAATGCGTTGGATGCCCCAACCATGCAATAGCCCCCTACTGCCAGCAAAACCACGGTCATCCAGTTGATCTGATCGGCCGCAAGTAGATATCCTGCGATGGAAGAGAAAACGACGCTGACAGACAGACCGAACTTGGTCAGCTGTTTGAGATCGTCCAAAATGTTGTACTGTAAAACTGCGGTTTTCAAGATACTATCGCCCTCTTTCTTAAATCGCTGCAAATATATCCATTAATTGAGATTCGACCCCACTTAAAAGCCAAAAAAATCTGCCGAAAATAGTTTGCGATTTCTTAAAATGTATTAAATTTGCGCCTGCCTAACGGATAATGTCCGGACTCTTGACGGAGTCAAAGGCCTGCAACTTAAAGTAGTTGCGCGTTCATTGACTAAAACTTGCGAAAGTAGCTCAGGGGTAGAGCATCACCTTGCCAAGGTGAGGGTCGCGGGTTCAAATCCCGTCTTTCGCTCCAGAAGCACACCATTTAGGAGTGGCTCGGATGGTGGAATTGGTAGACACGTTGGACTTAAAATCCAATGGACAGCAATGTCCGTGCGGGTTCAAGTCCCGCTCCGAGTACAAATGAAAAAAGACCAGGCTCAATGAGCCTGGTTTTTTTGTTTTAGAGCGGTCGCATAGAGCTCGCTCTTAAGCGATCGTGAGAAAACAAAAAATGCGGGACGCGTAGCGCCCAGGTCTTTTTTCTCAGCTTGTTCGGACGGGACTCAGCGAAGCTAATTCCCGCGCTCACTCTTCCGCCTCACTCTTCTTCCGTCCAGCGGCTGATTGAAATCAGGGTCCAAACCCCCTGGTTTCGTCCCAGCACATCTGAAAGTATGCTTTTTGGTGCAGGCTGGATCGTCAGGGACACCACATCATCACCAGCCTTTAATTCACCCTGGTGTTTCAACAAATAAAAATATGTGATCATGCCCCCTTCCTCAGAATAGGATTCGGACTGCTCAAAGCTGTTGACAAATCGTCCCTTGCTACTTTTGAAAAAGTTTATCACCTGATCATCAGACATCTCGACAACATAATTGACATCCCCCTGGAGGAATTCGGTGTCCGCCACCTCATCCATATTGACGAAGTGGACCCCAGATGGAAGATCGACGCCCACATCCGCAGGCTTTTCATCCCATCCGTCTTCAATGTCGCCTGACTCATTCTCCATCATTTCCTGTGTGATGATTGTCGAGGCCAAAACATCACTCACCCAGGTTCCCTTGATGATTTTTAAATTGTCAAGATCCACATAAGGGCTGCTCACAGAAATCATGCGTATTTCCACTTTGTCCCCTACCTTTAAATTTTCCGGTTGTTGCATGTTGTGGGAGTTAATGGTCATGGACAGGGATTTCCCGGATCTTTCCATGAGCTCGTCAGCTTTTCTCCTGGCATTTTCGTACCAATTGTCATTCATGGGTTTTGGATTGAGGTTTTCCGTCATCATGATGAACGCGCCGAAACCGCTTCCCAAAGACTGCGTGTTGACAGGGCCGACATCGGCATTTTGCGGGGCCTTCATGTTTTCAATCGCTTCTTCAAAGGAGCCTTCATACTTGTAGATTTTTGTTTCCACCGTGCCGTACGCTTTCATCAGGGCGTCAACGGCTTTGGTCTGACCGCTCAGTTCAGCGTCATAGATCAATTGATCATTAAAAATTGAATTGATATCCTGGGCGCATACTGTTGACCAAAACATGATCATAAGCGCCGAAATAGAAAGGGCAATATTTTTCATAAGGGTAGTTGATTTAGTGAAGTTATAGTTACATCATGCATCTATTCCTTTTTACTTACTGAAATCTTGAGTCCCTGGTCGGTTATTTCTTTGCTGAAATCAGCACCGACGTGATTTCCAACCCCAATCCAAAAGGTCTCGCCCAGCTTGAGAAATTCCTCGTAGGTCACCTCATTCAAAGTCCCATTTTTTTTGAGATTTGAAATCATGCCGGAGGCAGTGAATATGACATGATCGTCATCCTCTTCAAGAATCTTAAAACCATCCTTTGGGGTGCGATTCCTAAAGTTATTTATAATGGCGTTCTGATAATCCGTATACGTCAATTCAGCGGCCCATTCCTTTTTTGCACGTTCTGCGAAGAAACTGCCAATATCTTCAGGACTTTTCCCTAAGGACTTGGCGTATAAAATCATGTCTAAAGCAGCCCAGTCCACCAAATAGTACGAACTGCCGTAAATTCGATTAGAATAAACAATTTTCCATTTGTCATCCATTTTTTCCAAAAAGTACGTGACTCTTACTTTTTCCAAAGACTCTTCATTCTCGTCGAATAACTCGTTTTCAAAAACGATATAGGCGCTTTTGTCATAAATTTTGACTTCAATCGGTTTCTTGACCTCCCTGTTTATTTCTTTCTCCGTGTCGAAGGCAGATTTCATTGCATCTGCCTGGGTCTTCCACCCATCTCTGTACTCATGCCAGGCTTGGCTTGCCATCATCCAGATATTGTCATCCGTTTGTGCATAGAAAGAACCCCATTGGTCAAAGTCTTTGTCATAATACGATTGGGTCTCTTCCTCAATCAAGGTTATTATGGCTTCTTTTTCTTTATCCGGGTCCATGGGCTGCTGACAACCCAAAATCACCAGCGAAAAAACTGAAATAATTAGAACAATTGCTTTTTTCATGATAAAATGTATTTAATGGTTTGATTAATTTTTATTCGGGATTTTAAGGTTCATTCAGAAGAACCTTCAAGTTGATATTTGTTTGCAAATTTCAAAGCTTTCTTGGGATGTATGAGTAAAACTTTCTCATCCTCCTCAGACATTGTGCTCGTGCTTTTAAGTTGATTTTTTAACTTGATAAGTTAGTGCATCAAAAATCCATTCTCAATGATATAGTTCATGAGAAATCTGAGGATAATTACGTAACTTTATAAGTTAACCTTTTGGCTGGGCAATGTTTCACTGCGCGAAATAGAATCGAGCTCTTAAGGAATACATAAATTACTCAGGACGCTGAGTGCATAGGTGTTTTTATGACTTTGTTCGGATGGGACGCATCGAAACTAATTCCCACCTGCTAAATCCCAAAGATCTTCTCTGCCTTGCCTTTAACGAACCAGGAGGAGAATGTTCTCTTGTTCTTCTTACCTTCTAGGATAGCAAAACGAAAGGAAACCAAACCCGCTGATTTTCGGAATTGAATCTCGACTTTTTCCTCTGTAAATTCAAGAATCCGTATTTCATCTGGCACACTTTCAAACCCCTCGAGCACTAAATTTTTCAACTTATCGAAGTTGTTTTCTTCATCTGGAAAATGAAAACTCTTGTATTTGGGAAATCGCTTTTTCCTTGCATCGCGAAAGCGAATTTTGTAAAGTCCATCGTTTAGAGTGCATTCGGCTTCCACCACATTCATCAATCTGACTTCTCCAATGAATTTCTCTTCCGTTTGTGCCTGAAAAGTGATAGGACCAAAAAACAAGCAAATAATGACCCATTTCAGGATGGTGTCATTTGCAAAATTGAATTTTTGTCTCATGCCTTAAAGGTATGAAATTGACGATTTCAATGATGATACTCGCTTCCCAGCAATTTTATGTCTTGCAAGCTCTTTCATTGATTAATGCGAAAGTCTTATATCACAATCGGAATCCAAGGCGGAACAATACTTAAGTTAGTTCACTATTAGGGAATTAGCCTCATATTTTGTATCTTCAGGGATATGTTAGCCAAACTAATTAAAAGTGTTATCCTATTCTTGCTCCTGCTTCCGGGAATATCTGTAGCGCAGGTTAATACGGATGTCCTGTTTTCAGAGTCTTCAGTCAATGTATCGGATCCTGAAGAACTATTGACATTGCGATTGGAAATCCCAATCAAAACACTGAGAAAAGAGACAAATGACAGCACCTATGTCCCCAGCACCCTCTATTTCAAGGAACAGGACACCTGGGACTCCCTGCCCGTCGAACTCAGAACCCGGGGAGAATTCCGTCGAAAAAAATGCATTTTTCCCCCGGTGAAAATCAAGTTTTCCAAACAAGACATTGAGAACACGTTGTTCGACAACAACAAAAAGTTAAAGCTCGTTGTTCCGTGCAGGCATGAAGAGGCCAAAAACGACAATGTAGTCAAGGAATATTTGGCCTATAAGCTTTATGAACCCGTCACCCCCTATCATTTCAAGACGCGACTTGTAAACCTCGAGTGGTCTCAAAAGACCTCTAAGAAGCAATCGGGACACCAATTGAAGGCAATTTTGTTGGAGGACCTCGACAATGTTTCTGAAAGACTGGGCGGTGATGCATACGATCGAACCGTTCATCCGATGCGACTGGACACCTTGAACGGAATTCGAAATGCATTTTTTCAATACATGATCGGCAATGCCGACTATTCGGTGACGCTCGGACACAATTACAAGATCATCTATCTCGACGAAAAATTCCTGGTCATTCCCTATGACTTTGACCTGGCGGGTCTGGTCAACGCTGATTATGGAAAATCTTCGGACGTTCAGAATCTTCGATTTATGGGAGATCAGCCAGCTGCAAGAATCTATCGTGATTTCCCACGCGATCCTGCGTTGGTCGAGCAAGTCAGGCAGGAGTATCTGAACAACAAAGAAGCCATATTCTTAGAGCTGGAAAAAACCAAAGGGTTCTTTGACAATGAAGATGAGTATTCCGAAGCCGAGCTATATCTCACGAAATTCTTCCAGGTCCTGGAGGATGA
>CBDUAY010000099.1:0-10116 GCA_965365245.1 uncultured Flavobacteriaceae bacterium | reverse complement strand
AGCTCGGAGTTGTTCTCCTCCTCGTCTTTTAGAGCCGTGGAGAGATTCTTGATCGTGCCATTGGCCTTATCAAGCTCTTCGTAAACATTGACTAAATTTTTATCTCTCACAAAAGGCATATCATTTTTATTCGCTTAGAGGTCTTTCGCTTTGGCTATGAGCTCTGCCACATCCAAAACACTGACCTCATTCTCCTTTTCTTTGTTCTTTATTCCGTCGGTCATCATCGTATTGCAAAACGGACAGCCCGTAGCTATGATCCCCGGTTTGACTTCCAAAGCGTCTTCCGTGCGCTCAACGTAAATCTCTTTTTTCCCGGCTTCAGCATCTTTGAACATTTGGGCTCCACCTGCACCACAGCACAAACCATTGGATCTGCACCTTTTCATTTCAACGAGCTCTGCGTCTATCTTTTGAATCAATTCCCTGGGTGCTTCATAGACGTTGTTCGCCCTTCCCAAATAGCACGGATCGTGAAAAGTGATTCTCTTTCCCTTAAAATCGCCACCTTCAATCGCCAGCCTTCCGTCTTCTATCAAACTGTTTATGAACTGGGTATGGTGCAACACATCGTAGTTCCCACCCAATTCCGGGTATTCGTTCTTGATCGTATTGAAGCAATGCGGGCAAGTTGTGACAATTTTCTTAACCTCGTAGGCATTCATGATCTCGATATTGGTCATGGCCTGCATTTGAAACAGAAACTCATTTCCAGCTCTCTTCGCCGGATCCCCGGTACAGCTTTCTTCAGTTCCCAACACCGCAAAATCGACTCCGGCCTCAATCAGAATTTTGGCAAATGCCTTGGTTATTTTTTTGGCACGATCGTCGAAGCTTCCGGCGCATCCCACCCAGAACAGGACTTCCGGAGTTTCACCGGCAGCCATCTTTTCAGCCATTGTCGGTATTACCATACTAAGTTAGTCTAATTTTTTAAACTTTCTAAACTTTTGACACCACCGCTATTCATCCTTCCAATTCAACCGATCCATCTGGTTGTATTGCCAGGGTGCACCATTGTTCTCCACATTGGTCATCATCAAATTCAATTCCATGGGAGCCTGGGATTCTTCCATCACCAGGTAGCGTCGCATGTCCATGATGATCGATAGCGGATCAATATCTACCGGACAGGCTTCTACACATGCGTTGCAGCTCGTGCAGGCCCAAAGTTCCTCTGCTTTGATGTAGTCCATTAGAGACTTTCCGTCACCTTCCGTTTTATATTTTTCTTCTCCGTGTTCGTCGATATAATCGCTAACCTCCTCCAGCCGATCCCGCGTCTTCATCATGATCGCACGAGGCGAAAGCTCTTTTCCGGTCAGGTTGGCCGGACAAACAGAAGTGCATCTTCCGCATTCCGTGCAGGTATAAGCATTGAGAAGCTGTATTCTTGTCAGATCCGCAACGTCCCGGGCACCAAACTTCTCAACGGTCTCGGGTTCTTCCTCCGGGACGGCATAAGGATCCGCTGAAGGATCCATCATCAGTTTCACTTCACGAGTAACCGATTCGAGGTTATTGAACCTTCCCGGAACTTCCAGGTTTGCGTAATAAGTGTTGGGAAAGGCAAGCAAAATATGCAGATGCTTTGAATAGTAGAGATAATTCAAAAATATGAGTATGCCAATGATATGCAGCCACCAGGCCCCGCGTTCTATGTAGTAAAGAGTCAATTCATTTTGAGGAAGAATACCTGCAATCCAGGAACTGATCGGAAAACTCCCGGCCTGAACATAGTGAATTGCTCCCATTTGCTGCAGGGCGTAATCAGAGGCATTCATCAGCAAAAAGAGCGCCATGAGAACCACTTCAAAATACAGAATATTCAAAGCATCGTTCTTCGGCCATTTGGTCATTTCCTTGTTCCAGAATCTGGGAATTTTGAGAATAACCCGTCGTATCCAGAAAATAATGACCGATACGAGAACAAGAAAAGCCAATATTTCGAATGAACCGATCAGAAAGTCATAGAATCCGCCGGCAACGGCAAACACCCTGTGGGTTCCCAGCAATCCGTCGATCAGAATCTCCAGTACTTCAATATTGATAATGACAAATCCAACGTAAACCAAAATGTGAAGAATTCCAGCGATGGGTCGGCTCACCATCTTACCCTGGCCAAGGGCCACACGCATCATATTCCGCCAACGATCAGAAGAACGGTCATCGCGATGGGAGTCCCGCCCAAGAGCAATATTCCTTTTGAGCTTTCGAATGTTCCTGACGAAAAATCCGATCCCGAGGGCTAGCAGAAGAGCGAAAATGATATTGGGCAAAACTGACATTCTTCTTTAGGTAGTTTGGGTTAGTCGCAAGTAAAATTACTCATCTTGAAAAAGGTCCGAAGACTAATTTATTACAAGTTATCAACTACTCTTGTTCGGGTTCTACGTAAGGCTTTTCCTTTTTTCCGAATACAGACAGATGAACAAACCGTTTGGGGTGCTCCTTAACCTCACGAAGCAATTCTTCGAGCTCCTTGGAGGCATTTGTCAGGTTCACGTACAATTCGTCATCATTGAGCAGTTTACTCATGGTTCCATCCCCGGTTTTCAAGCTGTCGAGAACCGAATTGAAGTTGGCCAGCGTAGACTCCAGGCTCGCCACAGTAGCACCCAGGTCGGCGGCCTGTATCGAATCGGAGATCGCTGCCAGGTTATTCATTGTCTGATTCGTATTGTTGATGATGCTGTCCATTTTACCATTCTCAACCATCAGGCTCTCCAAATACTGAGATGAAGTTTTGAAATCCGAGAGGATTCCATTTATGTTTCTGAGAGATTCCTTGAAATTTTGTTGATTCTCTTTATCCATCAGAGCATCAATCGATTTCATGACGGAATCGGTTTGAACCACGAAACTTTCGACCTTTACCTGCAGCGGGGCAATCTGCTCGTTGATCATACCCATGATCCCCGAATCAACCTCCCCGATCAAAGTGTCTCCATCTTTTGCGATCGACCCCTGGTCCATAACCAGGTTGATTTTGAGCGATTTTCCACTGATAAAATCCGGGCTGTAGATTTGGGCCACACTATTTTTCGAGAATTCAATGGGGTTGTCCAGTTGAAGATGTGCGACCAAAATTCCTTTTTTCGAAGGGTGAAAACTGATCTCGGTAACCGATCCTACCTTTAAACCGTTTATGGTAATAGGACTTTTTGGAGCCAATCCCTGAACGTTGTCGTATTCAGCGTACATCGTCCGGCTTGTGTCATAAAGATTCTGGTCCTTTAAGAAGTTGTAGCCCCAGATAAACAGGATGATAACCAGGATTGCGACGACTCCAGTCTTAATTTCTCTTGTAGCTTTCAACTTGAAGAATTTACAAGAACAATAATACTAAATATTTTGCAGGCGTGACGAATGAATTCGGAAGGATCAATCGATAACATCAGATACGGAAACTCGCACCTCATCTTTAAAAGCCACCACAAAAGCGGATTTGTAGCCAGCCTTTCGGGCTTCGTCCCTGAGCGCCAGTATCTCATCGTAGTTTGAAGACTTTCCGTAATAATACTTGTAGTGCTTGCCAACCTTGTTCCGATCAACCCCCTTGAGTCCACTGAAATTATAGGGTTTCAGGTCGAGTTTTCTCAATCCGGACGCGATCTGCACTTTGAAGTCGACACCCGGGTAGATCCTGGGTTCGGTTTTCTTGGCAGCGGGCTCCGGCGCTACCTCGACAACGAGGTTCTCGTCGAAATGCTTTTTATAGGCCCGGATGGCATCATAAATCGCCCCCGCCACTTTCTGCTGCCCGTTTTTGGAGTTCAAAAAAGCACCCTCCTGCGAATTGGTGATAAATCCTGTTTCAACGAGCACGCTGGGCATGTAGGTCTGATGCAGAACTACAAATCCAGCCTGTTTGACCCCCCGGTCTTTCCTTTTGAGGACGTTCTTGAAATTATTCTGAATATTGCTCGCAAGCATGAGGCTCTGGTCGAGGAATTCCTCCTGCATGAGCGTAAGTCCTATGACGGCCTCAGGCGAGTTCGGATCAAAACCTTCATAGGTCTCCAGGTAATTGTCTTCCAAAAAGATAACGGAGTTCTCTTGTTTCGCCACTTCAAAATTCTGCTGATTTGCATGAAGCCCCAGCACATAGGTCTCGGTACCATCAGCCTGGGTATGAAAGGCATTGCAGTGAATCGACACAAAAAGGTCGGCATCTGCTTCATTTGCGATCCTTCCACGCTCCTTCAATTCCAAAAACACGTCTTTCTTCCGCGTGTAAACCACTTTCACATCCTCCAGCGCTTCTAACTTGCGCCCCAGTTCGAGAACGATTTTCAAGGCAATGTCTTTCTCGCTGTAATTTTTCGCGGGACGCCCGGGGTCCTTTCCTCCGTGCCCGGCATCAAGGACAACTATAAAGCTGTCGTCCATTTGCGAAAAAATCGGAAAGGACAGCGCGAAAAACAAGCCTAAAAAGACGATGCGCAATGAAGACCAATTGTTCTTTTTCCCTTTAAACACCATAGCTTTCACACGTCTAAAATATCCCCATATATGTATGCCAGTGAAAAAATATATGTAAGTTTGTATCTTTAAAAAATTGGCATTTTCATACAAAAATAGCATTTATAGCATTGTATACAAATTTAAGATACATCCTTTTCTTGATCTTATTATTTGTTTTAGGAAGTCAGCAGATTTCAGGGCAAATTGATCAACAGGAAAGCAATGCTGAAGTCCAATTGAAACCAACGGACAGTCTGAGGAGACCCAGAGAATTAGCGGTCGTCCCGGTAGAACAAGACACCACTAAAACCGATTCCCTTCAGATCACCCAGGAATATCTCGAAGACAACATCACGCACCGATCCAAGGATTATTTCTCAAACGACTTTTTGACATCAACGGCGACCTTGTACGACGAGGCAGAGCTCTATTACCAGGATATTGAGCTCAGGGCCGGAAAGATAATCATCGATTATAAGAACAACCTGGCCATTGCCTCCGGGATCTTCGACTCGGTTGGGAACTACATTCAGCGTCCTCAATTCAAACAGGGAGGACAGGAGTCCGTACAGGATTCCCTGCTCTACAATTTTGAAACGGAGAAGGCTATCATCTACAGTTCAAAGACCGAGCAACAGGGCATGATCATTACGGGAGACGTGACCAAGAAAGAGAATGACAGCACCTTTTACATCAACAAGGCGAAATTCACCACTTCGCAAAAGGAGGTTCCGGACTACTATATCCAGACCTCAAACATCAAGGTCGTGCCAGATAGCAAGATTGTCGGAGGCATGAGCAACCTGGTAATCGCAGATGTTCCAACTCCCTTGTTTCTACCATTCTTCTACGCCCCGATTACCAGTGGAAGGGCTTCCGGATTCATCATACCTACCTGGGGTCAGAACAATAATCAAGGTTACTTTCTACAGAACGGGGGTTACTATTTCGCTGTCAATGATTATTTGGACCTTGCCATATTGGGTGACATCTATACAAATGGAAGCTGGGGGATTCGGGCGGAGTCGAACTACGCCCTGCGCTACAAGTTCACAGGAAACTTCAGCTTTCGGTTTGAGAACCTGATCAACAGTCAGAAGGGATTTCCAGATTACAGCAAAGCCACGAATTTTTTCATCCGTTGGTCGCACAGTCAGTCAACTCAATCCAATCCGACCTCTCGGTTCGCTGCTTCCGTGAATTTCGGTAGCAGCAGCTTCTTCCAGGAGTCCATCAATGAAGCGAGCTCTCCGTTTTACCTGGTGAACACGTTTGCATCATCTGTCTCCTATTACAAGAAATTTGTCGGGACGCCCTTTAATTTGAACGCCTCGATGACCCATACCCAGAATACGAATACTGAAACCATAGACATGAACCTGCCTTCCCTGGTCGTCAACATGGACCGCGTATTCCCATTTGCCCCGAAGGTTGGAACCAAGAAAAACCCCATTCAGAATATCGGGGTAACTTATAACATGAATGCTCAGAACCGGATTACAACAACAGACGAAGAGTTCGGAAGTTCAGACATGTTTAAAGATGCCAGGTCAGGAATCAGGCACGACATTGCGATGAGCACAAGTGCCAAAGCCCTTAAATATGTCAGCATTGCCCCTTCGATCAGCTATCGGGATGTTTGGGTTTTCAAAACGATTGAACGATATTGGGATGAGGACATTGAGGAGGTGGTAACCGACACCATCAATGGATTTGACAGTTATCGGGAATATTCCGGAGGAGTATCGGCGAGTACGACCGTTTACGGGATGCTTAATTTCAAAAAGGGTCGGATGCAGGCCATACGTCACGTGATGCGCCCTGCCATTTCATGGAATTACAGGCCCGACTTCAGCCAGTACTATGACGAATACCAGGCCAGTCTTGACCCGGATGACATTCGGGAGTACTCCCGTTTTCAGGGAGGTGTCTATGGCACTCCTTCCCAAGGATTGTCCAACAGCATTGGGTTCTCAGTGAACAATACCCTGGAAGCAAAAGTGGCTTCAAAAGATCCCGATGAAGAGGAACCTAAAAAAGTCACGCTTCTGAATAACCTGAACCTCTCCACAAGTTACAATATCGCGGCAGACTCATTGAATTGGAGCCCTCTGCGGATGACAGCTGGTACTCAAATCCTCAAAAACAAAATGGGACTCAACCTCAACGCCTCCTTTGACCCCTACGCCATCAATGCCAACGGGACGCGGATCAATGTCTACAACATCAACAACGGGGGAAGTCTCTTGCGCTTCACCAATGCGAACTTCACCATGAACTATGCCCTCAGCAGCAGAGACCTTGGCAAGGAGTCAAAAGGCGACAGTCAATACGCAGTCGGAGGTTCAGCCGATGACAGCTCAGCCAATATGTTTGGAGAAAGTCTTGTGAATAATCGTCAAACCATCAACAGCGACGATGAAGAAACCGTTAAAAAAGCGAAACTCTTTCGAACAAGCATGCCCTGGGATTTGAGAGTAAGGTACTCGCTTACCTATAACAATGTGGCTGCACGTGACGAAATCACGACCAATTCCATGCAGCTGTCAGGAAATCTGGAGTTCTCTCCCAAGTGGAAGGTTGGTTTCTCTTCGGGTTATGATTTCAAAAACAAAGGCATCACCTATACACAGCTCCGATTTGAACGTGACCTGGACAGCTGGAGATTCAGTTTTAACTGGGTTCCCTTTGGTGATCGGGCAACCTATTATTTCTATATCGGCATCAAATCATCCGCCTTGAGCGACCTCAAATACGACCAAAGAAGAGTACCCGACAGAAGACTGTTTTAACCGAGTAAAAATCTCGTCTCAATTTGACAATAATTTGCGGAATTTGAAGTTTTTATTCTTAGGTTAGAAGGACGAATTCAAATAAAAATTAAATACTATCCCCGCATGAAACAGATCATCGTAACAAAAGGAGCTCCGGAACCCATCGGACCTTACAGCCAGGCGATACTTCATGGAGACACGCTTTATGCATCAGGTCAAATCGCCATCGATCCCGATTCAGGAAATTTGGTCAAGAAAGACATCGAAACCGAAACCCGAAGAGTGATGAAGAATTTGGGAGCAGTTCTCAACCAGGCGAATATGGATTTTTCCAATGTGGTCAAGTGCACGATCTTCATTAAAGACATGAATGACTTTAAAAAGATCAATTCGGTCTACGGGTCATTCTTCGATCCGGTGACAGCACCTGCGCGGGAAACTGTCGAAGTCTCAAGGTTGCCGAAAGACGTCAGGGTAGAAATCTCCTGTATCGCCGTCAAAAATTAATTGATCCTATTTTTCCGCCAGCATCTGGTTGGCGTGATGTTGCGCCAGGGTGATAATCGGGTGTCGTATGATTTTGCCCAAAACCAGGTCATACTCCTTCAATACCGACTCTATCTCCTCAGATAGGAAGTGGGCTATCGATCCTACAAAATAGATTGGAACATTTCGAGCCTCCTCAAACTGCAGGATTTGATTCTCAACAAAGAATCTCAATCCTCCCTTGATAATCTTTTGGGCGTAGTCGCTGTTCTTGTTCTCGACCAGGAACCGGCCGATATCAGCGAGGTAGGTATTCGGATTTTCTTTTTTGTAAAGGTTTTCCTTTATGATATCGGGTCTCAAGTCGTATTGCTTCTCAAATTTTTCTGCAATCTCCTTAGGCATCGTTCTGTATTGATAATCCTTTAGAAGCTGCTTCCCATAAAAGTTGCCACTGGCCGCATCCATGAGGATGTATCCCAGTGAAACGATCTTCTGATGCGTCTTTTTGCCGTCATAGAAACTGCAATTTGATCCAGTGCCCAGGATGCAGACCACTCCAGGTTTATCCGTCTGCAGGGATTTCACTGCAGCAATTGTGTCTTCCTGAATTTCTATGTCGGCATTGGTGAATATGTCCTTGAAAACATCCTTGAGGTAATTAACCGCGTGCTGGGTTCCACAACCCGCTCCGTAAAAGAATATCTTGTCAACATCGTCCTTAATGTCGTACAGCTCTTTTTTAGTAATGACTCGGTCAAACAGCGTATCGCGCGAAAATACCGCAGGATTCAATCCTTTCGTATCAATCTTGAAGAAAGTTTCTCCCTTATCGTTGATCGCGATCCAATTCGTCTTTGTCGATCCACTGTCTGCAACTAAAATCATAATCTATTTTTTAGGAAGGGTAAAAATATGAAATGCGTGAGAAAAAAAGCTGATAATTGTTAGAAAATACCGATGTTCAACGGTCAGTTTCTCTCAACTAATGATCGTATGGCCAGTTCATAACCCATCAGGCCAAAACCGACAATCACCCCCATGGCATGAGCCGAGATATATGACTCATGGCGAAAATCTTCTCTTTGGTAAACGTTGGAGATATGCACCTCGACAATTGGGGCCGAAACGGCTTTGACAGCATCGCCTATGCCCACCGACGTATGGGTGTAGGCTGCGGCATTCAAAACGATCCCATCCGATGAAAAGCCAAATTCCTGGATTTTTGAAATGATCTCTCCCTCAATGTTCGATTGAAAGTATTCGAATTCCACCGCGGGATATCGTTCTTTCAACGTTTCGAAATATGACTCAAAAGTCGTATTCCCGTAGACATCGGGCTCTCTTTTGCCCAACAGATTGAGATTGGGGCCGTTGATTATGGCGATTTTCATAGTGGTTTGCTTCATTCAACTGTTTCCAAAAATAGCATAAATTTACAGATCTCCACAGTTGACGGGAATTAAAAGCAAGACAGAGATAATGAACTGGAAGCAGGCACTCCATGACTTCAAATACTATCTGAAAATAGAAAGGGGACTTTCTGAGAATTCCGTTCAGGCCTATGGAAGAGATCTCCAAAAATTTGCAAAATTCCAAGAGGACAATGTGTCTGACAAGGGTCCGATCACTGTAGCGGAGGAAGACGTTCGCGAATTCATTTATCAAACCGAACCCGACATTTCCGCGCGCTCCCAGGCACGACTGATCTCTGGCCTGCGCAGTTTTTTCGACTACCTGATCTTCGAAGACTACCGGGCTGACAACCCACTGGACCTCATCGAATCACCCAAACTCGGTAGAAAATTGCCAGATACTCTTTCAGAAACCGACATAGACCTTATTTTTAGGCAGATCGATCGAAGCACTCCGGAGGGCGAGCGGAACAGGGCCATGCTCGAAACGTTGTACAGCTGTGGTCTCCGTGTAAGTGAAATGGTCGGTTTGAAGATCTCGGATTTATTTTTTGAAGAAGGGTTTATCCGGGTCATTGGCAAAGGAAACAAACAACGATTCGTACCGGTCAACGATCACATCATAGGTCTGATCGACAACTACAGGAACCTCGTGAGAACCGGCCTGGTGATCGACAAGGAATTTGAAGACACTCTGTTTTTAAATCGAAGGGGACGGCAAATAAGCCGCAACATGGTATTCATGATCCTCAAGGACCTCGTGCAAAAAGCCGGAATCAAAAAGAAAGTGAGCCCACATACGTTGCGACATTCATTCGCAACTCATCTCCTTGAAAACGGCGCAGACCTCAGGGCGATCCAACAAATGCTGGGTCATGAGAGCATAACAACGACCGAGATCTACATGCACGTAGATCGGGCCCATCTCAAAAAAGTCATGGAAAAATTTCACCCCAGGAATGACGCCTGAGTTC
>CBDUAY010000098.1:0-10125 GCA_965365245.1 uncultured Flavobacteriaceae bacterium | reverse complement strand
ATCAAACAATCCTGGGGCATCCGAAAAAACGACCAGGCCCTTCTGGGTTCCGTTCCAGATTCGATTGTTTCTGTCTACGGCAAGGGTTCTCACATTGAGGTCAGGCAGGGATCCTTTTGTCGCCTCGGTAATCAGGGCTCGTTTTCGATCTCCTGACTCGTTATACACCAAAGCGCCATTCCTCCTGGACCCGATCCAAACGCTGCCACTCCGATCCAGCACAAGCTCAGTCAGACCGAAGGCCGGATTTGTGATTATCGAGCTCAGATCTCCGCTCTTCCAGACCCCATTGGTATCGTACTTCTTTACTCGATTTGACACCCATGCATTGGCCACCCAAAGGTTTCCTCTCGAATCAAAAGCGGCTCCGTTAATCCTTATGCTGGTATTCGGCGAACCCTCGGGGTACAAATCCTCCAGTCCACTGTTTGTGTCGTTCCAAAGAATCTGAGGCTCATCATTCTCAACAACCAGCATTCCGCTGTTCCAGGAGCTGATAAATACCCGGCTGTCGTTTTCAGGATCAAAGGTTACATTGACCAGATCTCTGGCCGGAAATGAGGGGTCATAGTTCTGGTTTGTCCAGGTACCCGATTCCAGTGCCGAACCGTTGTAATGGGAATAGCCAAGTCTTTTGCCCAAAGGCGTAAAGGCACCGTCATACCCCCCGTAGACCACCCACAGTTGATTGTTCTTCGCCGCGATAGAAAATACCTGGTTCGAAGTGGGACCTTCAGGATGGATCTCCTGGTAACTGGTTTCTGAAAATGACTGCTGTAGAATTCCAAAGGAGGTGGTTCCCAAATAAGACCTGTTGCCTGTGGCAAAAGAAGTCTGGGCCTGAAAATCATAGGCCCCGTTAGGAACAGACGTATGCACCAGGTTCAGATTGGTGTCCAATACGGATGCCCCTCTTGAATTAGTCAGGCTCAAAAACCGTTCGGAAGCCTTGAGATCGATTATATTCCGACCAAAGCTTCCTGCGTTCTCGAGTTGGTCAATATCCGTGAATCGATAAAGCACGTTTCCTTTCGAGGTGAAAACGGACTGTCCGAAAACCTCTATAGCAGAAAAGTTCCCGGTGAGTTGACCCTCAGGTTGCAACCACCTGTTAAAATCAATCAGGTTCGGGTCAGTTATATCCGCCGTGTAAATTCCCTTGACTGTGGCTGCATAGATCGTTCCTGCATCAATGCTGGTCTGATTGACAAAAACAGGATTCGAACCCTCATCGATATAGTAAGTGTCTCCGAAGTTCAGGTTCTCAAGATCATAGCCGACGATCCCAAAAGGAGTAGATAAATATATCGTGTTCTCGTATTCTTCGATGTGATTGATCTGTTTCTGACCCGAAATGTCCAGCCTTTCGATATCATTTGCAATGGTGATCTTTCCGTCGGAGTCAATCACTTCAATCAACCCTGATTGGTAGCCAATGACAAATCTCTCGGTCGATTCGCTGTAAAGTAGGCAAGTGGTCTCTTTACCCGAAAGGCCATGAACCGAAGAAATCTTTCTCATCTCTCCCGAATTCAGATCGTAAATGAAGGCAGCATTGTCGGCAACAGCATAAATCCTTTCGTTCACAACGACAAAGTCCTTGACGTTGTTGTAGGAAAAAAAATCCTCCCAGGACGAGCTGAAGTCCGATTGTGACCTAAGCGAATGGTTTCCTGTCGCGAAAAGCAGTAAGATCAGCAATCTTGTGAAGCCCGATAGGCGCATTTTTCAGAGTTTTGTCAAAGATATTTATTTCACCCGAATAGCTGTCGGTTGCGATGAGTCTATGCTTCAACTTGAAAAATGACATAAAAAAAGCCCTGGATGATCTCCAGGGCTTTTCAATGAAATTTGATTGGTTTCTAGTTTGCGTTTTGCAGGTTCAGATTCGACACAGACATCAACTCGCCTTCAACAAAAAGTTTGATGGGGTAGACACCTTTCTCGAACTGGTTGCCCTTGCGCTGAACGAACATCGTTACGTCAACATCGTGATTGTTGTAGTTGATGATCGCATGATCTGTATACTTCGATTCGGTCTGAGAATCCTTGATCGTAAAGATTCCTTTAGCTTCGGCAACACTTCCTTCTGGGTTTTGCATGACCAGGTGAGCCTCTTTCCTTCCAATCTCACCTTTCTTTTGGCTTTTGAGTTTGAAAGTAACCTTGATAAGATCCGTTTTATTGGCATTGCTTGTAACCTGGTATTTTCCTTTGCCGTTCTTCTTCATGGCGGTAACAGAAACCTGGTCTACGGCCAGTTCTTCTTTAACTGAAGTTTTTTCAACGGGCTCCTCCTTCACAGGCTCAGCCTGCGCTACTTCAGCACTTTCCTCCTCAATGATTTGGATCGATCCCGGACCTCTGTTTCTCGATGCCATTGTGTTCTTGTTATTCTCGACGAGCAACTCCCTGTATCGGCGCTTGAAATGAAGAACGTTGTTCTTGTATTCAATTATATTTGACCAACCGGTCTCCTGCATCCTTTCTGCTTTGTCAATAACCTGGGCAATTCGTTCTTTTTCTGCGCTCAGCGAATCGGATACTGACGTGTACTTCGGTATGGCCTCTTCGTATTGCTTCTCCAGTTCACTCAACTGCTCGATCATTTTTGTCTTTTCAGTGCCAATGTAATTCAACACCTTATTGCTTTCAGGATTAGTTGCCACAATCGTCGAGTTGTAGTTGATCACAACTGCCTCCTTGACTTCTGCCTTGTCTACCTTTGCGAATTCCTTTTCTTCAGTTCGGTATGACGCCTTCTCTCTTTCTATGGCCGCAATCTCTTCTCGCTCTTCAGCGATCATATCATTCTTAGGCTCGTTTTCGGCAACAATTTCATTTTTGACCTCCACTGGTCTGGCTTGATACATGTGTTTAACAGGCTCAGGCTTCTTTGTTTTCTTTGCCTTAGGTTTCTTAGGAGTTACCGCAGTAATTACTGCTGCTTCCTCGATCAATTTAGACTCCGAATTCGCTTCTTCAGCCTCGGTTTCTTCCACGTCATCACTGATTTTCGTTTCAGCCACTTGAGACTCTGTTTGAGTTACTAAAGACTCTTTTTCAATAACTGGAGACTCTTTTTCAATAACTAGAGGCTCTGCTTGAACAATTTGAGACTCTGTTTCAGCAACTGTAGACTCCACTTCAATAATTGAAGGCTCTGCCTCTGCAACAGGTGTTTCCTCAATTACTGGCTTCAATTCAGGAGCTTTCATATCAATGTCTCCTATCGTAAGAGTCTCTGTTGCCACCTCCACTGTCTTGCTCTTTGTCCCTTGAACCGGGATTGCCTTTTCGGCACTGGCTTGTGACACTGCAACTTCTTCGGAAGCCTCTTCCTGAATGACAGGTTCTGATTGAGGCACCTCAACCTGAATGGTTTCCGGCACGCTAATTCCTGCCACTTTGGATTCCTTCACGTCTTTCTCGCTTTTTGGCAATGCTCTTTCTGGGCGTTTGGCCGGAGTCGTTTTGGAGCTCTGACCTTCTGCTCTGGATTGAGGATTGTTGACAAAATTGAATTCCGTTCTACGGTTCAGCTGATGGCTGGCCTCATCACAATTGACACCATTCACGCACTGATTAATCAATTTGTCCTCACCAAAACCTTTGGACTTAATTCTCGTAGCATCCACTCCTTTTGATATCAGGTACTCCACTGCTGCCTTGGCACGTCGTTGTGAAAGAGCCAGGTTGTAGTTATCAGATCCTCTTGAATCCGTAAAGGATGACGCTTCTATGATCAGGTCCGGATTTGCCTTCATAATCTCTATGATCCTATCCATTTTCTCAGCTGCAGCAGTAGTGATTGTGGATTTGTCAAACTCATAATAGATCGGTTGCAAGGCCGCTGCCGGAATCGGCTTATCTTCATCAACCTTGTTCAAATTCATATTTGTGTGCAAGGCCGTATGATAATTCTCTTCAAGTATCTCAATACGCTTCTCATCTTCCTTGTAGTTAGGGCTTGAAGCCTTCAACATGTACTCTTTGGCACATGACACTGTAAATTTATAGGTACCGTCCTGGTAAGTGGAAACTGACTCCAACAACTCTCCGTCAAGTGAGTAAAGATCAACTGTGGCCCCTGACAAAAGCTCAAGTGTCTCCTTGTCACGAACTCTACCGTCAACTGTGATGAAGCATTCTCCAGGTCGCACATCTTCCTCAAGTGTAAAAGAATAAAGGTCATTGAATCCTTCTCCCTGTAACCTGTTAGAAGTGAAAAATCCCTGATTGTTGTCCTGGTTTACGATATATGCAAAATCATCGTTGATGCTGTTGATTGGTGCAGAAAGATGATACGGTTCGGATGTTCCTTCTTTATATACCTCGACGGCAAATACGTCTAATTTTCCTTCACCCGGATGTCCGTCTGAAGAAAAATACAAAATATTGTCATGGCTGATGAAAGGAGTGGTTTCCACACCTTCTGTATTCACAAAGGTTCCAAGGTTTCTGGGTTCAGAATAGCTGCCGTCTTCCTTGATGTCTACAACAAAAATATCCGTCTTTCCATGAGACGGTTTCATATCGGATGCAAAATACAGTTGCTTGTTGTCGCTGCTCAGCACGGGGTGACTGATGTCGATTCCCTTTTTGTTGAAACTGAGCTTTTCGATGTTGTCCCAGGTTCCGTCCTGATTTACCGAAGCTTTATACAACTGCAGCTTTTTGTTCTTCGGATTGTTTTGCTTTTTCTTTTTCTTCCAGTATTTGTTACCAGCAAAATAAACTGTCTTTCTGTCTTTGGTGTAGGCGAGTCCGGTTTGATTGAAGTCGTTGTTCATCTTCTTCACAACCGGTTTTACATTTTTGATCTCTCCATCATAGTCGATGTCTCCTACGTACAAATCTTTTCTTGAATTGAAATTGTTCCGTTCCTTTTCCGGATTCGCATCAGCAGAAGTAAATACCAATTTGTTTTCATCCAAAATGGCAACTCCATAGTCAGAGTTGTTTTTGTTGATCTCCAAAAACTTGATCTGGTACTTGCCCGTGGATTGACCCGTTACTGTTAAAAACGATGCCAGCAGTAAAATTAATATGAATCCCCTTTTCATAGTTAGCTTTTGTAATTGTTTGTTTATCAGTTTTTTACTGAGGTTTCTGTTGCCTCATTCAACTAGGGTTTGAATTTCGAAAAGTGCGTCAGCGCAAATTCGGCACTTATCAACAGTCTGTTAATAACGGAGATTAGGTGAGAAAATTATATAGGTGGTCAAATTATTTTAACCTGAAAAGAGTGCATAAAAAAAGCCCAATCGAAATTGGGCTTCATTATTAAATTGCAAATGGTATCATCAGTTCACTGGCGCTGGCTCTTTCGATTCTGTTTCAGCTTCGGCAGTAGTAGTTGCCGGTTCTTTGCTGTCATAATCAGAATTGAGTGCTTCTATGACCTCTGCCGTGATGTTCAGTTTCTCCTGACCATATAAAACGCTCTTGGTTTGCTCTGAGGTTCCAAGAATGTACGTATAACCTTTTGCTTTTGCATAACCTTCCAGGAACGTTTCAATGTCTTCATTGATCTTGTCAATCATTTTCTGACCTTCTGCCTGAACCTGTTGTTGAGCTATTTGTTGTCTCTGCTGGATCATCTGTTGCTCCTGCATCAGTTCCTGCTCCTTTGCCTGTCTCGCATTTGTCGAAAGACTCTGTGAGGTCTGCTGATATTCCTGGACCTTCTGTTGAAAAGGAATCGCAAGCTGATCCAACTCATTGGCCATCTTTTCAGATTGGGCTTTCATTTCTTCCTCTGCCTTTTTGGATCCTTTGTATTCTTTTAGAATTTCCTCGACATCCACATGAGCAATCTTCACCTGCGTACAAGACCCCATAACAAAAATCAAGGCTAAAGCTCCCACTAATTTCTTCATGACTTCGATTGATTTATAATTTGAAGTGGCAAATGTAATACAATGATTCGATTAATCTTAAAAAAGTTCTTCTGATTCTTGGCCAAGCCCTATAAACAACCCTTATATCTCTTTTGCATCAAATAAGCTTGCTCTATTAAGCATAGCTCTAAAATAGGCGATCTAAGCGATCTTTATAAAAAATACGTCTTAGAACTTGTTTGATAGCCTTACCAAGATTCAGCGCCTCTTAAAATGCGAAAAACGGTTATTTGATCAAATATATCAATGAAGAGTATTCCCCGCTTCGTTTGGCCTTAAGGTTCGAAAGAAGTCCCTGGTAAAAAGCAGAGAAATAGTTCTGCCTCCCTTTGAGATACTTTTCTGAAAGGAGGCTGACGTAATAAGAATCAAAGATCATCGGTAGAACCTCCATGACTTTCATGTCTAGGTCAGAAAAAATAATCTCCATGGACTTCCGGCTAAAATGCCAAAGGTGCCTTGGGACATCATAGGCTGCCCAGGAGGGTCCGTAATGCTTTGCGTCGTTGCTTTTAAAATTTGGAACTGCGATAATCAAAACACCCTCCGGCTTGAGCATTGTTTTAATCTTGGCAACAAAGTCTGTCAAATTCGGAACGTGCTCCAATACATGCCACATGGTTATCACATCGAAGGATTCAGGCATTGTCGCAATCATCTCTTCAATTGTGCCGTGATAATCCTTCAAGTTCGTTTTTCTCAATGCCAATTCCCGAGCTTTTGCATTGGGTTCAATTCCTGCAATTGACCAACCAGACTTCTCACAAATTTTTAAAAAATCACCCGTTCCACATCCAACGTCAAGTATTCTTCCCTTGCCTTGATTTACCCTTGTGACGAGTTTCTCCTTTTTTTTCAGAGAGAATTCCCTGACAATTTGATATGCCATTTCTATCAGGTTCCTTCTCGAATCGGTGTGTGAAATATAATCTTCGCTTTCGTAATAGCCGGGCAACCGCTTCTCAGAAGGCTGCGGTAGCGTCACTAACATATCCCGCTTGCCATCTTTGAACAAGGTAAATGTTTCACGTGAAACAGTGTGGTCTTTACATTGTAAAAAGGGTTTTAATTCCAAAGGTGTAGCGGCCCCTAATTGATCTGAAACTTTCTGAATGTCGGCAGCTTTCAATTTCATCCTGACTTAGGTTTGCTTTGCTATCTTCCCATATGTACGAGAAGGACAGAAACGTCGCTTGGAGAAACTCCCGAGATTCTACTCGCCTGAGAGATTGTGGCCGGTTGAATTTTTGTCAGCTTTTCCCGTGCCTCAAAAGAAATAGACTTTACTTTTTGATAGTCGAAATTAGAAGGTATTTTTATGTTCTCCAAGCGCTGAAGCTTATCAGCACTGTTTCTTTCCTTTTCTATATAACCAGAGTACTTCACGTGTATCTCGGTTTGCTCTGCGATCTCCTGGTCAATCTGATTTCTTTCCATGAATTCTTCAACCCCAGGAAACTTCCTGACGTCATCAAAGTTCAGTTGAGGTCTTGCAGCTATTTTGAACATCTTCATTGACTGCCGAACAGGAGCCGAATCATTCTCTTCAAGAATAGGGTTAGCGTCTTCAGGAACTATACTCGTCTTCTTTAAGAAATCGATAAACAAGTCCGTCTTTTGCTGCTTCTCACGAACCCTGTTCATTCTTTCGGCGGAAGCCAGGCCTATCTCATAGGACCTTGGCGTGAGTCTCAAATCAGCATTGTCCTGTCTGAGCAGTGTCCGGTATTCAGCCCTGGAGGTAAACATTCGATAAGGCTCATCTGTGCCTTTCGTAATAAGATCGTCTATCAAAACCCCGATATAGGCTTCGTCTCTTTTCAATACAAATGGACTTTTGCCCTTGATCTTGAGCGCAGCATTGATTCCCGCCATCAAACCTTGGGCGGCCGCTTCCTCATAGCCGGTTGTCCCGTTAATCTGACCCGCAAAGTACAGGTTCTCGATGCTCTTGGTCTCCAGTGTGGGCCGAAGCTGCGTAGGGGCGAAAAAGTCATACTCAATGGCATAGCCAAAACGCAGGAATTTGACGTGCTCAAAACCGGCCACCTTGCGCAAGGCTTTAAATTGAACTTCATGAGGCAGAGAAGTAGAGAATCCATTCACGTAAATCTCAGTTGTATTCCAGCCTTCGGGCTCGATGAATAGTTGATGCCTTTCCTTGGATGCGAATCGATCAATTTTATCTTCAATAGATGGGCAATATCTTGGACCAGTTCCCTGAATCCTCCCAGTGTACATGGGTGATTTCTGAAACCCCTCGCGCAACAGATCATGAACTTCGTTGGAGGTATAGGACATATAACATGAGCGCTGTTCAACCAAAGGTTTTGTGGACTTCAAATAACTGAACTTGGCCGGAGCTTCATCTCCAGGCTGCTCGATCATCTTTGAAAAATCCAGTGACTTTGCATCTACTCTGGGAGGAGTTCCGGTTTTCAACCTCCCTGCTTCAAAACCCTTTGCAACCAAATCCTCGGTGATCCCTGTAGAGGAACCTTCTCCAGCACGTCCCCCTCCAAAGGTTTTGTCACCAATATGAATTCTACCATTCAAAAAAGTTCCCGCTGTAACTATTACCGACTTTGCGTAGATTGACAAACCCAACTGTGTCTTAACACCAGCAATTCTGTCGCCTTCAAACAACAAGCCGTTAACAGAGTCCTGAAACATATCAAGATCTTTCAAACCTTCAAGTTGAGTTCTCCACTCTTCGGCAAACCTCATTCGGTCGCTTTGAGCTCGCGGGCTCCACATAGCCGGACCCTTGGATTTGTTGAGCATTTTAAATTGAATGGCTGTTTTGTCAGTTACTATTCCACTGTAACCGCCAAGCGCATCAATCTCACGAACAATCTGACCTTTGGCTATTCCGCCCATAGCCGGATTGCAACTCATCTGTGCGATGTTCTGAAGACTCATAGTAATCAACAAGGTTTTGGCGCCCAGGTTAGCTGCAGCGGCTGCCGCTTCACTGCCGGCATGACCACCTCCAACTACGATTACATCATACGTCATTTCAAATACATTCATTGCCCAATTGTTTCACGTGAAACATTAATTCTAAAAAGTTCGCAAAGATAGATAATAATCCTCTTTCTTTCTCATCGTCTTCCGCTGAGCTTCGGTCTTGTCCTTATAACCAATGTAATGAAGCAGTCCATGCACCATGATCCTGTGCAATTCGTCGGCAAACTCTATTTCACGATCCCCTGCATTCTCTTCTACACGTTCTACGGAGATATATATGTCACCTGACACTACTTTCCCGAGACTGTAGTCAAAACTAATTATGTCTGTCAACGTATTGTGTTTCAGGTGTTTAACATTAAGGTCGTAAAGATAATCGTCATCGCAAAAGATGTAGCTCACTTCACCGAGCTCCCTGTCTTCTTCGTCCAGAACAAACTCTAACCAACCCCTAACTTCCTGCTCATTAGATAGTTGAAACTTATCCAGGTAATTGAAATCAATCATATGAGTGCTTTTAAGTGCTTAAATAGAATCAGATTTGACATCGAAATAATTTTTCACTTTCCTTTGATAGTCCGGTTGCATGCGGATATTCTCTCTTCTCAAAAGCTCCTTTTCTTCACCTTTCAGTTTCTTCCAAAGAATCTCCTGCTGCTTCCCGGGATCAAACTCTTTCAAATTAGTTGTTGCCTCACGTTTATTGTCCTTTTTCTTTTTCAAGCTGGCATTCTCCAATTCCAACAATTCATATTCCAGCTTTTGCATCCGCTCTAGCGTTTCCTGAGTAAATCCCTTTTCCAAAAGCATTCTCTCCAGCTCTTCCATCGCATCTAGAGCCTGCTTTCCTTCCTTGCCGCCTGTCCCCTGCTGGTCTAACAGTTCCTTTAACTTTTCGCGAAGCATCTGTTGTTCCTGGAACAATTGAAACTGTTCTCCACTCATCTCTTCCTGCCCTTGCTTACCCTGTTTTCCCTGCTTTTCCATTCCCTGTTCCATTTTCTGCATCATTCCCTGCTGTTGCTTTATGATGTCTGGCAAACTCATTTGCTCCTTGCCACTACCCTGACCCGAGCCCATTTGTTGCTGATTCTGAAGGGATTCAAGCATCCCACTCAACATATCTGCAAGATTGTTCGCCGCCGTCATGGTGTACTGTTGATTTCCCCTTCCTTGCTGTATTCTGTTTTCAGACATGTTCTCAAGTGAACGATTCAGATTATAGTGGGCATTTGTTAGATCCTTTTCGATC
>CBDUAY010000097.1:0-10154 GCA_965365245.1 uncultured Flavobacteriaceae bacterium | reverse complement strand
TTAATTCAAAATTCATACAAAGGGGAAAGGATTATTCGATTTAATTCACATAAATGATTATTATTTTGAAAATTAATCAAATTCCCCGCCTTAATGATTAACAAATGTTAATTCGAAAGATTCAGCTTTTTCTTAACTCGGGACAATGAAACCGGAGTGATTCCCAGGAAATTAGCTACATATTTGTCATAAGAGTTTTTGAGAAAGGCCGGATTCATTTTTAAAAGATCGAGATATCGCTCCTCACTGCTCATCGTGATCATACTTTCTACCCGATAGGTGAGCCTGAGAATAGCTTCTTTCATGCTATTCAAATAAACGCCCAGTATATTTTCATTCTTCAAAGCCAACTGCTCGAAATCTGTAAATGACAACATAAGGACTTCGGTTGCGCCAACTGCTACAATCTCAAGTTTCTGTGGCATATTCGTAAAAACACCTTGCGCATCACCGACAAAAATTCCTTTGCCCCGTAAAAGAATTGTTTTCTCATCTCCTTCGGAGCCCACAATATAACCCCTGGCGGCTCCTTCCAGGATCAGGAAGACCTTGCGGAGTCGGTTGCCCGATTTCAGAATCACCTCCTTGTCCTTGAAAGTCTTAGACTCACAGATGCCCGCCAGAATTTCCAGGTCCTTATCCGGAATATCCGGAAGAATTTCTTTTAACCGGGGTGTAACGCTTGATTCTGACATATCAGAAAAACTTACCGATGGACTCTAGAGACTACCTCGGACTGTACCAGATCGGTGAGGTGTATGCCCGTTCCGTATTGAAAAGCGGAATATCCTTCGAAAGCTCGGCTCCGTACTGAAGCTTGTCGTACAATGTCCATCGTGGAGTCGGAATCTCAATGACTCGCACATAGTAAAACGCTTCAAGATCAGGGTTGAACTCAGGATCGGTCCAAATCGCCTTGAGCTCGGCAGATCCGATAGAGTTGTCCCAGGTGCCATCCTCAACATTCACACTGTTTCCAACTTCAGGAAGCTTGCCGTCCGTTCCTGGACTTCTCTCACCGCTCCAGATCACATCGAAAACCTTTTCTGCTGTCGTTCCGTCGGACTGCAGCCATCCTTTCACAATCTGAATTCGGTCAAGGCTGCCACCATCGGGGTCCATCAGCGCATAGACCATGAACGTAGGCTTCTTGTCTGTCCCCTTGTTCAGGTCTCCTCCCATGGGCACGCCTTTTGCATATCCTTGTGCCACATAATCTCCATTGAGGTCAGCCTCATTGAAGTCCCAGCCGCCGAAGAAACGAACTGTCATTCTTGATCCTGTGGTTCCGTAAGTCTCTTTGCGCTTCATTCCATCCCAGATCGAGGTCCGGGTGTTTTCATGCGCCCAGACCGCGGCGTAACCAGAGGCCAGCGTTTCCCAGGTGTAAATGGTTCCGTTATCAGAAGTAACGAAGGGGTGTTCCCAGCGTTCCTTGCTGGGTTCAACATTCGACGCCTTGCCAAAGAAATTAATGTCATCTGCAGTTGCAAGTGAAGTATGCGAATCTGTACTTCCAATCATCCCAAATTTGTACGGGTTCGTGCCGAGTTCTTTTTTGTATTTCAATCCGATTTGAAGAGCAGACCTGGCGTATTCGTATTGAAGCATGTCATCCGTTTTAACAGCGCTCATATCCAGGTTGCCCTTGTCCCAGTTTTCGTAATCAGCAAACTCGTCGTTCGGGGACAAAAAGGGATGGGTTTCGCCATCTCCCTTGATCTGGGTCACTTCATAAAGGGGCTCCCACATGGCCCTTCGATCTACATATGCCTTGTCAAAAGCTCTTCCATCTACAGTGGTCTCGGCAAACATCATTCCGTTGCTCAGGTTCCCGTTGTGCGGTATTGCAAGTACCTGTCCACCGGTGTTCTTTTCGTAACTCTCCAGGTTGTCCCAGAGCCGTTCCGGATCAGAGCTGTCTTCATTGGTGAAGGGCAACTGGTTGATCGCCTTGTCTCCATTGTCACGATAAATGACGACCCTATGCAGGTTATTTCCTTTGATTAGGGAAGTCCATTCGTACCCGATAAAGGCTGTGAACTTTCCAGGGTTGTTGTATTTCTCTGCGGCGTCAACCACATTCTTCCAAACCGGGGTCATCATGCTGACGTCATTCGTCTTAAAGGGAAACTCTCCCTGTGAGAATTTCTTGATGATATCCAGAGCAGCTTCGCCTCCTTTACCTTCATCGATCATTTTCTTCCATTTTTTCGACTCGTCATACTTCATAACGTGCTCTTTTTCAGCCATCAGGTCAGGAAAGAAGCCCATTCCGTCGGAGTGGTCGGCAACAACCAAAAAGTCAAGTGGTCGGTGCAATTTGGTCTTGATGCCTGTTGTCGAAGTGATTTCATCTCCTCGCGCAAACTGATAGGCTTCATCCATGCCAAGTCGATTTCCAAAGGCTCCGGCGTCCATGGAAAGAGCCGTGTGCAAATGCGTGTCACCAAAGTAGACTTGCGTCGGATAACCTTGTGAGCTCTCAGCGCTTTGCTCTTCAGGTGCTTGCTCTTCAGTTGTCGTTTCTGATTTTTTGTCTCCTGAACAGGATAGAATGAGCAAGGTCAAGAATAGGGGGATTAGGTTTTTCATGGTTAATTGTTTTGGTCCCTTAAAGGTAATGATTAATCGTTGATTTTGAGAATCACTCTGTTTGGATTTAGCTATTTTTGCCAAAACTTTTGTATGAAACTGGTTTTTGCAACAAACAACAGGCACAAATTGGAAGAAATCAGGGCTATGGTCGCTGATTCTATTGAAATAGTCGGGCTGAATGAAATTGGCTGCCATGAGGAGATAGATGAAACAGAATCCACCCTGGAAGGCAATGCGAAAATCAAGTCAGATTATGTATATGACAAATTTGGTCTCAATTGCTTTGCGGATGACACGGGTCTCGAAGTTGAAGCTCTTGGCGGAGCTCCGGGAGTCTATTCGGCACGGTATGCCGGTGAAAATGCAACTTTTCGGGATAACGTGGAGAAGCTTTTGGAGGCTATGAGTGAAACTGACAATCGAAGTGCTCGATTTAGAACCGTGATTTCACTTAAACTTGGGGATCAGCAGCACTTTTTTGAAGGGATTTGTGAAGGTGAAATTACCCGACAAATGAAAGGCTCCAAGGGTTTTGGATACGATCCGATCTTTAAGCCCAAAGGAGGTGAACTGACCTTCGCCGAAATGAACATGGAAGAAAAGGGGCGGATTTCCCACCGGGGCATAGCAACAGAGAAGTTGATCGCCTTTTTAAATCAGCTAGCTTAGTTGCTGTTTTGCTTTTTAATAAAGTGTAGACTGCTCTGCTCTCTAAAAAAGAGTGATCTGATTGCCGTTGGGTGGTTCTGGTGGATCGTCTGAATCTTCATCACTTTTCGATGTCGGACCGTTGTCAACAATCTCTTCCTCGACGACTTCCACCTCCTCGACTTCAGGTTCTTCGTAGGGTAGGGGATCCAAAAGATTTATGTCTCTTATCTTATCTTTAGACAATTGATTTCCAAGTGCCTTAATCCCTTTTATTGAAATAAATTCTTCAAAGTTTAAAATTTCGTTGTCCAGGTCTTTTTTATAGTAGATTATCTCTGCGACTGGACGGTAATCCATAGCGACGATCATTAGCTTTGAACCTGGGTGATCCGTTAAGAACATTTCTTCTTTATCAGGGTGCTCTACCATAAATCGTTTGACGTAGTATTTTTCTCTTTCCCCGTCAAAATAGACCACTGAGATCGGTTTGTTCGGAATCCACTTTTCCAGCACAATCATGTCGCTGTCGAAGTGTGTATTCAGGTTTGGAATGATTGTCTTGAGCACTCCTTTCTGGTTGATGATCAATAAGCGGTCATCCGCCGTAAATTCACCAATCAGGTCGCCTCTGTTGTCTACGTTCAGTCGCTGAACCGTCTCGTCGAACCAAATTTTTCGAGGTTTCAGCGTAGAGATGCCCTTTTCCTTCAATTCGATTTTTTTGACCGGGTGTTTCGTCACGAGATTTCCCCGAACACTTCTTCCCTTGATGGCCAAATCCGCCAGGTCGATGTCCCATTTGAGTTTTTTGATGGTTCCCATGGCCCTGAGGTTGACGGTGATCACCTCGGCTTCTCCATTTGGGTTCGCAGTGAAATATAGCACTTTCGAGCCCTTGTGACCAGTGGTCAGGTCATATTCACGATCCCGGGTAATGCTAGTAACGGCGAAACGCTTCATGTATGACGCACCTGTTTTGCCATCCTTATAGACCATGTTGTAAATCGTTCGCTTGTCTTTCTTTTTGAAGACCGCTGCATGGATGATGTTTTTTCCCACGAAGGTTTTGCTGTCTACCTTGGTGACAATCATCTTTCCATCACTCCTGAACACGATAATGTCGTCGATATCGGCGCAATCCGTTACGTATTCATCCCGCCTCAGGGAAGTTCCGATAAAGCCTTCCTTGCGGTTCATGTAAAGCTTTGAATTTCTCAGAACTACCTTTGTAGCAACAATATCTTCGAAGAGCTTCAGCTCCGTGCGCCTTGTCTTGTCCTTGCCAAACTTCTCCTTGAGGTTTTTGAAATAGTCAATCGCATAGTCGATGAGATTGTCCAGATTCGACTTGACCTCAGCGATTTTCTCTTCCAAACTCTCGATGAGTTGTTTCGCCTTGTCGATGTCAAACTTGGAGATCTTTTTAATACGAATCTCGGTCAGTCTGACGATGTCCTCCTCGGTCACAGGCCTTTTGAGGTGCTTGATATGTGGCTTGAGGCCCTTGTCAATGGCTTTGATGACGCCCTCCCAGGTCTCTTCTTCCTCGATGTCCCGATAGATTCGGTTCTCAATGAAGATGCGCTCCAATGAGGCAAAATGCCATTGTTCTTCAAGTTCACCCAGCTTGATCTCAAGCTCTTGTTTGAGCAGGTCCACAGTATGGTCAGTGGAATACTTCAGGGCCTCCTTGACCCCGATAAACACGGGTTTGTGTTCTTTTATGATGCAGCACAGAGGAGAAACCGACACCTCGCAGTTGGTAAAGGCATACAAAGCGTCTATCGTTTTATCCGGGGAAACGCCAGAAGGGAGGTGTATCAGAATTTCCACGTCCTTGGCCGTGTTGTCCTCAATCTTTTTTACCTTGATTTTGCCCTTCTCGTTGGCTTTGAGGACAGAATCGATCAGAGAGGCAGTGGTCGTCCCGTAAGGTATCTCGGTAATGACCAGGGTGGCTTTGTCCAGTTGCGAAATCTTGGCGCGAATCCTCACCTTGCCACCGCGTTTGCCTTCGTTGTAATTGCTCACGTCAGCTATTCCACCCGTCATAAAATCCGGGTAAATATTGAAGCTCTGATTTTTCAGGATCTTGATGGAGGCCTGTATCAATTCGTTGAAATTGTGCGGAAGGATTTTGGTCGAGAGTCCTACGGCAATCCCTTCTGCGCCCTGGGCAAGAAGAAGAGGGAACTTGACCGGGAGATCAATGGGTTCTTTACGCCGTCCATCATAGGAGGCCTGCCATTCCGTGGTTTTCGGGTTGAACACCACCTCCAGGGCGAATTTGGAAAGCCTTGCCTCGATATAACGGGAAGCAGCGGCCCTATCCCCCGTGAGGATGTTTCCCCAGTTCCCCTGCATGTCGATGAGCAGCTCCTTCTGTCCGAGCTGCACCATGGCATCGGCGATGCTGGCATCCCCATGGGGATGATACTGCATGGTGTGCCCAACCAGGTTGGCCACCTTGTTGTAGCGCCCGTCATCCAGGTCTTTCATTGATTGCATGATCCTTCTCTGAACCGGCTTGAATCCGTCATTGATGCCGGGAACAGCGCGCTCCAGTATCACATACGAGGCGTAATCCAGGAACCAGTCTTCGTACATGCCAGTGATCCTGGTGATTGTCTCTCCGTTCTGTTGGTTCTCCTCGGGAAAATGTTGGTCTTCGTGCTCCGCCATAGTCAGCAGTTCAGTTTTGGTCAGGCTGTCGCCACAGGTTCTTCTAACAGGTCCAGTTCGACCTTCAGGTTATTTATTATGAATTTTTGACGCTCCGGGGTGTTTTTTCCCATGTAGAAGTCCAGAAGCTTCTCAATTGATGTTTCCTTGCTGAGCATCACCGGGTCAAGGCGAATGTCCTTGCCGATGAAATGAGCGAATTCATCCGGTGAAATCTCTCCAAGTCCTTTAAATCGCGTGACTTCGGGTTTGCCTTTTAGTTTTTTCATGGCCTTTTGCTTCTCAGCTTCCGAGTAGCAGTAATGAGTCACATTTTTATCTCGCACACGAAACAGGGGCGTTTCGAGAATGTAGAGATGCCCTTCTTTTATCACTTCGGGAAAAAATTGGAGGAAGAAGGTGATGAGCAGCAAACGGATGTGCATTCCATCGACATCGGCATCCGTCGCGATCACGATATTGTTGTATCTCAGGTTTTCGATGCCATCTTCAATGTTGAGCGCTGCCTGCAACAAATTGAATTCCTCGTTTTCATAAACGATTTTTTTTGATAGCCCATAGGAATTCAAAGGCTTTCCTTTCAAACTGAATACCGCCTGGGTGTTCACATTGCGGGACTTGGTGATCGATCCGCTAGCCGAATCCCCTTCAGTGATGAACAGGGTGCTGTCAAGGCGGTTATCGGCTTTCATGTTGTTGAGGTGAATCCGACAATCTCGAAGCTTCTTGTTGTGCAGGCTGGCCTTCTTCGCCCGTTCGCGGGCAATTTTTCGAATCCCCGAGAGTTCCTTTCTCTCCTTTTCGGCCTGCAGGATCTTTCTCTGGATCTTTTCAGCGGTTTCCGGGTTGCGATGCAGATAATTGTCCAGTCGTCTCTTGACGAAGTCATTGATAAAGGTTCTTACCGTCGGCAGATCAGCTCCCATCTCGGTCGACCCCAGCTTGGTTTTTGTCTGGCTCTCGAAAACGGGCTCCATCACTTTAATGCTTATGGCGGCAACAATGGATTTGCGGATGTCTGAGGCGTCAAAATTCTTTCCGAAAAATTCACGAATCGTTTTGACCAGTGCCTCCCGGAACGCATTTTGGTGCGTACCCCCCTGGGTCGTGTGCTGTCCGTTGACAAACGAGTGATATTCTTCGCTGTACTGCTGCTTGCTATAGGTCAGAGCCACTTCGATATCATCATCCATCAGGTGAATAATCGGAAAGAGCTTGGCATCTTCGGCAATATTCTCATCGAGCAGGTCTTTTAGCCCATTTTCAGAACGGTATTTCTCCCCGTTGAACAGGATAGTAAGCCCGGTGTTCAAATAGACATAATTCTTGACCATCTTCTCGATGTACTCATTTCGGTATTTGTAATGAGTGAAAATCTTTGAGTCAGGAATGAAGCTCACCTTTGTCCCTTTGCGGCTGCTTGTGGCTTCGGGTGGCGGATCGTTGACCAGGTTCCCCTGTTCGAATTCTGCCATTTTCACTTTTCCGTCTCGTACCGACTGTACTTTGAAGTTGGAGGAGAGGGCATTCACGGCTTTTGTTCCCACACCGTTGAGCCCCACCGATTTTTTAAAGGCTTTGGAATCGTATTTTCCCCCGGTGTTCATCTTGGAAACAACGTCCACGACTTTTCCCAGCGGAATCCCACGGCCGTAGTCCCTAATAGTCACCTGGTTTTTTCTCACCGACACCTCGATGGTCTTTCCGGCTCCCATCACGTACTCATCTATCGAATTGTCAAGCACTTCCTTGATCAGGATATAGATGCCGTCATCATGGGCAGAACCATCCCCAAGTTTTCCAATGTACATGCCGGGTCGCATTCGGATATGCTCTTTCCAATCGAGCGAGCGAATGTTTTCTTCGGTATATGAAGTCTGGCCTGACATGAAGTATCTGGATTAAGTAGCGTTGCTAATGTAATAATTACGCTCAAAAAATAAAAAACCCCCCGGAATAGTTATTAACACAGTAATTAAGAATCGACAGGATTTAAGAATTGATATCGCTCTTATTTTACTAATTTTACCGAAAGTGAAATCGTTTTCATGAAAAAGTACATTCCGAACCTGTTCACGCTTCTCAATTTGTTCTCAGGATTGCTTGCCATTTTAATGGCTTCTTCAGATCGCCTGGTTGCTGCTGCAGGATTCGTTCTCTTGGGAATTTTCTTCGATTTTTTCGATGGATTTTTTGCACGTAAATTCAATATCCAGGGTGAGCTCGGGAAACAGCTCGATTCTCTGGCAGACGTTGTGACCTCAGGTGTTGTGCCCGGAATCATCATGTTTCAGCTGTTGCTTCACACGGCTCGCGACAGTTGGTTTATGGAACTCAGTTGTGAAGAGGGGAGTTGGAGCACCTTTGACGAGACCTTCTATTATTTCATTCCCTTTGCCGGATTATTCATCCCGTTGGCCGCGGCGTACAGATTGGCAAATTTCAATATCGATGAGAGACAGACGGATTCCTTCATTGGCCTGCCTACGCCGGCATTCGCCATTTTTGTCATCTCGCTTCCCCTGATACTTGCTTATGACGAAGGAAGCTTTTTAACAGGCTGGATTCAAAGCACCTATGTTCTGATCGGAATCACCCTGGCAGGATGTTATCTGATGAACGCGAACATACCGTTGTTTTCGTTGAAATTCAAATCTTACGGGTGGAAGGGCAATGAGTTCCCTTATGTTTTTCTTGCCTTGTCTGTTCTTTTTTTGTTGCTTTTCAAGCTCGTCGGCGTACCGATGATTATTGTGCTTTATGTAGTGATGTCATTGCTTCAAAATCAACTTGCTTCAAACAATTCTATAAAAAACAAAAAACCCGGGAATTGAATTCTTTCATTTCCCGGGTAGTTGATAATCATTGTTTTTGGATTATCTCAACTTCGAACGAATTTAAACTATTCCTTGGGTTTGAAGGAAAAGTGCTGTCCTCCAATGGAAGCTTCAAACATGAGCCCGCCACTGGTATGGGTGAAAACCGCCATCCCATCCTTAAAGGCCACATCCGCTGATCCACCTTCGGTAATGGCCACAGCTGAGGCCTGACCGTCAAATTTGACTTTTTTGTTGGTGAATTTTTCGTAGGCCGCTGCATTTTCAAAGAAGATCACTTCCTTGTACTGCTGTCCTCCTGCCTGGAAGCCGATTGTCACCTGCGACAACGTTGACTCTCCAGTAGGAACATGGTTCTTGTAAACAATTCCTTTTCCACCTGCGCCGCCCACGCCGAATGCACCTTTGGTCACTTTCGGGAAAACAGCATAGCCATAGGACTTGTCCTTGAACGACTGCAATTTGGGTTGTTTTTCAATCATTTCGTCAAGGGCTTTACCTGAGTCTTCTACCAGGTCAGCCTTCCATCCTCCAATCTGTCCGATCACAGAAAATGACAAGAACAATGCCGTGATCAATAGTGCAGATTGGAAGTTTTTCATACTCAGTGCTTTCATAATGTTTCAATTAAGTTTTTAGGGGTTGAACTATCCTCAAATTTAGTTCATTTTCAACGATTGCAACCCAAATTGACGCTAAAAAAAGTCGCATTTGCACAATTTTTTTGCAATTCGGGTGTTATTGGACTGATATAATTAATGATATAAATCCTCTCCCTGTTTAGTCATTATTTACTTAAAGTTTTCGTTTAAATAAATAATTGCCATGAAAACAGACCTTCAAACCAAACGCTTATCACAATTTCTTTTTGTGTTTCTTTTCAGCCTGGTAACGTCGTATGCACAGACAACGACGCCATTTACCCAGCGATATGAAACACAAGGGATCAACGGAGACCTAACGATCATCGGAAACTCGATTCTCGGTGACAGCCCGGACACTCCGTACAATGGGGACACACAGAACAACTTCATCGACATGGTGTTCGTGGATGTCGACAACAATCCGAATACATTCAACTCGAGCAGTGCCCGGTTTACAACCAGCAGTTGTAATCGCATCGTCTATGCGGGCCTCTATTGGGGCGCTGTATCAGCTCCTGCTAGTTTGGATCCGGAGACCGTAAAGTTCAAGGTTCCTGGCCGCGGATATCAGGATATCACCGCAGACGAGACCATTGACCTGATTTACTATAAAGATGTTACGGACATTGTCGCCAACAACAGTCCGATTTCCGGAGACTACTGGGTAGCCAATATCAGTACTTCTGAAGGCCGCAGCAGCGCCGCAGGATGGTCGTTGGTAATCGTATATGAGGACCCTACG
>CBDUAY010000096.1:0-10381 GCA_965365245.1 uncultured Flavobacteriaceae bacterium | reverse complement strand
TGAGTGACAACCCGTCCGTCCATGTTCTCGTAGACCCTGTTGGCAAAGTCCTCCTCGACGCAATTGAAGGGCATGGGTTCCGTGAGTTTTCCATCAGGAACCTGGTCACTTCCGACGTTGTTGCCACAAACGCCAATGTATTCTTCCACCTTGTCGTACCACGGTGCCAGATCGTTATAGCGAATGGGCCAGTCAACGCCATGTCCGTCTTTCTTGTTGGCCTCAAAATCGTGCGGCCCCAAACGATAGGAATGCCTTCCCCAGGTAAGCGACCTTCCTCCCACGTGATAACCACGCATCCAATCGAATCTTTTGGTTTCTGTGTAGGGATGTTTGATATCGTCTACGAACCAGTGTCTCCACTGCTCATCCGTAGTATAACCTGTTCGGGCCTGTTTTTCTTGCCGCTTCCTGTCTTCTGCGGTGGTCTGGCCACGGTGCTCAAAATCCCAGGCCTCCATATTCATTGTCGGGTAGTCAACCACGTGTCGGACCATCCGACCTCTTTCCAGCACCAGGGTCTTCAACCCTTTTTCGCAGAGTTCCTTGGCCGCCCATCCACCGGAAATACCCGTACCAATGACTATCGCGTCATACTGAACCGACAGTTCTTTTTCTTTTCCTTCTTGCATAGTTTGTTACAGATATCTTTCTTCGATCACCTTGAGGTGATGGAGCAAATGTCCACAAATGATGAATCCCAGGGCCCGGACGCTGATCTCATTCCCATTCACCTGACCCTTTCTTTTCAAAATATTTTCGCTCATCGTCGCAAACATTATCATGTTGGATTTTCTCATCAAGTTGAATTCCTCTAGCAATGATGAAAGGCTTCTTTCGGATGCCTCACAGGTTTCGACGTACAAATTTTCATCGAAGCCTGGCAGAACAGTTGAATCTGTTCGGGCAAATCGGAGTGCCCTGTAGGCAAAGACGCGCTCTGTATCTATCATGTGCTGCAGCAGCTCTTTGATGCTCCATTTGCCTTCGGCGTATCGGTAGTCTTCCTTTCCCGGTTCAAGACCCGTAAACAATGAATTACAGGCTTCGAGACTCGAAGTCAGAAGTTCATTCAATGTTGAATCTCCGGGCGGAATAATATTCAAATAAGGTTGGAAATATTCAGAGTATTCGTTTCTGCCGGGTCTTGACATCCTGATAAAATTTTGAATTAAAAACCCGCTAATTTAACGAATTTCATTGAGATGCATCTCGGGAAGAAAGAAGTCGAAATGACTGCTTGGCGATCTCAATTTCCTCGTTTGTCGGAACCACGAGGATGCTTACCCGGGCACCTTCTGTTTGGATCTCCCGGATCGAATGTTCCCTGACACGGTTCTTTTCCTGGTCTAGATTTATTCCTAAGAACTCCATGTCAGCACAGATCAACCTTCGAAGCAGATCGGAGTTCTCCCCGATTCCTGCCGTGAAAACCAGGGCATCCAAACCATTCATCGCAGCTGTGTAGGCCCCAATGTATTTTTTAACCCGATATGCGTTCATTCTCAGGGCCAGGATGCAAGATTCATCACCCTGGGAAGCTGCAGTTTCAATCTCCCTCAAATCGCTGTATCCCGTAAGGCCCAGCATTCCACTCTTCTCCTGTAAAAGGCGTTTCACCTCATCGACGTCGTATCCGAGCTCATCGACCATGTGAAAAATCACGGATTGATCGATATCGCCACTGCGCGTTCCCATGATCAAACCGTTCATCGGACCAAAGCCCAGCGAGTGCTCCACACTCTTTCCGTCCCTGACTGCGGTGATGCTGCATCCGTTACCCAGGTGAACCGTGATCATTTTACGCGCCTCTCCTTTGAGATATTTCGAGGCTTTCTCTGATACGTATTTATGACTGGTTCCGTGGAAGCCATAGGTTCGAAGCTGATGCTGACGGTAGATCTCTTCAGGAATGGCATAGCGGTAAGCCACTTCGGGAATAGTCTGGTGAAAAGCCGTGTCAAAAACGGCAACCTGAGCCGCTTCGGGAAAAATCTTTTCAGCGACTTCTATACCTTTGAAATTATGAGGATTGTGCAACGGAGCCAGGCTGAACAGCTCCTGGATTTTCGCTTTGACCTCCTCGTCGATACGCACAGTTTCAGAGAAACTGCTTCCACCGTGAACCACGCGGTGTCCAACGGCATCAATTCCTGTAGCGTCCTCAATGACCCCCTGTTTCGGATCGAGAAGAAGTCCTGCAATCATTTGAAGACCGGCCTCGTGATTTTTTATTTCTCGCTCCTGCTCAAATTCTACTTGTTGAGACTGAAATTTAATCTTTGACTCATCCAGGCCTATGCGTTCTGCCACGCCTGAAGCTATCACCTCTCCCGCAGGCATTCCGATAAGTTGAAATTTTATGGAGGAGCTTCCCGAATTGATAACGAGGATCTTCATTGTTTTCATCATATTAAACCTCAGCTAGTTAAACCTCAGCTAGTTCCATTTGAGCCTGAATGGCTGTGATCACTACTGTATTGAAAATGTCGTCCACCGTACACCCCCGACTGAGATCGTTGACGGGCTTGTTCAATCCTTGAAGCATGGGTCCGATGGCAATGGCTCCGGTTTCTCTTTGCACAGCCTTGTAGGTGTTGTTACCAGTGTTCAAATCCGGAAAGATCAGCACACTCGCCTGTCCGGCGACCAGGGAATCCGGCATTTTCTTCCTTCCCACATTGATGTCGACCGCCGCATCATACTGGATCGGGCCTTCAATCTTGAGCTCGGGTCTTTTCGCCTTTACAATTTCAGTAGCCTCTCGCACCTTGTCCACATCGACTCCAAATCCTGAGGCGCCTGATGAATAGGACAGCATGGCTACTTTGGGTTCGATTCCAAAGGCCGCACTCGTATCAGCCGAGGAAATGGCGATCTCAGCCAGCTGTTCCGCAGTTGGATTAGGATTGATGGCACAATCACCAAAAACAGATACACGATCTTCCAGGCACATGAAGAAGACCGAGGAAACCACTGAAACACCGGGTTTGGTCTTGATGAATTGCAAGGCGGGTCGAATCGTGTGCTGTGTGGTATGAACAGCTCCTGAAACCATCCCGTCGGCATGACCTTTGTGAACCATCATTGTGCCAAAAAAGGAAACGTCGGCCATCATATCATGGGCCATGGGTCGATTGATGTTCTTGTGTTTTCTCAGTTGATAAAGGGTCTCGGCATAATCCTCAAAATGATCCGAGTTCACGGGGTCGATGATACGGATAGATTCCATGTTCATCGGAATGCCAAGCTGGGCGATTTTGCTCCGAATGAGATCCGGTGATCCCAATAATGTGATGTCGACAACATCCAGGGCCTGAAGCCTCGAAACAGCCAGAAGAATTCTGTCATCCGTACCTTCCGGCAAGACGATGTGCTTTTTCTTTTTCTTTGCTTTTTTCAGCAAATTGTATTGAAACATTCGCGGTGTAAGGCCTCGCTTTTTAAATTTCAGGTACTTCTTTGTAAGCGATTCCATATTGACGTATTTGTCAAATGTGATGAGCGACGTGTAGATCCGTTGCTCATTGTTCGGATATATATGGGCTCGAATCGCCCCTATATCGTTTGCTACTTCAAAGGTTCCTCTATCTACGGTCAGGATGGGAACGATCTCCCGCAAACCTTTGACCAACTGGATCACGGATTTTTCCGGAACAAGTCCTCCGGTCAGAACAATACCGGCTATTTTGGGATAGTTCTCTGAAATGCTGGCCTGCAAGGTAGCCAATATGATATCTGCGCGGTCTCCCGGGGTTATCACCAGGCAATTCTCCGTAAGGTGAGTTAAGAAATTCCTGAGCTGCATCGCTCCCACCGCGAAACTCTCTACCTGGTTGTTCACCTGGTCATCGCCAAGAACAAGCTCCGCCCCGATATCGTAAACTATTTCTTTGATCGTCGGATTGAAAAGGCTGTTTATCAAGGGTATGGCAGCCACAAAAATCTCATCACTCAATTTCTCGGAGATTGCCTCCTCCATTTTCTGAAGATTTTCAGACTCTACTTTATTTGCAATTACGCCGAGAACCCTGACCTCCTTTTCCACAAAAGAGTCATAAGCAAGGTGCAGATTTGAAATCAACTCCTCATCCGTTTTACCCTTGCCCGTGCCTACCAGAATTACCGGCGCTCCGAGATTTTTTGCAATGATTGCATTCAGATCGAGTTCGACAAATGCGGCTTCCCCAGAGAAGTCAGTACCTTCAAGCAAAATAAAATCAAAGCGCTCCTCGAGCTCTTTGTATTTCTTGAATATCATATCGACAATTTCCTCCTCTTTATTATCGATCTTCATTTGAATCACATCTTGCACAGTCAGCGCATAACACTCCTCATAAGACATGTCAAGATTGAAATGGGATAGAACGGTATCTATGTGGTTGTCCTTTTGACCCTTTACCAGGTTCTCAATGATAGGCCGAAAGTAGCCTACTCGTTTTGTTCGTCCGAGAATAATCCGCAGAAGACCCAATGTGATCAGTGACTTTCCGCTTTCCGGTTCTCCGGTGGCGATGTAGATCGCTTTGTTCATGGTGAAAAAATTTACACAAAGATACTCATATCAAGAATTAATCAGACGTCATGCAAGTAACAATTGTGACCCTAAAAGAAGCGTCTTTAGGAACCGAATGAAATATTTGGGCTAGATTTGTAGAGAATGAGAATTCTGTTTAAAAATATCAAGCAGCTCCTTCAAATCAGGGGCCCCGAGGTCAGGAAGGTCGAGGGTGTTGAAATGGGTGAACTACCGGCTCTCAATAATGCCTTTCTGATCACCGAAAATGATAGAATTGCAGATTTCGGCCCTATGGCGAAGATCCCGCGTGTGACAGCCGATCTGGAAGTAGATGCTTCAGGAAAAATGATCCTTCCGGCCTGGTGTGACTCGCACACTCATCTTGTGTATGCCGGAAATCGGGAAAGTGAATTCGTGGATCGGATTCGAGGTTTGAGTTATGAAGAGATCGCAGCGCGTGGCGGGGGAATTCTGAACTCGGCCAGACAGCTTGAAAGCACCTCCGAAGAAGACATTCTCGGACAGTCTGCGAGTCGATTGAAAGAGATTATGCGATTGGGAACAGGTGCCGTTGAGATCAAATCTGGATATGGACTGAGCATCGAGGCCGAACTGAAAATGCTTCGAGTGATCAAGCGCCTGGCAGCTTCTTACCCGATTGAAGTGAAGGCTACCTTTTTAGGTGCCCACGCTTTTCCGGAGCCATATCGTGATCAACCGGACAAGTACGTGGACCTGATTTGCGACGAGATGATTCCAAAAGTGGCTGAAAAAGGACTTGCAGAGTTCATCGATGCCTTCTGTGAAAAAGGATATTTCTCAGCAGAACAGACCAAAAAAATCATGGAAACGGGCAAGACTTACGGTCTTGTTCCTAAAATACATGTAAATCAATTCAACAGCATTGGCGGAATAAAGGCATCCATCGAATTGGAGGCCCTTACGGTTGATCACCTGGAAGTGATGACAGATCAGGACTTCATAGACCTGGAAAGGTCTGAGGTCATGCCCGTTGCGCTTCCCTCCTGTTCCTATTTCCTGAGCATACCCTACACTCCAGCCCGGGAAATGATCGATCGCGGAATGGCGCTGGCCATAGCGACGGATTTCAATCCGGGTTCCACACCGAGCGGCAATATGAATTTTGCGGTTTCCACAGCCTGTATTAAAATGCGTCTAACGCCTGAGGAGGCTATCAACGCCGCGACTATCAATGGCGCCTATGCGATGAATCTCAGCCATAGCCTGGGAAGTATAACCCGGGGTAAAATTGCCAATTTGATACTCACCAAAGAGATTCCATCCTATGGTTTCCTGCCTTATGCCTTTGGGAGCAATCTCATCGACAAAGTAATGATAAGGGGTGAGTTCCTTCCTCAAGAATAATTGATATGAAACAAAGGATAAACGATTTGGTTAGCCAGATGAACCAAATTCAAAACGGCAAACCCTGGATCGGGAGCAATTTCAGCAAGAAAATGCAACTTGTTTCAGAAGAAGATTTCTTCAGGCGCCCGATCAAACACATGCACAGCGTTGCCGAGATCATCTCACATCTCACAATTTGGAGGAGAGAAACCCTTTTGAAACTGGAAAGTGGCTCTGGATGCCTTACAGATGATCATCCATCAAACTGGAAAGATCCGGATATGCTGAGATCCCTGGGCAGATCAGATATAATGGCAGACTACCACAAGAGTCTGTCGGGAATACTGTCGTTTTTGGAAGGAAAAAGTGACGATTTCTTGCAAAAGACCTATTATGATGGCGACTTCAAAGGTGAATTTACATATGCCTGGCTCCTGCAGGGGATGATGCATCACGATATCTACCACCTGGGGCAGATCGGGTATATCGTCAAGTTTCTCAAATATAGTGATCATTAGAAATCAGGTAATTCTTCGTAAATTTGCAGGCTAAAGTATCCTATCTATGTCAGACAATCTAACCGTACCCAGGCAGAAGAAACCGGAGTGGCTTCGGGTGAAACTCCCTGTGGGAAAGAAATACAAGGACCTCAGAGGTCTTGTCGACAAATACAAGCTCAATACAATCTGCACAAGTGGAAGTTGCCCCAATATGGGAGAATGCTGGGGAGAAGGAACTGCAACCTTTATGATCCTCGGTAATATCTGTACCCGTTCCTGTGGCTTTTGCGGTGTTAAGACAGGTAAACCTGAAAGTGTAGAATGGGACGAACCTGAAAAAGTGGCGAGGTCAATTCACTTGATGAATATCAAACATGCTGTCATCACATCGGTCGACAGAGATGATCTTAGAGACGGTGGCTCGATCATCTGGGCCGAGACGGTGGAGGCCATACGACGGAGTAACCCAAATACAACCCTGGAAACGCTGATCCCTGATTTTAGAGGGATTCGAAGAAATATCGATCGCATCGTTGAAGTAGCTCCAGAGGTTATTTCTCACAATCTTGAAACTGTCAGACGACTGACCCGGGAGGTTAGGATTCAGGCCAAATACGACAGAAGCCTTGAAGTTCTTGAATACATAAAAGATTCAGGTCAGCCCAGAACGAAATCGGGAATCATGCTTGGCTTGGGTGAACGCGAGGAGGAGGTCATCGAAACCCTTCACGATTTGAAAAAAGCCAAAGTGGACATCGTAACCATCGGGCAATATCTTCAGCCCAGCAAAAAACACCTGCCGGTTCACGAATTCATCACGCCGGAACAATTCGAGAAATACAAAACAATCGGGCTGGACCTCGGTTTCAGATATGTGGAAAGCGGTGCCCTTGTGCGTTCTTCTTACAGGGCTGAAAAGCACCTGGTATGATTTAACATAGGATTAACAGTAGGTCAATAAAAATGGAACGGAATTTGCTATCTTTATGTTGAAGCAAAATTCCCCATTAGTTTTGACTTCGTTATGATTAATTTTGAGTTAGTAAGCTAAAAGGCTCTTCACTTTTTGAAGGGCCTTTTAATTTATATACGCCTCGCTTTTTCGACTTGAAAGTATTTCCCATGATTTAAGGCGTTAAGGAGATAAAAATGGCCAAAAAAGAAAATCAAGTTGAAGAAATTGTGAAATTCATAACAAACATTAACAATAATGTAACAATTGATTGATTCTTTGGCACGAGATTTGCAATTTAGAAAAGTGAAGCAAAGTTCCCCACAGATTTTGTTTTCATTATGATTAATTTTGAGTTAGTAAGCTAAAAAGCACTTCATCCCGAAGTGCTTTTTTGTTTGAGCAAAATACTGTCACTTCTGTAGGGCGTCATTTATTAATAATAACATTGATTTCTTGAAAATAATTACATCAGGGAGGCTAAAAAATAGGTAAACCAAATATTTTTCACTAGAATTTTGTTGAATTATTAAAATATTCTTACCTTGTAAACGCAAACAAAATTCCTCACAAAATTTTGTTCTTCATTTGATTAATTTTGAGTTAGTAAGCTAAAAAGCACTTCGTTTTGAAGTGCTTTTTTTCGTTTCGAAGGCTGAATCTGGAACCATACATGGGATTCAAATCAGCAACGTCGAATGAATTCAAGTACGAGATCATTGAGCTTTTCCTCTGAGCCTCTTGCGGCCTCTTGCACGGCCTCGTGAGAGACAGGTTCGATCTTGCCCTCTATGCCGAGGTCAGTGATGACTGAGAGGCCAAAGCACTTCATATCCATATGCTTGGCAACGATGACTTCAGGCACCGTGCTCATCCCAACCGCATCTGCTCCAACCAATCTGACCATGCGATACTCAGCGGGTGTCTCAAATGTGGGCCCCTGAAGGGCGAGGTACACCCCCAGTTTTACTTCCGTGTTTTTTTCTGCGGCCACTTCCTTCATCACACCAATCATTTCCAGATTGTAAGGCTCATGCATATCGACGAACCTGGGCCCGAAACGCGAATCATTCTCACCTCGTAACGGATGTTCGGGCATGAAATTGATGTGGTCGGTGATAATCATGATGTCACCGACTTCAAAATCAGGGTTCACTCCCCCACTGGCATTGGAAACCATTAGTTTCTCAACTCCAAGAAGCTTCATGACCCGCACGGGAAAAGTCACTTCATCCATTTTCCAGCCCTCGTAATAATGAAAACGACCCTGCATCGCGACTACTTTTTTCCCGGAAAGCTCCCCATAGATCAAGGCTCCGGTATGACCACTTACTGTCGACACCGGGAAGTTGGGAATGTCGTGGTATGGAATCTTTTTTTCGATCTGGATAGTCTTTGCGACTCCCCCCAAACCAGTTCCCAGAATGATGCCAATCTCCGGGTTTTTGATTCCGACATCCTTTAAGAATTTGGCTGTTTCTTTAATTTTTTCGTACATAATTGTGAATTATCTTTTTGAAACGATCCTCTCCTTCATAAAAACGGATCTGAATCGGCAGGTAATAAACAGGTAACTCCGATGACTCAAAGTTCCTGACATAATCCTTTTCAGTGGTCAGCACTATTTTTCTGTCACCTGGCAATTTTCTTAAATCTGACTCAATGCGAGCCTGCTCACCAGAGCTCAACATGTGGTGATCACTGAATCTGAGGTGTGTTGAATCAATCTTCTTTTCACTCAAATATTGCAGCAATGGCGATGGATTAGCAATTCCCGTCACAAGGAGAACCTGACAAGAACGCAATGCTTCCAAAGTCAATTCATCCCTTTTACCGATGGCTTTATCAGCGTACTCGATTCCGGTAAAGAATACTTCCTGATCTTTATTCAGATGCAAGCGGTCGCAAATCGATTTTCTTTCATTTTTATCGAGCTTCTCCGGGCACTTGCTTACTATGATCACATTCGCTCTCTTGGAACCTGACCTGGGCTCTCTCAAGTTTCCTGCAGGAAGCACCCAATCCTCAGAATAGAGTTTTCCGTAGCTGGTCATCAGAATATAAAAGCCGGCGCGAATTCGCCTGTGCTGAAACGCGTCATCCAATAGCACTGCGTCAGGAGGGTTTTTCTCCTCCAGCAAAGTTGTGACGCCTCTAACCCTGTTTTCGTCAACAGCTACCTTTACACCGTCAAACTTTCTAAAAAACTGGTATGGTTCATCACCAATAATTTCAGCGTTGGTGCCTTTTTGTCCCATTATGAAGCCACTGGTTTTTCTACCGTAGCCCCTGCTCAGTATCGCAAGTTTCAGGTCATCTTTCAACAAACGCACCAAATATTCGATCATCGGCGTTTTGCCGGTTCCGCCCACACTGAGATTGCCGACGGCGATCACGGGAATGCTGAAAGAGTATGATTTCAACCAACCCCTGTCGTATAAGTAGTTTCTCAATCGGATAACCGCTGCGTAAAGAAGCGAAAAAGGAAACAATATTTTTCGAATAAAACTCACTCCAGGTGAACTACGAAAAAGGGACGTAATCGACGATTTCCAAACCGTAGCCGATCATTCCGACACGTTTTCCGGAATACTTGCTGTTTGAGATCAGACGAATTCTGCTTATGTTGAGGTCGTGCAGGATTTGGGCCCCGATTCCAAAATCTTTCTCATCCATTTTGATCAGGGGTTCAATCTCCGAGCCACTCTGAACATTTTTGAGGTTCTTCAGGCGCCTGAGCAGGTCAAACGACTGGTACTCCTGGTTGATGAAGACTATGGCTCCCTTGCCCTCTTTTTCAATCAGCTCGAACATCTTTCCCAATTTATCGTCAGGATTGCTCATCAATGTCCCCAGTATGTCGTTGTTGATCAGGGTGGAATTGATCCGAACCAAAACCTCGTCCCCCAATTTCCACTCACCTTTGGTCAGTGCAAGGTGAACCTGGTTGTTCGTGGTTTGCCTGTAAGCTCTCAAACAATACTTACCAAATCGTGTTTCCAGGCTGAAATCCTCAACTTTCTCGATCAGGGAGTCATGGTT
>CBDUAY010000095.1:0-10442 GCA_965365245.1 uncultured Flavobacteriaceae bacterium | reverse complement strand
TCAATCTGATCCTTGAAGTTCTGGCTGATGTAGTCAAAGTTGTCATTCTTCATGCGGATTCTTCGACCCGGATTCAGGCCCTTGTACTCCTTGGTGGTGTTCTGGGTCCAAACCCAAATGCGATTAGTGGCATCGGCTTCAAATTCTTTGCGGATGCCATTTTCCATCCCTCTGCCAAACCCGAGCAATACCACGAGAATAAAAATCCCAGAAGCAACAGACAAACCCGTTAAAAAGGTTCTCAGCTTGTTCTTGTGAATGGTGTCAAAAATTTCCTGCCAGCGGTCAATATCAAACATCGGGGGCTGTAAAAAGGGTTAAATCGTCATTGAGCTATTGTAATAGACGCAATAATCGTCCATATTGTTACAGACTGACGAAAAAAATTATCAATAATCTCAGCTAAAACCAACATTTTTCAGAAGATAATGGATATGTCAATTCGAAATCGATATTGAACTTAAAATTCTCAATAAATGTGTGCAAAAATTGCTAAAGTGACAATTGTCATGAATTATGCTAGTTGATGGGCGTAATTTTATTTCAAATTAAATATCCCAGTCATGTTAGCCAAAAAGTCAGAGAAAGCGAGCGTCGCGGCCTACAGCAAGATCTTCTTTCAGCTGGGCTTACTGCTCTCACTCATTATCATTTACACAGCTATAGAATGGAGGACATTTGATCGCTCCGTTGACGAACTAAGCGCCCTGAATATTCAGGAGGAAGAAATTATTGATATCCCAATCACAGAGAGAATCCTTGAGGTCAAACCACCTCCACCTCCGCCACCGGCTCCCGAAGTGATCGAAGTGGTAGCAAACGAAAAGGATATCGAAGAAACTATTCTTGAAACCACAGAAACCGATGAGAGTGAATTCGTAGAAGTCATTGAGATGGACGACATCGAGGAAGTGGTCGAAGAAGAAGAGGTTGCAAAAGACATACCATTTGCAATTATAGAGGATCCTCCGGTGTTCCCAGGTTGCAAGGGAACCAAAGAGGAGAAGAAAAAGTGTTTGCAGGAGAAGATCACTCAGCACGTGGCCAAAAACTACAACACAAACTTGTCAAAAGATCTTGGATTGGCACCCGGAAAGAAAAAAGTTTATGTCATTTTCAAGATCAACAAGAATGGCGAGGTTCAGGATGCAAGAGCCAGAGGACCTCACGCCCGACTGGAAAAAGAAGCGGTTCGCGTAGTGAACATGCTTCCGACCCTGACCCCAGGGAAACAAAGAGGTATCCCGGTAGGAGTTTCGTATACCCTGCCCATTACCTTGCACGTTCAAATTTGATTCCATTTAATGTTAGATTTTAAGTAAGTTTTCATTCAAAAAGGGACCGGCTCGCGCCGGTCCTTTTTTTTGAGTAACTTTGCCGCTGTAAACAAAACCGCAATGAAAAAAGTGCTTCCTATTCTCGTTCTGACCCTGGGCATAATCCATTTCACCACGGCCCAGGAAATTATCCCTTTTCCTGACCTGAGTGAGCATCACGACTACAGCAAAAACGGCGGAAGATCTGAGGACGAAAGAAATTATGCGATCTATACTGAAGACTACCAGGAGGCTCTGAGGGCCCTCGATGCAGAGTCAGATCGAATTCTGGCATTACGCAAGGAAGAAACTGACCCTGAGCTGATTGATCGCCATAATAAGCAGCTCGAGCAGATTCGTTTGAAGAAAATGGCCCTTCTGTCAGAGGCTGACCTGGTTGAGGATCTCCAGAAATTCTATTGATCTCCAACCTGGGCACATCCAATTTATGATTTTTTTAACGCCACATGACATTTAATGTCATGATTCTATCACTGAATCAAGGCTAATTTTATCTTCTCAAAATCACCGAGAAGTTAAAATTCAATTGTCATGAAGTCAATTTCAGAGCTCATAGAGCAACTCAGAGAAACAGAAATGAAGATGATAGCCTTATACAGTGAAGCTAGAAATCAGAATCTTCGGGAACCCAAATATCTTCCTTTGTCAAATCGCAATTTCTGACCATATCCAGGCAATATTCAAGCCGTCCAAGGTCCTGGGCTCCAGTATTGTTGGTTCCAAAAGTGAACTTCACACCTGACTTCTTCGCTCTTTTGATGAATGTCTCGCTTGGAATCTTATATCTCGCCGAGATTTCCATGGCTACTTGATTTCGTTTCAATGCATCAATTACCCGGTCCATTCTGTCAGGAGTCCAAAGTTGGTCATAGCGTTCAATCAAGGCATCCGGCAAATAGGTAGCGTTGACATAGATATCGATGGGTTCATTGTCCAGAATAGCCTCAATATTTTCCACCAACTGCTCCATGAAATCCTGAGGATCTCCAATTTCGGTCTCTTCAGGAATCCAAAGCCTCATGCGCTTTCCGTTATTGTTGGTCCATGTCATGGCATCGGTAAAAACGTAGTCAAACAGGCTGATTGTGCTTTTGCTGAACATTTCGAGCCACTCTCTTCCCTCGGCCTGCATCGCGAGATAAGTACCCGGAGGCTTTTTGTATTCCCGGACGAAGGTTCTTAAGGAATCCTCTGATTCAAAACCCATTTTCAGTCCGCAGTTATAGGCAATTCCATAAGTGAATCCGTATCGTCGGGCATTGTCGAGCGCTTCTTCCATAGTCAAACCGCCCTTGAGATGCACATGCAGGTCCATTAGAGGAACTCCACGTTCGTTTGCGAATTCCAGTTTTTTAATGAATTCAGGTTCTATCAATGAATCCTGTTGAATTCGCTGTTGTGAGGAAATAAATCCGGGATCTTCGGAAGCCTGCGTTGCATAAGAAGACTGCGTTGCATAAGAAGACTGCGTTGCATAAAATGACAGGAGCAACAAGATTAAGGGTAAGCTCTTCATCACGAGTCGTTTTTGGTTGTAAATATTTCAAATGTACAACGTAAAACAAGCTTAAAGGCTAACAAATATCAGTCAATGGGTTGGTGTCAAAGGTCAATTCTTCTTTAGAAACTGGAGATTGATCCCGGTGAACAACTGAAATTGAGGTTGAGTACCTTTGGTCAGAATGGAATACTGAGGTTCGATGAACAAATTGAACACCGTCCTGTCAACCTTGACCACTTTTCCAATGCCCAAAGCGATTGGCACGTGAAAGGCCTCATTCTCAAAATCGAACACCCATATTGGCGCTCCACGAAGATAGGTTCCTTTGCCAAGTTGCCAGAAATAAAACGGCTGGAAAGCCCCCAGATTCGTATCGCTGCGTTCACTCTCACCTGCGAAGGAGGCCTGCCAGGTAATGAGGCTTCCAAATTGAAATGTGGGAGAATTGGCTATAAAGGCCACAAACGCCAGGCCCGCCTGCCACTTTCCAGATCCCAGCACGGTTTCAGAGGCGGTCGGAGCAACGAGAAGAGGCCCTACTCCTATCGTCTTATTGCTTTCTGAGACGAAATTATACGAAAGGAAAGCATTTACGTCGCCCAGTCCGCTGGTAGAGCTCACACTTCCAAATCGATCCGGCACGGCAATGGTGCTGATCGGCATGGAAATTCTAAGGAGCAATTTTCCCTTTGCCATTGGTTTTGCAAAGCGAATCCAGGCATTGTTCAAATAGGCATCGCTCGGCGCATCTGAAAGTTTCGGGATATAGTAGTTGTGAAAGTTCAAAGCCGTCATGTCAGCCAGGGGATTATTGGCTTTCTTCAGGGTTTCATCAGCAGATTCCTGAGCGAAGCTCAAGGCAGTAACGAAGCTGACTAACAGATAGGACAAAATTCGGGTTTTCATTGTGTCAAATATTAAAATTCGGTCGGTTGTATGAAACTTTTAATAGCAAGAATCATCAAATTCATTTCGAATTTAAGCATTCTTCTCGTGCTTAAAGCCTGCGACTTGACAAAACATCATTATTTTTGTTTAACTTTTTAAAAATATAATTAAACATTTTGTATCTTTGTGCTATTAAAAACATGATTTACTGATAGATGCTGTTGAATACCTCTCATAAGAACGACGAACACGAGCTAATAATCCAGGACCTTGTAGGCAAATCTTTCTCCTTGAAGAAAAAGTTGATTCTTAGAGGTGTGGGTTCCGGTCGGATGGTGATAGACGAAGCCAGCCCTAAACTCGAGCAAACCTTGCTCAACGGCCCGGATCTGAACTATGCCAACATTGAGCTCCGTCCTAAGGGGATTCTCATCCGCATCACACGACGACTAGACAATTTTACGTGGATCATACCCTATTACCACCTGAACATATACAAAACAGAAGGTCTAAGCGTGCACGGGCAAGGTCAGTTTCTGCATTTCAGGAATAACCAGATGCTCCATAACAACAAATCCTTTTTTAAAAAACTAAGCAACCTGAAGCTCGAGTTTATGCAAGACTATTACCTAATAAATCCTTAATCAATGAAAATCACAACAATTCTGACCATCAGTCTCACATTGGGAGTCTTTTATCTTCTATCAGATTTCGAACAGAACCGCCTCATGGAGAAGACCAAAAAAGCGGAAGCAGTCATTATCTCGAAAAGTGGAAGCGTGACAACAGGTACTGTTTCCTTTTCCGAACGTGACGGTTTAGTGACCATGAAAGCCATTGTAAAAGGAGCTACACCCGGTGATCACGCCATTCACATTCATGCCGAAGGTGATTGCTCTGCAGAGGATGGCAGTTCGGCGGGTGGGCACTGGAATCCAACCGGAGAAAACCACGGAAAGTGGAACGGTGATTCTTTTCACAGAGGAGACATAGGCAACATTGAAGTGGGTAAAGATGGAGAAGGTCGTATTTCCAGAAAGACTGATCTGTGGTGCATTGGCTGCGAGGACCCATCCAGGGATATTCTGGGAAAGGCAATTATCATCCATGCGGGAATCGATGATTTTTCCACACAGCCTTCGGGTGCAGCCGGGGCGCGCATTGGATGCGGAGAAATTGAGGAAAAATAAACTTTATGTGTCCAATCCCTTTTGGCGTTTAATGCGCACGATTTGTATGAACCTTATAATGAATAGCACTTTAAGACCCAATCCACAAAAAATTAGATAGGTTGGATTCAAAACAGAGTAGTTCTCTCCTCTTAGATAAAGTCCTCCGAGAAATAAGGACAGACCGACAAACAAGAGCCACAATTCCTTTCCCGGTTCGTAGAGACCGCTGCGAATCGCACGAATGATGTAGTAGGTTTTCAACCCAACCCCCAACAGTATAAGAAGTAACCCTAACATTTGGAAGTCACTGAGTTTTCTCACAAGGATCCCGGCGATCAGAAACCCAATCCCGGAAAACAAAACCGGTTTTTTTGGAGGTTCAGCTGTCATTTTTGGCCTTGAGTTCGGCTATTCTCTTCTCCTTTTCAGGCTGTCTTTTTTCAATGGCATATGCGGTATGGTATTGGTGGGCCTCCAAAAAACCAATTTGCAAGGCATTCCACTCAGCTTCAGTTTCAATCTTGCCCAAAGATTTCAATTCCAGGAAAAGGGTATTTGATATGCGATAATAATCATCCCTCCCCAGGTAGTCAAGATCGGCATCACAGATGATCTTCTCGAGCTCTGTTTCAGGTTTTTGAGGGATTCTTGTAGCCATGATCAAACCTTCAACTGTTTTAATCTCCTTCCGACTGAATCCAAAATCCGGAAGAACATTTTCAGCCAGCATCGCTCCGTTTCTCTCATGATGGTCAAAAGACCGCGTAAATCCAAAATCATGAAAAAGCACCCCAGTTCTCAATAACAGCGCATCCCTATCTTCAATGCCTTCACGTTCAATGTAGGCATTGCAAACATCCAACACATCCAGTGTATGGTGCGTGCCATGATAGGTCAATTCGCCCGGAAGTTGCTCATCGAGCAAGTTCAGAATTTTTTCCTTGAGCTTTTCGTATTCAATCATTCTAAAAAATCCAGTTCACAATCTTATGATCCAAAGACCGATCAACATCAATATAAAAACGAAACTAAGCCCAAAATATTTAATGGAATTGTGAACAGCTTTAAATTTTTCGTCGATAATCTTGCTCTCAACGTGAATCTGCTGACTAAGCTGCTCGCATAATTTGTCGTTGTCTTCGCATATATCCATTAGGGTCTTGGTATAATCCTCCACTGAATCGAAGGACCTCACGGCATCCTGAAAGAAAAACACATTCGTATCGTATTTGGTTTCAATTTGAGGCTTGAAACATTTGAAGCAGTAATAAATAGACAAAACGACAAAGATCATCCAAATGCCAGACAGGATAAAAAATGCGGTGCTCTGCGCAAATATTGACTGGAGGTAATCCATACGGTCTACAAACAGACCAAGGATCAAACTGTGAAAAGAAAAAATGACCCCGGCTTTGACTTCTGCAGCACGGATCAACTTTTCCATCCGTTCCAACTGTTCCCAATAATTGTTAGAGTCTTGAGGAATTTTCCCTGAATTCATATCATTAACGCATCACTGTTCCTGTAAATATAAAAAATTAATCCTTGTATTGACAAAAGGTAAACTTTGGAGCCCTTTCAGTTTCTTGGAAATCCGTGCGGATTCCGGTAAAGTTGAACCACCCGGTCATTCAGGTCCTGTTCATTTCGAAAGTTGCGGAGGGGCATGTTGTCACGCATGCGTATGACCTCTTCGAGCGAAAGTATGCTGGGCTCCTTGAAGATGATCCAATTCACGTTCTCCGTGCAAGGAGGAGTAGTGAGTGAGCCGCTGTAAGAATAGTAGTCTTTGTTATGTGGAAAAATCGTGGTGAGGTCCAGGGCCGTGTTTATGATTTTCTCTTCTCCCTCCTTCAACGGGAGAAAGCTTTCCAATCTCTCAAGGGTCTCGCTTTCCTGGCCCTCAATTCCGAAAATTGCAAGCACCAGAAAGCGATCCTTTTGTTTGCTCCGATGCACAAGGTGAGTTTCTATGGGATATCGAATGCCATTGACTGTGTGCTCTGAAGGCGTATGGAAGTGAATCTGCACGAGATCATAATGAACATCCCTGCTGCATATGGAGTCTCCCCTGTCAAAATCGAATTGTACCGTATGACCATTGTTCCTTACTCGGGTCAAAATCGTCTTGGGTGAATAAAATAGCGTGTTGTGGGCCGTATCCCCCTCTTTCTCCACAACATTGAGATCAATAATGTTTACCGGAGATTGCCTGTCGCCCGAACAGTCGGAATTCTTTTCCAGTTCGGCCCAGTGCTCGGGTGAGGTCTCACCCGCATAACTCCATTCATGAGATACATGGCCTGGAGTATCTGTATCAGCAGCTTTTTCTCTGTTGCAGGAAAAATTAAATAGCAGGGCGAATACACCCACCAGGCTGAGAAGTCTTTTAAATGACATTTTCTTCGGTATTCGTTTCAAAGTTATTCGGATCAATCGAAATAAAACATGATATAAATCAAACTTGTCAACAACTCAAACCCTCAATACTCAGATTGGCAGAGCGAACTTCTGATCGAGTTGAGGAATTATTGGATTCCACCCATAAGAATCCTTTAGTTTGACCCGAAGAGCATCAAGCGCGGATGGCTCTCCGTGTACGAGAAATGTCTTCTCAGGCTTACCTTCGACTTGGTTCAGCCAATCCAACAAACCCCTCTGATCGGCATGGGCAGACAGGCTTTCAATATGATGGATTTCCGCCTTTACGGGATAGTATCTTCCCCTGATCTTAATCTCATGAGCACCATCGAGCAGTTGCCTTCCACGGGTGCCTTCCGCCTGATAGCCTACCAGAAGGACGTGTGTGTTTTCCTGATCGATGTACTGTTGTATGTAAGTCAATACTCTACCTCCGGTCACCATTCCACTTCCTGCGACTACCACCTTGGCCCGGATATCATCAATTGCTTCCCAGGTTTCCCGATATGAGCTGATGAGGCGCATGTGGTTGCTGGCGGCGTTCAGCTCTGTTATTGGCATTTTGTGCCAGTCCGGGAATTTTCGAAAAAGATTCAGGACATTGTTTCCCATCGGGCTGTCAATGTAAATAGGCAGACCCGGGATTCTGTTTCTCTTGTATAACTTCCACAAAATGTTCATCACCACTTGCAAGCGCTCCACTGCGAATGTAGGTATGATGAGGGTGCCGCGATTGTGAATGCATTTCGTGATCAGTTCGCTCAGAACGTCCTCTATGCTGTCGGGTGGGTGCAACTTGTTCCCATAGGTGCTTTCGAGAATCAGAACGTCAGCACGTTCAGGCTTCTCCGGGTCATTGAGAAGCAGATCATCCTTGCGGCCAATGTCACCTGAAAAAACTATGCGTTTCTGATCGATCTCCAACTCGATGAAACAGGCTCCCAAAATATGTCCGTTGTACCTGAACCGGCATCTGATTGAATCCGAGAGGTCAAACCAATGATCTCTTTCACACTCTTTGAAACGTTGAACCACCTTCTCAACCTCATCCATGGAATAAAGCGGCAGTGCCGGATGATGCTTCGAGTACCCTTCCTCGTTCGCCTTTTTGGCCTCTTCTTCGTGGATCCTGGCACTGTCCCGAAGTATAATTTCCGCAATGGCAAGGGTCGGTCCGGTTCCAATGACAGAACCCCGGAATCCATCTTTAAACAACCTGGGCAGATAACCAACGTGATCCAAATGGCCATGAGTCAATAGGACAATATCTATATTGCCGGGATCAAAAGAAATGGGCTTCCAGTTTAGAAGACGAAGTTCCTTCAGGCCCTGGAACATGCCACAATCCACCAGGATATTCGATTCATCGGTTTCCAAAAGGATTTTGGAACCTGTCACCGTGTAAGCAGCACCGAAAAAATGAATATTGGTTTTTTTCATGGCTCAGATCAAGGGTCGTTAGCACTAACTATTTAAAATTGACATCATAGCCAAATATTGGGAACTCCAGACCCACAATAAACCGCCAGCGGGTCACCTCGAACTGCGACAGCTCATCATTATCGGGAAACTCTCCGTCCTCCGGATCCGGAAAGTCGATGGGGCGCTCAAAATCTCCCGATGCCACCGAATATGTGCTCCCTATGGTAACCTGTGCCTTTGTGAATTTCAAATCAATCCCAAGGCCGTAGTGCATGTAGTCCGCAATCAGGTTGATGTCCGAGTCAGAGTCGTTGACAAAGTCAAATATGGTCGCACTCGTGACCAGGGGAGAAAAATCAGTGGAAAAACTGGCAAAAAGATCCACCCGTTCGCTGAGGTAAAAGTCGGCACCCACCCCAAAATTGATAACCGATTTGAGCTCTTCCTTGAAAATGAACTCATCAGTTTCACCATTCCCCGTATCAAATGGGGGAATCACAAGGCGGTCGTATTCGCTTACGGCTCCGTGCCAATCCGCTTTCAAGTGTATGGTGTTCCTTTTCCAGGGTATACCGGCACCTATCGAAACAGCTATGGGTTCTTTTCGATTGGCTTCCACGCTGCTGGGTTCGACATAATCGAAGATGTCACTCCCCACATTTGCTGCCAAAATCTCCGTGTAATTGAACTTGCCACTCTTCACTACTTCCAGATAAGGCAGATCAAGGTTCAAGCCAAAATCAAAGTTTTTTAGCTTCCAGGCCAGACCGACTTTCCAGAACATCCCATAAGAAGTCTGCCCGAAATTAACCGTATTGTTGTATAAACTGACCTCATCGTCTTCATTTACGACACCCAGTCTAAGATCGTACTTTCCCCTGTAATTGTATACAGACACGAAGGAGGAGACCCCAATGCTGAAATTGTCCCGTAATTTCATTCCCCAGGTCAAGCCAAACCATTCGTCAGAAGTCGTATTGTCCAGAACAAACTGAGAAGAAGAATCAGCCAGACCCTCAATCTCTTCTGCAATCTTACCGTCAGTTCCCTGACGTCGAGCATTGATATTGACCCGAGATCTTTCCTTCGATAAAAAAGCATAGGCAAAATGGTGATTTTCCCATTTGTCGATATTGAATGTGCCTGCCACCAAACTCGGAACCCCTTCAAATTTGGAATCACTCAATTTGCTGTCGGTGCCGAAAATGTTTTTCAAGGACAAGGTGCTAACTTGGTAAGCCTTGGCATTTATCGCGAACGTTGGGCTTTCTATCAAAGCGATCCTCGCCGGATTGTAATAGGTCAGCCCAAGGTCTTCTACACTACCGGTGACATTGCCGCTGAGAAGTAGGGAACGGTTTCCAAAATTTTCGGCATTGTAGTAGCCTTGCCCGAAGCATAAAATGGGCAGGATAAAAAGAAAAAGTCTGGCAGTCTTCATATTGAGTTGCAATTAGAGGGGTTACGGATTTTGTTCAATTAAAGTTAGCACTTTTCTGTGATTTTGAGCGACCAGCGACGTTGTTTATGCATCTGTGATTCTTTAGGATTCCCAGTAGATCGAATGAAAAACTGTTTTTTTATTTCACTATCTTTAACACAACTCTCAAATTGAGGGTTTCAATCAAATTTCTAACCAAAACTTTTAAACTTTTATTATGAAATTGAAACTAGCTGCAATCACCCTATTACTTCTGGCCT
>CBDUAY010000094.1:0-10701 GCA_965365245.1 uncultured Flavobacteriaceae bacterium | reverse complement strand
CCGGAGGTCAAAGCATGAGAATGGGTCGGGACAAGGGCCTTCTCAATTATTTCGGCAAGTCACAACGCTCTTACTCGGTAGAGCTCCTGCAAAAGTGCAACCTGGATACGAGATTATCGGTCAGAAAGGAGCAGGAGGTTTCTGACAATGAAGTCATAGAGGATGTGTTTCTGGGCCTTGGACCCTTTGGTGCGATCTGCTCGGCTTTTCAACACGATCCTAATAGTGCCTGGCTGGTTTTGGCCACTGACCTGCCTTACGTGGATGAAGGGCTGATACGAAAATTGCTCAGCCATAGAAACCCGAGCAAGGTTGCGACGGCTGTGAAAGGAAAGAAAAAGGAGTTTCCGGAGCCACTGGTCACCATTTGGGAACCCAAAGCCTATCCGATAATGCTGCAATTTCTCGCACAGGGCATTTCCTGTCCGAGAAAAGTACTCATCAATTCTGACGTGGAATTGCTCGAAACCGACGATGTGTATATCTATAACGTGAACACTCCGGAAGAATTCGATTCGGTTAAAAAGAAACTGGAACAAGGCTGACAGGCAGATATGAAGATCACGAGAGAAAAGCTTTACAGTCGTCAAACTGTCCTTGAAGACTTTGGTGAGGAAGGCCAGGAAAAATTGCTGGGCGCAAAAGTAGCTGTTGTTGGCTGCGGCGGGCTTGGCAATTTTGTTGCGGTGCAACTGGCCGCCTCCGGGGTTGGCCATCTTCACCTGGTGGATTACGACCGGGTCTCAGAGAGCAATTTGCATCGACAGGTATTCTTTCGTACCTCTGACGTGGGCAACCTCAAAGCTGAAACGCTGGCCAGTCATATTCGGCAGATCAGTCCGTTTGTCAAAGCGACCCTGGGTCTCGAACCCATCACCAAGAGGAATGTTTCTCAACAGTTGGCTGAATTCGATCTCGTCGTGGATTGCACCGACAGTCTGCCCACGAAGTACCTGTTGAATGATTTCTGCGTTCTGGCAGAAAAAACCCTTGTGTATGGATCGCTGTACAAACACGATGGCTATGTCAGTAGCTTCAATTTGCCGGAAGGTGATGGAAGAAGCGCGAATTTAAGGGATGCTTTTGCCCACCCCCCTGAAAAAGGCATTCCAAACTGCTCCGAAGTGGGCACCCTCAACCCGATTGTTGGCCTAATTGGCTCTCTTCAGTCGAATGAAGTGATCAAGATTCTTACCGGTTCAGGAGTTCCACTTGCAAATAAAATGCTCATATACAACAGCATGCGGAACAGGCAATTCCAAATGTCGCTGTCCAATAGTTTCGATAAATCCAAAATCGAAAAACTGTTTCAATCAGAGTCCTATTTCGATGCCCGTTGTGCTGAACAGGACCCGGAGTTGCTCATTTCATCCGAGGAGCTGAAAAATCGACTGGGTGAAGTAGCTATCCTCTCTGTGATTGAAAATACCGATCAAGGAATCCCCTTTGAAGTGGGTTACAGAATCCCCTATTCAGAATTTAATGTCGGAGAATTTAACCCCAACGCAAGCCGAGACCTTGTGGTTGTTTGCAACAAGGGAATCACCAGTTACGAGATAACGCAGCGAATCAAATCTGCACATCCGAAGCTCAACGTCTTAAGTCTGGAAGGGGGCATTGAAAAGTTTTGAAATCATCCTAAGGATCAGGGGTGGGCATTGACCCAAACCTCTCCGTCGTGGAAATATTCCTTTTTCCAGATTGGAACCGTCTCTTTCAAGCGGTCAATGGCATATTGACATGCGGAGAACGCATCTCCGCGGTGGGAAGCGGATACCGCTATCACAACGGGAACATCACGAATAGACAGCTCTCCGATTGCGTGATGCATGGAAACTTTGAATATGTCGAATTTCCCGAGACATTGTTTGGCTATCTTTTCCATTTCCTTGATTGCCATGGGAGTATATGCAGAAAAATCAAGTCGGAGCACTTCTTTCGTCTTTGTGTGATTCCGAACCGTCCCCACGAAAACACAAATCCCGCCAACGGAATCATCCGAGACAAAATCAAAACAGTCCTGCTGATTTAGAGGCTGTTCCCTTATTTGAATGTCAATCCTGTCTTTCATGACTATTGTTTGTCTGTCGGGTCAATACTTCAACCGCCGCTCACCGGGGGGATAATGGCCACTGTATCACCCTCTTTCAACATCACCTCATCATCTGCATAAGACTCGTTCACGGCCAGTGCAAAGCTTTGAACATCCTCAAGATTTGGGTACATTTCCATCAATTTCTTCTTCAACTCGCCAGCGGTCAGATTTTCCATTAGGACCAAATCCTCCTCGTCTTTGTTCGTCTGATCCCGAGAAACACCGAAATACAATATTTTTAGCTCCACCTTTTTTCTACAAATGTAAACATTAAGTGCCAAAATTCCCCTTATTATAGGCCTCTTCAACGATCCCTGCTCATGGCATTCACATTCAAAAATTAAAGTAACATAAGTTACATGACAGAAATGGCAATTGACTAACTTTGATAGGACGTGTACAATCGCGGTTTTTTTTTGCTCGATTGTCGAGGATTACATTTTTCTTCCTTGAGGAAATCAACAAATCAAATAGAAGCTTCTTTCCCATGAAATACGGATTTATTATTGACAACAGAAAATGTATCGGTTGTCATGCCTGCACCACGGCCTGCAAAAGTGAACACGATGTTCCAGTTGGGGTCAACAGAACCTATGTAAAACAAGTTGAAAAGGGGGAATTTCCGAATACAAGGAGGATATTCTCTGTCATGCGATGCAATCATTGCTCCGACGCTCCTTGTGTAGAGATCTGTCCGGTAGAGGCCCTTTATACCAGGGATGACGGAATTGTCGATTTTGACAACAATCGTTGCATCGGTTGCAAGTCCTGCATGCAGGCCTGCCCATATGACGCCCTGTATATAGACCCCGACAACAACACAGCTGCCAAGTGCAACTATTGCGCCCACCGCGTCGAGGTGGGAAGGGCTCCGGCCTGTGTGGATGTCTGTCCAGAGCACGCGATAATAGCGGGTGACATGGAAAATCCTCATACGGAAATTGCAACCTTGCTCGCCAGGGAACAGGTCATCGTTAGAAAGCCTGAAAAAGGAACGGTTCCAAACCTGTTTTACATCGATGGGGATTATCAGTCGCTCGACCCAGACGCAACCGACAGATCAGGACCGGGCCTTTGGAATTCTCAAGCCAGAGGAGTCGGGCACTATGCAAAAGCCGCTGAAAAAATGGTCAATACGAATGATGACGTAAATCTCCTTCAAATGAGCATTGACAATGAGCTTCAGGCGGCATATCAAAGGAAAGATTCCGAGAATCCAAATTATATAGATGTATTGAACGGCAAAGCGAGGCGTGTTTACGACACCCCTGACAAAGGTATACTCTGGGGCTGGGAAGTTTCCGCCTATGTCGTGACAAAGGCAATTGCGGCTGGTGCATTTCTGGTTCCCTTTATCGCCATGCTGCTCGGATATCAACTCGATGATTCCATACGCCTTTTCTCGGTAGCCACATCACTGATATTTTTGGGGCTTACAGGATTGTTCCTAGTAATGGACCTCGACAGGCCCGACCGTTTCCTCAATGTCCTCCTGAGACCTCAGTGGAACTCATGGCTCGTCAAAGGGGGCTATACGATTTCCGTCTTTGGACTCCTGATGACCGTTTGGGGTGTTTCTACCCTCATGGGCTGGAGTCTTCCTGAAACAGGCTTTATGTGGTTAACAGCTGTATTTGCAGTGATTCTAGCCGTTTACACAGCCTTCCTGTTCGCCCAGGCAAAGGGAAGAGATTTCTGGCAGAGCCCAACCCTGCCCTTGCACATGCTGGTTCACAGCCTGCTTGCGGGAGGAGCAGTATTTGCGATCATGTCGCTGGTCTTCGATTTTTCAGTTTGGAACAGCCTTGTTCGCCATATCCTTTTGGCAGGAATTGTTGTGAATTTGCTGACTCTGGTTTCGGAGCTCACAATAACGCACCCCACCAAGGCAGCTAAAAAGGTGGTTCACATGATCCTCAAGGAGGAGTACAAAAACAAGTTCTGGATCGGCACGGTTCTTTTAGGGAACCTGATTCCATTGATTCTTCTGTTGACAACGGGCAACATTGTCCTGTTGGGTGTTTCCGGAATCCTGGTATTGATAGGAATGTACATCACCGAGAAAATCTGGATTGAAGGACCTCAGAGAATTCCTCTGGCCTAGATTTACAGAACGATAAAAGTCAAATCACGATAAACTAATTAACATGGGCTATAAAAAACCATCCTTCATAGAGAACCTGGCAGAAAAAATCGGGATCATCCCTGATCTTCACAAAGAAAATTACCAGGATTTCGATCAGGACATGAGGCAATTCACAGATGAAGAAGTCGCTCAGATGTATGAGAATTTTCCTCCGCCCGAGCAGTGGGACAATTGGGTCGAATACGACCCAAAGAGCTGGCCGAAAAAGAAAAAAACAAATTATCAAATCGTCCCAACCACTTGTTTCAATTGCGAGAGCGCCTGCGGTCTGACGGCCTTCATAGACAAGGAGACCAATGTGATCAAGAAGCTCGAGGGCAACCCCCACCACCCGGGAAGCCGAGGGAGAAACTGTGCCAAAGGACCGGCTACCATCAACCAGGTTACTGATCCGGACCGCATTCTTTTCCCACTGAAGCGAAAAGGCAAAAGAGGAAGTGGGGAATGGGAACGAATCAGCTGGGATGAGGCACTGGACACCATCGCCGCGCGAATCCGCAAAGCGATCAAGGAAGATCGTCACAATGAGATCGCCTATCACGTTGGCAGACCGGGTCATGAAGGGTTTATGAACTGGGTGCTTCCATCATGGGGAATCGACGGACATAATTCACATACGAATATCTGCTCTTCAGGAGCGCGATTCGGATATAATATTTGGTACGGCTACGACCGACCTTCGCCGGATCACACGAACGCCAAGTTCATCCTTTTGATTTCTGCCCACCTCGAGTCGGGTCATTATTTCAATCCACACGCCCAACGGATCATCGAAGGCAAAATGAAAGGGGCCAAACTGGCAACCATGGATCCAAGGCTTTCCAACACGGCTTCTATGAGTGATTACTGGATGCCGTCCTATCCGGGAACCGAAGCCGCAGTATTGTTGGCCATGGCCTTGATCATCCTTCAAGAAGGACTCTACAACAGGGAATATCTCGAGAACTGGACGAACTGGCAGGATTACCTAACGGCCTGTCACCCTGACAAAGAGGTCAAATTCGAGAATTTCATTGCGGCCATGATCGAGGAGTACAAGGAGTTTACGCCTGAATTCGCAGAAGAGGAATCCGGGGTAAAGGCTGATATGATCCGGGAGATTGCCGTCAAGATTGGCGAGGCAGGAGAGCGATTCGCTTCGGACAACTGGAGAAGCGCGGGTGCGTCGAACCTCGGAGGTTGGGCCGTAGCCCGATGTCTCCATTTTCTGACCGTTCTGACCGGAGCCGTTGGAGCCAAGGGAGGGACTTCTCCCAATTCCTGGAACAAGTTCAAGCCTGAGGTCCCGAATGCTCCCAAACCTCAGAAAAAATGGAACGAGCTTCATTTCCCGAAAGAATATCCGCTCGCATTCTTCGAATTGAGCCAGCTTTTGCCGCATTTCCTCAAAGAGGGAAGAGGCAAGATGGACGTTTACTTTTCAAGGGTTTTCAACCCCGTTTGGACCTATCCTGACGGATTCACCTGGATGGAAATGTTCATGGACGAGTCCAAATTCGGTTTGCATACCGCTTTGACACCTACCTGGAATGAAACGGCGTTCTTCGCTGATTTCGTGCTGCCCATGGGACTGGCACCTGAACGTCACGACATCAATTCCTATGCGACCCACGGCGGGACCTGGGTGGCATTCAGGCAACCTGTATTGCGAGAGGCGGCGCGGCGAAATGGAAAACCGGTGACCTTTACCTATGAGGCAAATCCAGGAGAAGTCTGGGAAGAAGACGAATTCTGGATCGAATTGAGCTGGAGAATTGATCCCGACGGCAGCATGGGAATCCGAAAGCATTTTGAATCTCCCTACCGAAAAGGCGAAAAAATCACGATTGAAGAGTATTATCAATACATCTTTGAAAGAGTGAAAGGCCTTCCTGAAGCTGCGAAGAAAGAAGGGCTCACAGAATTCGAATACATGGCCCGATACGGCGCCTTCGAAATTGAAAAAGGAGAATCCTACAAAAAGAACGAAGCATTGCTGAGCGAAGAACAGCTTAAAGGCTCAGAAGTCGATAAAAAAACCGGGGTCATCCGAAAAAATGGAAAGGACATTGGGGTGATGATCAATGGAAAGGCCATGGTCGGCTTCCCTACCCCGTCGAGAAAGAACGAGTTCTATTCTCAAACCATGGTGGATTGGAAGTGGCCGGAATACGCCATTCCCAAATACATCAAGAGCCATGTTCACAACGAGGTCCTCGACAAGTCTAAAGGCGAATACGTGCTTGTACCTACGTTCAGGCTGCCAACCTTGATCCACAGTCGTTCCGGAAATGCGAAATGGCTGGTTGAGATCTCGAACAGGAACCCGATCTGGATGCATCCGGAAGATGCAGCGAAATGGGGTTTCCAAACGGGAGACCTGGTGAAAATGAATACGGACATCGGTTATTTCGTCGACAAAGTATGGGTAACCCAGTCGATGAAACCCGGGGTTGTCGCCTGTTCACACCACATAGGTCGATGGAGACGCGAGCAAGACAAGATCGGCAACCGCTGGGCAACCAACACGGTGGACATTTTAAATCCCGGTGAGGGCAAATGGAAGATGACCACCAAAAGAGGCATCAAGCCATTTGAGTCAGACGACAAAGACTCGAAGAGAATATTCTGGAAAGACGGCGGAGTGCATCAAAACATCACGCATGCGGTGCACCCGGACCCGATCAGCGGAATGCATACATGGCACCAGCGCGTTCGCATTGAAAAGCCCGGACCTGATGACAAATACGGGGACATCTTCGTCGACACAAATAAATCGCACGAGGTTTACAAAGAATGGCTGGCAATGACACGCCCTGCTCCAGGGCCCGACGGACTCAGACGGCCCCTCTGGTTTAAAAGGGCTTTCAGACCCGACGACTCGACGTACTACATCGAAGATGAAAAATAACAATCGAAAATACCTCTTCTAATTGAAAGAGGTATTTTTGTTAAGAAATAGATCCTGAAGACCGAATGCTCAGACGAAATTTTCCATTTTTAGACTGGTTACCTCTTGCAAAAAAAACCTGGAAGGACGACCTGATTGCAGGTCTGACGGGAACGATCATCGTGATTCCACAGGCCGTTGCCTTCGCCATTATTGCGGGGCTTCCTCCGGTTTACGGTTTTTATACGGCCATGATAACGCCTATCATTGCCGCCCTTTTTGGATCTTCCTACCACCTGATATCCGGACCCACCACGGCTATATCCATCGTTGTTTTTGCTACGGTCAGCAAATTTGCTGATCCGACAACAGAGCTTGAAAACTACATAGCCCTGACGCTCACCTTAACCTTTATGGCCGGGGTGATTCAACTGGCCATGGGTATGGCCCGCATGGGAAAACTTGTCAATTTCGTCTCCCATTCGGTCGTGATCGGATTTACAGCAGGAGCCGGGGTTCTGATTGCCTTCAAACAGTTACAGCACGTATTTGGACTCGAAGTGCCGCAGGGAAGCTCTTTCTATGAAATAGTGAGAACCATTGTGCTTAACATCCAGGACACCAACTGGTACGTGTTTGCCGTTGCCATGGGAACCCTTATTTTGGCCATACTGATAAAACAGTTCGCCAAACCGGTTTCTCGTTTTTACATGCTGATCGCCATGGTTTTGGGAAGTCTTCTGGCCTATTTCCTGGGAGGAGAATCAGTAGGCATTGAAAATGTGGGTAAAATACCTTCGAGCCTGCCTCCGTTCAGGATGCCCTCACTGAGTTTGCCAACCGTTCGGAATCTTAGCTCAGGGGCGTTGACGCTGGCTCTGCTCGGTCTCATTGAGGCTGTGGCCATCGCACGATCCATTTCCCTTTCATCACACCAGCGCATCGATGGCAACCAGGAATTCAAGGGACAGGGGCTTTCAAACATTTTCGCCAGCTTCTTCTCAGCCTATATGGGCTCAGGGTCATTCACGCGTAGCGGGGTCAACTACCAGGCCGGGGCAAAAACTCCGATGTCGGCTATTTACGCCGCGCTATTCCTGGTGATTGTTTTGCTCACTCTTTCCTCTTATGCATCTTATCTGCCCAAACCGGCAATGGGTGGCATCATACTGCTGGTAGGTTACAATCTGATCGATTTTCACCATATCAAGCAGGTCTTCAACAGCAGTGGCAGGGAACTCATCGTTCTCGGGACCACCCTTTTCGGGGCGCTTTTCTTTGAACTTGAAACCGCACTTTTCTCGGGCATAGGCCTTTCTCTTTTCTTCTATCTTGAAAAAACCGCCAAGCCCAACATTGCGATACTCGGTACTACAAAAACGCATCGGTTCATCAACATCATACGCAACAGCGAGGTGGAGGAATGCCCTCAACTCAAAATCGTTAGAATCGACGGCTCTATTTATTTTGGGGCGCTTGAAGTTGTCTCAGACTTCTTTAATTCACTCTATGAAAAAGGGGAGGTCAAAAATGTTCTGATTGTTGCCAAAGGGATTAATTTCATTGACCTTGCCGGGGCTACCTGGCTGGAATACGAGGCGAAGCGATGGAAGGATCGCGGGGGAGGAATCTACTTCAGTGGTCTCAAGATCGTAAGTCAACAGATCCTGAGGAAAGGAGGATTCCGGGAATCCATCGGGGAAGAGTATTTCTTTGCCGATAAAAGAGATGCGATCAGAACGATTTACGACAACCTCGACAAGGATATCTGCGCCACCTGCAAAGTTCGTATCTTTCACGAATGTTAACGCAGCATGAGTAAAATCAAAGAGAAGATTCCAATATTGCAATGGCTTCCCGGCTATCAGCGATCCTGGTTCAAACACGATCTTTTCGCCGGACTCACAGTGGGAATCATCCTGATTCCGCAGGGAATCGCATATGCCACAATCGCGGGATTGCCTCCCATTTACGGACTTTACACGGCTCTTATTCCCCAGCTCGTTTACGCGGTGATGGGAACCTCCCGCCAACTCTCTGTCGGACCTGCTGCCATGGACTCGCTGATTGTGGCCTCAGGGATTGGGGCTCTGGCCACCATGGGATCGGAGAATTTCATCGCGATCTCCATCTTGCTTGCCTTCCTGGTTGGTTTGTTTCAGTTCCTGTTCGGGCTTTTCCGGCTGGGTTTTCTGGTCAACTTCTTGTCTCGACCAGTCATCAGTGGTTTTACATCTGGTTCGGCCATAATCATTGGTCTGAATCAATTAGGCAACCTCACAGGCATGGACCTGGAGCGCAGCAACCAGGTGCAGATCGTTTTTCAGAATTTATTTCAAACTGCAAGCAGCGTTCACTGGCCCTCCATGATCCTGGGAATACTGGCCATTTTGTTTCTGTTGTTGATGAAACGTTTTTTCAAAAAAATTCCGGCCTCCCTGCTTGTTGTGATTTTGGGCATAGCAGTGATGTATTTTCTTGGTCTGAGCGAACGCGGCATTGATATTCTGGGTCCTATACCCTCGGGTCTGCCCGCTTTTCAGATTCCCGAATTCACAGAAGAAATGATCAGGGAAGTAGCAGGCTTGGCCCTGACTCTTGCGCTGATAGGTTTCCTGGAAGCCATCTCTATTGCAAAATCCATTGAATCCAAACACAACAGCTACCAGGTGCACCCCAATCAGGAATTAATCGCAATCGGACTTGGGAATATGGCCGGATCCTTCTTTCAATCCTACCCGGCTACCGGAGGGTTTTCCCGAACAGCTGTCAATGATGAATCAGGAGCCAAAACCCCAATGTCATCCATTGTGGCTGCCCTTGTGATCGCATTGACCCTGCTATTTCTGACGCCTTTGTTTTATTATCTCCCCACACCTGTACTTGCAGCGATTATAGTTGTTTCGGCATACGGGCTTTTGGATTTTTCCATGCCAAAAAACTTACTGACCTTCAATCGCAGGGACCTGATCATTCTCAACAGCACCCTCTTATTTACCCTTTTTGTGGGGATCAAGGAAGGTATCCTGTTTGGGATTATATTGTCTCTGGCCATGTTGATTTACAAATCAACCAAACCCCATATGGCGGTTTTGGGAAAGGTCCCGGGTACACATTTCTACAGGAACGTAAGGCGATTTCAGAACGTGATCACAGATCCGGAGATTCTCATCGTCAGATTTGATGCCCAGCTTTATTTTGCGAATACGAATTATTTCAAAGACAAACTGAAGCGATTTGTTCGTGAAAAAGGACCTGAGCTTCGTCTGCTCATCATTGATGGGGAGAGCCTGAATGCCCTGGACAGCAGCGCCATCTATGCGCTCGAGGAGATTCTGGATTTTTTCGGAAACAAAGGGATTGTTATCGCCTTCTCCGGGCTCAAGGGACCCGTTCGCGACGCCCTGGTCAAATCACAGCTCATGAAGAAAATACGCTATGACCGTTGTTTTATGAGCATCCAGGAAGCGGTCGATTCATACCGCACAAACGGACTTGAATCACCCGGAGGGTATTCTTACCAGGAGTACACCAAGCAGGCAAATCGCTAATTTCTGAATCCAGTCGGTTTTCTTTGATTGCTTTCCAAAA
>CBDUAY010000093.1:0-10812 GCA_965365245.1 uncultured Flavobacteriaceae bacterium | reverse complement strand
AAAAGGTCGCCCGGCAGAATGACCTTGTTCTTCTCCCCTTTTGAAAAGGAATAAATATGACTCTTGAGTTCCTCATCACTTCTCTGAATGTCTACAGTGGGGTGAAACCAGGTTTCCAATCCAAGATCGGTCACTTTCTGTCTCATCCACCACACCACATCATCTGTCGTAGTTTCACCCGGTTTTATTACCCGGGAAGAAAAGGCTTCGTCAATGATGTCATGCGTTATCTGCACAAGATCCTCAAAGAGCTCCATCTCCCGCTCGGTTCGGGTCTCAATCCAGGCTATCGACAGCTCTTCAGCACTGACCAGGCGCTGATCCAGCGAGTCAGGCAATGCTTCTTTCAACTCCTGGTAGTCTGTCAGCACCAGGCCATCAGCCAGTCCGAAGTGTTCCGAGTGGTTGATCCCGATCCTGGAAGGGTTTCTCGAGGTGATTATTCTCTCCAGGGCCTTCCATTGGTCGGGCTCCTCTTCTTTGTTCCAGGCCGAAGAAATGTTCTCACCAATGTCGTAACGCGCAACAGCCAGTTTCTCGATGGTATCCTGCTCTTTGTCTCTGTAAAAAGCGATGATGGTTCTTCGCCTTGCATTGAGCCATTTGGCGGGAAGCATAGTCTTCATGACAGGATCCTCGTTGTACTCCCGCGAGATGATCAGCCACATGTCTATTCCCGTTCTGTCCATAAGCTCGGGAAGGAGCACATCGAAGCGTTCTTTCAAAATCTCATCGCGAACTTCGGCACGTTCTCTTTCACTTAATATGCGTATCCCATCCTCATGACTCTGTCCATATGCATTCATACAGAGAACGGTCATCACGATTCCCAAACCAAATTTTACAATTCTCATTTCTCAATCTCTTAATTTACCTGTAAACACACTTACCTTAGAATTAAACGGATTGCCCGATGCCCTCCTCAATACAACGAGCTGACCACAATGCCAAAGGGCATCCGAAATCGGTCCGTTGATCTGGTTCCAAAACGGGTACTCCATGTTCGATTCCTTCCCCTTGAATACCACCGGGTAATCCCCCAGGTCCTGTGCTGATCTGAAGATCCGGGAGGCTTGCTGGAGATTCTCCAGGGTGAGAGCTCTTTTCTGTTCGAAGGTTAAATCTTCCTGTTCCCTGGGTCCGTTCACCTGGCCAAGAGCAGAATTCAAGACCACATAAGACAGGCCTAAAATATGATCTACCGTTTCTTCCGAAGTTCTTCCCTCCGGAGAAGGCTTGTACTTGAGATCTTCAGATCTGAGTCCTTCAGTGGCCCAATAGTACCTGAAGCCGAGCCCATCGATCATCCGTGAAACAACGCCTCCTGCCGTGTAGTCATCAGGGGCTTCGGGAATCTCGGCATAAGGAAGTTCATTTTTCTGTTGTGCGTTCATAAGCAAACTGGTTATAATAAAAACGGTAAATAGAAGATGTTTAAGGTACATTTTTTAGTCTTTAATGGGTTGATTTGCTGTTGCGTTTGTTCCATATCGATCTACCAGGTAAACCAGTGAAGCCATGGTCGCGGCTCCAAGTTCAAGTTCCCTTCGGTTGACGGCGTCAAAGGTGTCATTGCTCGCGTGGTGATGATCAAAATAGCGTTGTGAATCGGGTCGCAATCCCGCCAAAACAATACCGTCAGATTTTAGAGGACCAATGTCGGCTCCACTTCCCCCTTTTTCAAAATAGTGAATAAGATAGGGTTTGAAAAGGGGTTGCCACTGCTGAATTCGTGCAAAATCCTCGTCACTGCAATCGAAAGAGAATCCTCTCGGTGTAAACCCACCCGAATCACTCTCCAGGGCAAAAATGTGCTTCTCCCCTTTTGCACTGGCCTCCTCTGCGTACTTTCTTCCTCCGCGCAGCCCATTCTCCTCGTTCATGAACAAAACCACACGAATGGACCTTTTGGGGCGTATTCCTGATTTCTTGATCAATCTGAGCACCTCCATCGACTGAACCACTCCCGCTCCGTCATCATGAGATCCATCACCCAAATCCCAGGAATCCAGATGACCCCCGACAATCATGTATTGATTCGGAAACTCTGACCCGGTGATTTCACCAATCACATTGAACGACTCCACGTCTTCAAACTGCTGACAATTTTGCCAGAAGAACAAATCCAGATCCGGATCGGTTTTTAATTGCTGACTCAGTAATTCAGCATCGTTTGTGCTTATCGCCGCTGACGGTATTCGTTGCTCCACTGGCAATTCGCCATATGTCATGCTCCCGGTGTGCGGGTAATCGTCCAAACGGAGGTTCATCGAACGCACGATCACCCCGGCTGCTCCCAATTTTCCGGCCTCCATGGCTCCTGAATACCTCTGATCCACGCATCCGCCGTAGGCTTCAAACGTATGAATAAGTGTATTCTCCATGGGTCTGTTGAAAAACACAATCTTTCCCTTAATAGCCTCGGGGCCCATTTCCTTCATCTCGTCTATGCCTTTAACTTCGACCACCTGGGCAGAAAGTCCTGCATCGGGCGTGGCTACCGAGCCGCCAAGGGCACAGATATTCAGGTTTTTTTTCCTTCCGTCAGTACCGCGGATCTCTCCTTTCTCGGCACTCCCCCGAACCCATTTGGGAACCATGACCGATTGTAACCGAACCTCGTCCAGGCCAAGCTTTTCAAGCTCATTCTGTACATAAACAACGGCCTTCTCTGCATTCTCAGAACCGGAAAGCCTTCCCCCAATTTGGTTCGACAGGTGATCGAGCCAGTGATAGCTCATCCCATCGGCAAGCGAAGTCTCAAATAAAGTCTTTACGGCCTGCGAGTCACTCTGGCCCCATGCTGTCAGGGTAAGCATCAATGCATAAACGAATCCTCGTAATCTCATAGTTTCAATTGAATAAATCGTTCTCTTTTAATTTAGAAATCCTGAAGTTTTGATCAGGAAGGTCTAAAGATACATTTCTCTGATAAAAAATCTTATTTTTATGACCTTCAAAATAGAATACTATGCCAGCAATAAGTCCTTTTCATTTGGCGATCCCGGTCCGGGATCTGGAGCTATGCCGTAATTTTTACAGGGAGGTGCTTTTCTGCAAGGAAGGCAGGAGCGACTCTCACTGGGTCGATTTTGATTTTTTCGGCCACCAGCTGGTAATTCATCAAAAGGAAGATTATCAACCAGTGAACAGAGGGGCGAACCCGGTTGATGGGCATGACGTACCGGTTCCTCATTTCGGAGTCGTCCTGGAATGGGAGCAATGGCACGAGCTTAAAGATCGGCTGGAGCAAGCCAAAATGGACTTTGTGATTGAACCCTACATTCGTTTTAAAGGGCAAACAGGAGAACAAGCAACGATGTTCTTCAATGATCCTGAAGGCAACGCCCTGGAGTTCAAATCGTTCAAAGACATGAATGAGTTGTTCCGAAAGTAATTTACATGCTGTGGAACTCAATCAGGTTGGCTTCGTAATACTGCTCGCCCAATTTGTCCAAAAGTGCTCTGATCTCATTGGAATCTCCTTCAACGGCTAGTGCTGAGTAACCTATTTTGTTTCTTTTCCCAAGGCGCAAATCGACGATGTTGACGTGCTTCGAGGCCAAGGCCGACAAGAGTATGAGCAGAACTCCCGGAGAGTTTTCGTGTTTGGTCACAATCATTTTGTCGCTCAGATCCATCTTCAGCTCAACCCCGTCCAATTCGTATAGGTACACACCTTCCCCGAAAAAATTGGGAAGCTCTGTGCTGTCGTTGAAGTCGAGTTCCATAAAGGATCCCTGATCGGTTCCTCGCACGAACTCTATGGCATTTTGAATATTCCCATTGTGCTCCCCAAGTGTCAAAAAGGCTACGGCCGTTCCATCATTGTTCGAATGAAGCCTGGCAGTTTCCACGTTGACTCCTTCAGAAGCAAGCGAATTGAATAGTGAGGAAAGTATGCCGGGCTTGTCGAGATGCCTTGAGAACAAACCTTTGACTCGCTCGCGGGAGTCCGTTGGTGTCTCATTTGAAACAGTAACAGATTTATTGCCTTTTCTAATCCGAACTGCATTGTAGTCTCCCATTCCCGTGGCATTCTTATAGATATCGACAAATTCAGAAAAAGAGCCTCCGAATGAAAAATCTGGGATGATCCTCCTGCTCTTGGCATCGAGGCGTTGATTGAGCAGTTCTATCCCCTTGTTGAGAATCGTGTACTTGACCTTCAACTCATGATCGTCAAAAATGGTTCTCTTCTCAGGGATCAACTTGGAAAAACTCACGTACTGTTCATACCCGGCCTGCTGAATGTATTGTAGACTCTCTTTGAAATTATGACCATAGTACCTCACGTGATGAGTGTCAGTGCCAACGGCCACAGGTATCTGCAGCTCAAAGGCCCGCTTCAAAATATTCTGTGAAGGATAGACCCCAACTCCTTTGAACTCACCTGCCATGTTCACGTCCAGAGCAAGATCCCTGTCGGCGATGATCTCCAGGAGCGTCCTGAACTTGTTTGCCAGCGGGTGGGAGCTACTCTCGAAATTTCGCAACACCTCCGGGACCTCAACATTGAGTTTGGGCAGGTCGAGATGGCCCACGACCTGGATCATGTCACCAAATGATTCGATCATCTCGATCATTTCATTGATGTACCCGTTCCAGTAATTCTCAAGTGAACCCCTTAGTTTCAATAGCTCCAATGCTTCTTCCTTGCTCCCGTCATAGGGAAGTCCTTCGGGGGCAAAATGAACGGAACCAATTACAAAATCGGCCTCTTCGGCCTGGAAAATCTTTGATCGGCTCCACAGCAGTCCTATATCCGGCCCCATCCACTCCAGCTCAACACCGTATTTGATGTTGATCCGACCTTCGTACTTATCCCGCAAATTTGCGATTCTCTTCGGGTAATTCAAATAAGATCGGTCGCCTCGAATAAACTTGATATTCGTGTCCTTTTCGGCCCTGTACCTGAAATTAGTAAGTCTCGGGGAATGAATTATGAAGGTTATGCTCGGATGCTTCTTCTCGATGGCTTTGTCGACGATATCCTCAAGCCGGTCAATTCCGTGTTTAACGTGATCATTTTCTGTTCCAGCGTGGATGCCATGGGTTTCCCAGATGAATTCATTGAGCTTCCTCATATTCAAATCTACATAGTTTAAGGTGTTGCAAACATAAGGAATGCCCTAAAATATCTAAACACAAAGCGGGCAAAAAATGACAGATTCAGAATCCTGGGATCCCGAATCTGAGATTCTTACACAACAAAGTCGTTTTGTTTAGAAATTCATTGGCACCTCAATCAACAGAATCTCCGAATCTGATTCCGCTTTAAGCTCGAACGATTCGGTTTCCCAAACTCCAAGAGCGTCTCGCTGATTGAGTTCATGGCCGCCAACGCCCGCCTGACCTGAGATCAACATCACATAGACCCCGTGGTGCTCTGATTTAGGATGGTATGTAAAACTATTGTTCGCATCCAGGTCAATCCTCGATATTCGGGCATCCTGATTGATCTTCAGGCTCGATTGATCCTCTGTGTCAGAATGTGATGAAACCAAAGTCTGAAGTTGATTATGCCGATCTTCTTTTTCAAATTTTTTCTGATCATACGCCGGATCAATATTCATTTTATCAGGGATGATCCAAAGTTGAAACAGGTTGATGAAGTCAGTCGTCGAATTGTTTCTTTCGGAGTGATACACCCCGCTGCCCGCAGACATGACCTGAACCTCGCCCGTATGAAGTGGAATCCAGGTATTGCTCATGGAGTCTTTGTGCTTAAGAGATCCCTGCAGGGGAATCGTTATGATCTCCATATTCTGATGCGGATGCTCACCAAAACCTGCGCCACCCTGTATCACATCGTCATTCAAAACGCGCAGAGCCCCGAAGTTCTGCTTGGACGGATTATAGTAATTGGCAAAACTGAAGGAATAGTTGGCCTGTAACCACTCATAGTTGGCATAACCTCTTTCTGATGCTTTGAATAAATTGGTTTTCATGTCTAAGTCTTTTTGTGTTTTCTGTATTCACTTTCTTATTTTGTCCAGCAGGGTATTGAGCTGATGGGCTTCGGATTTGCTAAGCTGCTTCATATAGGGTTCAAAGTCGTCGAAACGTATATTCTCCAAGAGCTTCTTTCCGTCGTCCAGGATTTGCACATAAACCACTCTGCGGTCGTTCTCGCATCGACTCCTTTGGATGAGGGATTTCTCGCAAAGCTTATCCATCAAACGGGTCGTATTGGGAGACTTTTGGACCATTCTTTCCTTTACCTGATTCACAGTGATTGCTTTTCCAGCTCCTCTCAAAATCCTCAGAATATTGTACTGAGGCTCTGAAATCCCGTAGGGTTTCAGCATGGCCGACCCGACCTGATCCAGGTAGCTCGCTGTGTACTTGATGTTGATCAACGCCTTGACGTGCTCACTTGGAAAGGTGGAATTGATGTCTTTAGCCAGATCTCCCATCTTAAATCGTTTCCTGAAGAATTGCAATCCCTCTGTTCAGCTCAGCCTTAAGTTCCGGGTTGACTACTTCACCTTCTTTAAAATTCTCGTTAAACGAAGGAAACGGCATCGAAAAGACGATGTTCCCATTGTGACGCGGAAAACGATCCAGAGCCATAGCCAGCACCGACTGCCCCCCTCTTTCACCGGGTGACGTACTGAGCAGCAGCATGGGTTTATTTCTCCAGGTTTTCTGTTCCACACGAGATAGCCAGTCAAATGCATTTTTAAAGGCAGCCGTATAAGCCCCGTTGTGTTCCGCCAAAGACAAAATGATGCCGTCGGCATGAGCTATCTGCTGATCAAGTTTCCTCAGATCCTCAGGAAATCCAGCCTTTTTTTCCAGATCTACAGAATACAGAGGGATATGGTAATCATTGAGATCCAGATTGACTACCTTCGCTTTTGTCAACAACGTGCCTGCATACTCTGCCAATTTTTTGTTGATCGACTCAACACTGCTGCTTCCTCCTAATGTTATGATTGATTTCATGTATTGTTCTTTATTATTTCTTAGGCAAAGATAAGTCAATTTATTTTATTTACCATGGTAATTATTTACATGTAATATTTTTTAACAGAGTTTAACAGAATTCGTATTTTAGTCCCGCTCTTAAGCCTAACGATCACATGGACCTAAACTTCAATATCAACGAAGATCACAACAAACTTCTCGCGTCTCAACTTCGAAAAAAATTGACCCGGGTTTACCTGGGTGGAGGGACGGATCGAATTGACAAACAGCATGCTGACGGAAAAATGACAGCGCGTGAACGTATAGATTTTCTCCTGGACAAACCTGATGACGCGTTGGAGATAGGTGCATTCGCGGGAGATGGCATGTACCAGGACGATGGAGGTTGCCCCTCCGGTGGAGTAGTCGTCAAAATTGGCAAGGTGAAAGAAAAATTGTGTGTTGTGGTAGCCAATGACGCCACGGTAAAGGCCGGAGCCTGGTTCCCGATCACGGCGAAAAAGAATCTGAGAGCGCAGGAAATCGCCATTGAGAATAAAATTCCAATCATCTATCTGGTGGATAGCGCGGGAGTATTCCTACCGATGCAGGACGAGATTTTTCCCGATAAGGAACACTTTGGCAGGATATTCAGAAATAACGCCGTGATGAGCAGCATGGGAATCACACAGATTGCGGCTGTAATGGGAAGTTGTGTTGCCGGGGGAGCCTATTTGCCTATAATGAGCGATGAGTCAATCATCGTTGACAAAACCGGAAGTATTTTTCTGGCAGGCAGCTACCTGGTCAAAGCTGCAATCGGCGAGATCATACAGAACGAAGAATTGGGGGGTGCCACCACCCACACCGAAGTTTCCGGAGTTTGTGACTACAAGGCCAAGGACGACGCTGATGCGCTGGATACGATCAAGCAAATTGTCGATAAAATTGGAAGCTTCGAAATGGCTGGTTTCAATCGGGTCAAGCCTCTGAAACCGAAAGAAAAAGAAGATGAGGTCTTCGGTATTTTACCCAAATCCAGGTCAGACCAATACGATTTTCACAAAATCATCGACCGGCTTGTGGATGGTTCCGAATACAAAGAGTACAAGGCAAATTACGGAAAATCAGTCATATGTGCCTATGCCCGGATCGACGGTTGGGCGGTGGGCATTGTAGCCAATCAAAGAAAAATCATAAAAAATTCCAAGGGGGAATTGCAGTTCGGAGGTGTTATCTATTCCGACAGTGCAGACAAAGCTACCCGGTTCATAGCAAATTGCAATCAGAAAAAGATACCCCTGGTCTTTCTGCAGGATGTTACCGGTTTTATGGTGGGCAGCAAATCAGAACACGGTGGAATCATCAAGGATGGGGCAAAAATGGTAAATGCGGTTTCCAATTCCGTGGTGCCCAAATTCACAGTGATTGTTGGAAATTCCTATGGCGCAGGCAATTACGCCATGTGTGGAAAAGCCTATGATCCGAGGCTCATCGTAGCATGGCCCAGCGCTGAACTGGCGGTGATGGGCGGTGAACAGGCGGCCAAAGTCCTGCTTCAAATCGAAACTTCGAAACTCAAAAAAAAGGGAGAAAAGATCAGCAAAGAGAAGGAGAACGAAATACTGGATTCCATTCGCAAGCGCTACAAGGATCAGACCTCGCCCTATTATGCCGCAGCCCGTTTGTGGACGGATGCCATTATCAACCCACTTCAAACACGGCACTGGATAAGTACCGGAATAGAAATGGCCAATCACGCTCCAATCGAAAAGAAATTCAATTTGGGCGTACTTCAGGTCTAATCCTTAACTCAATACTCAGATCAGCATACTAATGACAACGTTCAACTATGGGAAGAGCATTTGAATTCAGAAAAGCGAGAAAGATGAAAAGGTGGTCGGCTATGGCCAAAACCTTTACCCGAATTGGAAAAGACATCGCCATGGCGGTCAAAGAGGGTGCCCCCAACCCGGAAACCAATTCGAGGCTTCGAGCCGTAATACAGAATGCCAAGGCGGCTAACATGCCTAAGGACAACATTGAAAGAGCCATCAAGAAGGCCTCAGAAAAAGACACTGCAGAATATAAAGAGGTGCTTTTTGAAGGATATGCCCCTCACGGCGTTGCAGTGCTCGTTGAAACGGCCACTGACAACAACAACAGGACAGTTGCAAACGTCAGAGCTGCTTTTAACAAGTGCAACGGAACGCTGGGAACTTCGGGTTCGGTGGTTTTTATGTTCGACCACACCTGCAATTTCAGGATTGACTCGGAAAGCGTAAAAATGGATTTGGAAGAATTCGAGCTCGAACTGATCGATTTCGATGTTGAAGAAGTGTTCGACGATGAAGACGGCATCATCATTTATGCCCCCTTCGAGCAATTCGGGGCTATTCAAAAGTTTTTGGAGGAGAATGATATGGAAATCCTTTCTTCCGGCTTTGAACGAATCCCTACAACGACTAAAAAGCTGTCTGAAGAAGAGGAAGCCGAAGTGGACAAGCTTCTGGAAAGGCTGGAAGAAGACGATGACGTTCAAAATGTTTATCATTCAATGGAGCACAGTTAAATTCGATGAAGAAGACCTACAAACTCCCCGATATAGGAAGCGTTGCGAAAAGTGTCATAGATGAAGCGGATTCGCGCATTCTGCTTTTCTACGGCGAAATGGGTAGCGGAAAGACAACTCTGATCAAGGAGATTGCTGCTCAGCTTGGAGTGAAGGACCTGACCAACTCCCCTACTTTCAGTCTGGTAAACGAATATGCCACGGGTGAAGGCGGGCGAATGTATCACTTTGATTTTTATCGTATCGAACGGGAGGAAGAGGCCTATGACATTGGCTTCGAAGAATACCTGGACAGCGGAGACTGGTGTCTTATTGAATGGCCCGAAAAAGTTGAAAATTTACTACCTTTAGACTCAGTTGTCATCCGGATAGATATAAATCCGGACGATTCGCGAACTATTCAACTGACTAAAAATGCCTAAACAATTTTCACCTTTCAGCAAAGAGGAATTACTCCCGAAACCGGAAATGCTGGAGATCCGCAAAAGCAAAGATGAATTGTTTATAGGGATCCCCAGGGAGACACATTTTGAGGAGAAGCGCATTTGCTTGACGCCTAATGCGGTAGCTGCTCTTACCTCAAACGGTCATCGAATTGTAGTCGAATCAGGAGCCGGCGACGGAACCAACTTCAGCGACGACCAATATTCTGAAGCTGGAGCTAAGATTTCCTACAATACCAACGATGTTTTCGCCTGCAATATCATTTTAAAAATCGAACCGCCTTCGCTGGATGAAATCAAAATGATGAATCCGCAGAGCGTCCTAATATCAGCGATGCAGCTCAAAACCCAGACCAAAGCCTATTTCAAGGCACTGGCGGAAAAAAGAATCACAGCGATTGCTTTTGATTATATTCAGGACAATCACGGCATTTTTCCACTGGTCAAATCCTTGAGTGAGATCGCGGGAATCGCATCCGTTTTGATCGCAGCAGAAATTATGAACAACAACAACCTCGGCAATGGCTTGCTTCTCGGCAACATTGGAGGGGTTCCGCCCAGCAAGGTTGTCATCATCGGAGCGGGAACTGTGGCGGAATTCGCCGCAAGATCGGCATTGGGCCTGGGAGCACAAGTTGAAGTTTTTGACAATTCCCTGACCAAACTCAGGAATTTACAGCACAAACTTCAATTTCCTATCGCCACTTCGACCATTCAACCCAAGAACCTGCTAAAATCACTGATTGATTGTGACGTTGCTATCGGGGCCCTTAGAGGAAAGACCCGAACACCTGTAGTGGTTACAGAAACTATGGTCGAGCAAATGAAGGACGGGGCTGTGGTGATCGATGTCAGCATTGACAACGGGGGCTGTTTCGAGACCTC
>CBDUAY010000092.1:0-10845 GCA_965365245.1 uncultured Flavobacteriaceae bacterium | reverse complement strand
TTCATCATCGGATCGACGATGCCCCCCAATGACAATCTTATGGAGATGCTGCTGATGATCGATGCGGCAAAAAGAGCTTCGGCTAGACACATTACTGCGGTCATGCCTTACTTTGGATGGGCACGCCAGGATCGCAAGGATCAGCCGCGCGTTCCCATTGCGGCAAAGATGGTTGCCAAGTTGCTGCAGGCCGCTGGCGCAACCCGAATCATGACCATGGACCTGCACGCGGATCAGATCCAGGGATTTTTCGAAGTCCCGGTGGATCATTTGTATGCTTCTACATTTCTCCTTCCCTATATTCAGGAAATGAATTTGGAGAACATAACAGTCGCCTCACCCGATATGGGAGGTTCCAAACGGGCTTATGCCTACTCGAAATACCTCAATTCTGAGGTTGTGATTTGCTACAAGCAGCGCAAAGAGGCGAATGTCATCGAAACAATGGAGTTGATCGGAAACGTTGAAGGAAGAAATGTGATTTTGGTGGATGACATGGTTGACACGGCGGGCACGCTTACCCGTGCAGCTGATTTGATGATGGAAAGAGGAGCTGTCAGCGTAAGAGCGCTAGCCTCTCACCCAATTTTGTCGGGTTCAGCTTATGAGCGAATTGAAAAATCGGCTTTGGAGGAATTGATCGTGACCGATTCGATCCCACTTCAGAAACAGAGCCCAAAAATAAAAGTTGTATCTTGCGCGCCCTTATTTGCGGACGTTATGCAAAAGGTACAGGCTAACAAGTCCATAAGTGGACAATTTTTAATGTAAATTTTTAATTAACAGTAATGAAATCTATTACAATCAAAGGATCTAAAAGAGAAAGCGTGGGCAAGGCATCGACCAAGGCCTTACGTAATGCTGGAAAGGTTCCTTGTGTACTTTACGGAGGAGACAAGGCGATGCACTTTTCGGCAGATGAACTGTCATTCAGCAAAATCGTCTACACTCCAAATGTGTACACAGCGATGATTGAATTGGAGAATGGCGACAAATTCAAGGCAATATTGCAAGACATCCAGTTCCACCCGGTATCTGACAAAATTTTGCACGTTGATTTCTTTCAACTGCACGACGACAAAGAAGTCACCATGGATATCCCGGTAAGACTGGAAGGAAACGCTCCTGGAGTCATTGCAGGGGGTAACCTGCGATTCCCTTATCGTAAACTGAGAGTTAGGGCTCTTCCTGCCGATTTGCCAGACTTTATCACAGCTGATATTTCAGAATTGAACATCGGTGACAAACTTTATGTGACAGGTCTTAAAAACGACCAATACACTATCCTTCATCCGGACAACACGGTAGTTGCTCAAGTTAGAGTTTCTCGTTTGGCCATGTCTATTGACAGCATGGATGCTGATGATGAGGAAGGCGAAGAAGGAGCTGAAGGCGTTGAAGCAGCAGAAGGATCTGCTGAAGAAGCCGCTCCAGCTGCGGAATAAGCTAATTCCTGAACCCAATAAAAAAGCTTTCCGATTGTCGGGAAGCTTTTTTTATATTTAAAAAATGAAGTTTTTGGCTAAAATCAGCTCTTTCTTTTCAGGGAAGGGCCAATTGGAGACAGATATGAAAAAATTCCTGATTGCGGGCCTCGGCAATATGGGCGAAAAATACCAGGACACCCGTCACAACATTGGATTTACCATTCTCGACGCGCTGGCCAAAGAGCGCGAGGTGGTTTTTGAGACCAAAAAACTAGGGGACCTGAGTCGCTTCAACCACAAAGGGAGAACATTCATCCTCCTGAAACCAAATACGTATATGAACCTGAGCGGTAAAGCCGTAAACTACTGGTTGCAAATAGAAAACATCCCCCTGGAGAACCTTCTCGTTGTGACGGATGACCTGAATTTGCCCTTTGGAACGATACGGATCAAGGGAAAGGGAAGCAGTGGAGGACACAACGGATTGACCAACATCAATGAAGTTCTGGGCACCCAAAACTATGCGCGATTTCGGTTCGGCATCGGAAATGATTATGCGAAAGGCAGACAGGTGGAGCATGTGCTCGGCACCTGGAATGAAGAAGAATTGGAAAACCTTCCGGAACGACTGGAAAAGTCAGGCAAGGCCATCGTCTCTTTTGCCATGGCCGGTCTCAACAACACCATGAACACTTTTAACGGGAAATAAATTCGAAATCGTTCGATTCGAATCCTTGAATCCTAAATCAAATTACTCCACCGTGACGGATTTTGCCAGGTTCCTTGGCTGGTCCACATTACATCCGCGCATTACAGCGATGTAGTAGGATAGCAATTGCAACGGAATTGTGGTTAGCAAAGGTGACAAGGCTTCTTCGGTCTCAGGAATCTCGATGACATGATCGGCAATATCCTTGACGGTGACATCACCCTCCGTGACCACTGCAATGATCTGCCCGTTTCGAGATTTGATCTCCTGGATGTTACTGACTACCTTTTCGTAGTGTCCTTTGTTCGTGGCAATGACGATAACAGGCATGTCCTTGTCAATCAAGGCGATCGGACCGTGCTTCATCTCCGCGGCAGGATATCCTTCGGCATGAATGTAAGAGATCTCTTTTAGCTTCAATGCGCCTTCCAGTGCCACCGGGAAGTTGAACCCGCGTCCGAGGTAAAGGCAATTTGTGGCGTCCTTGTAAATACTGGCGATATTTCGCACATGCTCATCGGTTTTCAACACTTCTCTGACCTTGTCAGGAATGAGCTCCAACTGTCTCAAATGCACCCGATAGTCTTCACTTGTCATGGTGCCTTTGGCACGGGCCAATCGCAATGCCATGAGAGTCAAAACTGTGATCTGTGTGGTAAAGGCCTTGGTTGAGGCCACCCCGATCTCCGGACCTGCATGCGTGTAGGCCCCGGTATCATTCTCGCGCGCAATTGAAGAGCCCACGACGTTGCAGATGCCAAAGACAAATGCACCCTTGGAGCGGGCTAGTTTTATGGCAGCTAGCGTATCAGCCGTCTCCCCAGACTGGGAGATGGCAATGACAATGTCTTTATGACTTATAACGGGATTCCTGTATCTGAACTCCGAGGCGTATTCCACCTCTACGGGTATCCGCGCGAATTCTTCAAAAATATACTCTCCAACCAGTCCTGCGTGCCAGGAAGTACCACAGGCTACAACGATGATCCGCTCGGCATTCAGGAAGCGTTTCATATTGTTCTCGAGCCCCGAAAGCTTGATAATCGCTTCGTCTACCAGCAGGCGTCCTCTGAAAGTATCGGTAATGGCTCGCGGCTGTTCGTGAATTTCCTTGAGCATGAAGTGATCATAGCCCCCTTTTTCGATCTGTTCGAGGTTGAGCTGAAGCTTTTGAACGTTCGGATCGATCAAACTGTCGTCCTTGATTTTTCGAACGCGAACCTCTCGGCCCATCTTGACGATAGCCATCTCCTCGTCTTCCAGGTAAATGGCGTCTTTCGTATATTCAATGAATGGAGAGGCGTCAGAGGCGATAAAGAATTCTTCGTGATTCTTTCCTACTCCGATAGCGATCGGGCTTCCCAAGCGGGCCACTACCAGCTCATTGGGTTTGGTTTTGTCAAAAACTGCTATTGCATAGGCTCCAATAACCTGGTTTAGCGCTAATTGCACAGCCTGACCCAATTTCACACCTTCCTTGGACTTCATCTCTTCGATGAGGTTGACCAACACTTCCGTATCGGTGTCGCTGTGAAAGGTATAGCCCCTGCTCTTCAACTCTTGTTTTATCGTATCGTAATTCTCTATGATCCCGTTGTGCACGATCACCAGGTTTCCTGACTGAGAGGTATGCGGGTGTGAATTGACGTCGTTGGGTACCCCATGGGTTGCCCAACGGGTATGTCCGACTCCCACACATCCTTTGTTGGGGATCTCCTGAACCACTTTTTCTTCGAGACTGGAAACTTTTCCTTTGGTTTTTGCCAGATGTACCTCGCCATTATCATAGAGCATGACACCGGCGCTGTCATAGCCGCGGTATTCCAATCGTTTTAAACCGTTGATGATAATAGGGTAGGCTTCGCGATAACCGATATAACCTGTTATTCCACACATAGTATTTGAGTATTTGTTAGCTAAAACGGAAAAATCTTCCGGCTAGTATGCAGAATGACACGTTCTGCGGCCGGGGAGCTCCGCATTTAGAAGGTCGAAAGTTAAGGATTATTTGAATAGAAGATCTCGAGAACTACCCTTTTTTCATTGCTGGCAGGTCTGTTCCCATGAAGAACCACTCCCTTTGGGATCCAGTTCCAATCCGGAACCACCGTATCCAAAAGAGCGAAATCAGGCAGATCGGTCCTAACGTAGTTCCTCAGTGCCAGTCGTGACAGTTTTTGCTGATCCGTAGACTTTAGCACATCCGTAATATAACTGGTGATCTTGAATTTGTAGCGCTCCGGGTTACCATCACTGTCGTATTCCAGGTCACCATCAAACTCATCGGGTCCAAATCTCGGATCATAAAGGTCATCTACAAACGAATCGAAGTCATACTTGTACAATAGAAGTCTGTTCGGAACCTCTTTTTGTTCTCCATCGAGATATACGATAAGATTCGCCTCGTTGATCAACCAATTTTTGCTTCGAACTTCCTCCAGGGCCTCCTCACTAAATAGCTCGATGACCGCCTGAGAGCCAGATGCTCCCTGAACGAAGAGGGACGGTTCTCCATTGATGCTGTCGGGATTGAGCAAGTACGGTTGTATTGCTGATCCCCCGTAATCACGCTGATAACTCCCTGCTGCAACACCGCCAAATGGAAACACCAACTGCTGCTTCGTCTTGACCAGCACGTCGGTTTCGCCGGTTATTCCATTGTTGTTGAGATCCTCACCTTCCAACTCATCCGTAATCTCATCATTGGAAAAGTAAATGGTCATGGTTGCCGGGTTGAGCGTCAGGTTCATCAGGGCTCCGTCTATACCCAGGGCATCAATATACAGCCCCCTGAAATAGCGGGTGAAGTTGTCATTGTTCTCGAAATCAACCGGGTTGTCGTGATCGATGAATCGTTCCTGAAAGAACTGCTTGTCCAATCGAAACTTGATGCTCGGCGCCAGGGGGTCCAACTTGACCGTGTCTATGTCATCCACGGTAGATGGGTCTCCATCCAGAAAGCGCCTTTCGACGTAGTATACCGTGTCATTTCTATCCGTGCGGAGCGTTCCCTCATGCAACAAATCTCTGACATCGAAGTCCCGGTTGGAATAGTATGAGTTCGATTTGGTTGGATCGGTCGGGTCGAGCGTGTTGAGAAACGTTCCCAATTCGAAAACACGGGTTTGAAACTCCACGTCCCGATTTCCGTAAACGGAATCCAAAATGAAATTGGGCACTTGCAGGGTATCCCCATTCTCACCGACAATTGGCAGCCCCGTATCTGGGTCTATAGCAGCCTGTTCCCCGTCTCTTGCGTAATAGTAAGGGAGCTCAACCACAACCTCGTCTATCACGGCATTGTCGCCCCAGTCCAAAGTCGTGAAGACCGGCAAATATACCTGGCTCACTATTTTGCTCCTCATGCGACCAAAGTCATTGTCCCGGTTCAACCCGAAAAGGTACAGAGGCAGTTTATTGGTATTGTTGTTGTCAGTGCGGTTCGAATCAATGCTGACATTGTAGGCAATCACCTCCAGGATCGAATCTCCAACTCCGAAGGGTCTCTGTCCGGCAAGGTCTACTGCGATGTCTTCAAGGTCTCTTTCACAAGCGACGATGCCGAGCAAACAAAGGACTCCTGCACCAATATTTCTAAAAATGGCTGCTTTGCTAAATGACATAAATGCGTTCCTGGTTTTTGGGGTAGGCTTTACAATACTTTGTTCAGGTAGAAGTCTGAATAGGCTTCAGTTAAGCCCTCCAGGGGATGGTATTCGAGAACAGGGATGTCCAGATCGTCCAAAAAAGAATTGAGCTCCGCGTTCAATTCTTCACTGCCCTTTATGACCGCGTCAGAATTCTCGATGGCAATTCGAACAAAACTATTCTTATTGCCGTTCTTGAACGGCCCGAGTTTTTCCTCGTTAATCTGGTCGAACTTGATTTTATCGACAAGCTCTTCCTTGCTCAACACACCTTGCGTCTTGTAATCAAAAGCAGAGGTGACGATCTTGCTGTCTTTGAACAGCGGATCATTCTTGTAATATTCTCTCAGATAAAGCGGGAGCAGAGAAGCCATCCATCCATGCACGTGGATGATATCCGGCGCCCAGTTCAACTTTTTGACGGTTTCAACAACACCCTTGGCAAAGAATATTGCCCTTTCGTCATTGTCGGGGAACAAATTCCCGTCCTCATCGGTAAAAACCGCCTTTCTCCTAAAATATTCCTCATTGTCTATGAAGTAGACTTGCATTCGCTCCTTGGGCACCGAGGCCACTTTGATGATCAGAGGCATGTCCATGTCGTTGATGATCAAATTCATTCCCGACAGTCGGATTACCTCGTGCAGTTGGTGTCTCCTCTCATTGATCACTCCAAATCTCGGCATGAACATCCTTATTTGCGCACCTTGGTGATGCATCTCCTTTGGCACTTCAAAAGCCATTTTCGATACTTCGGTTTCCGGCAAATAGGGGGTGAGTTCTGACGAAATGTAGAGAATTCTCTTATCTTTCATTCTTCATTCTATTTTGGATTGCTGCAAAATTACAAAAATATATACAAAAGTCGGATGAAAATCTTAAGTTTGACGGCCTCATTAACAATATTTAACAGGGGAAATGAAGGTTTTTAAAACAGTCGATTCACTTCGAAAATGGCGCTCGAACCTAAACCAGGATAAAACGCTTGGGCTGGTTCCGACCATGGGGGCGCTTCACGAGGGTCATTTGTCGTTGATTAGGAGGTCTAAAGAAGAAAATGACCTTTGCCTTGCCACCATTTTTGTCAACCCCACTCAGTTTGATCGCAAGGAAGACCTCGACAGTTATCCCAGTTCTCTGGAGACAGACTTGCAGATGTTGGAAGAATCGGGCTGTGATGCTGTATTCATTCCTACACCCGAGGACATCTACGAGAATAAAATTGCGTCCGAGCCCTTCGAATTCCAAGGCCTTGACAAGGTCATGGAGGGTCGTTTTCGACAAGGTCATTTCGACGGAGTGGCCACCATAGTCCGCAAGCTGTTCCGCATTACCCAACCCGACAGGGCCTATTTTGGAGAAAAAGATTTTCAACAGCTCCAGATCATCAAAAGAATGGTGAAAAATCAACATATTCCGGTACAAGTCATTCCCTGTGAAATCCACAGAGAAGAAGACGGACTGGCTATGAGTTCGAGAAACCGGAGACTCGATGCAAAACAACGTGAAGAGGCCATCCTTCTTTACCAAACACTTCTGAACGGCAGGGAAATGCTGAAGAATGGAGCCGGTTTCGAAATTATTCACAAAATGGCTGATGAAGCCTTTCAATCTAATCCTTTCCTTAAACTGGAGTACTTCGAAATTGCCGAAAGTGATACCCTGGCCCCCGCCATATCCTATGATCCTTCTAAGAAATATCGCGCCTTTGTCGCTGCATTTGCAGGGCCTGTCAGATTAATTGACAACATAGCGTTAAATTGAGTAACTTTGCACCGCAAAATTTTTGTTGAGCCAGTTATGAATATTGAAGTTGTAAAATCAAAGATACACCGGGTGCGAATCACCGGGTCTGATTTGAATTATATTGGCAGCATTACAATAGATGAAGATTTGATGGATGCGGCCAATATAATTGAGGGGGAGAAGGTTCATATTGTAAACATCAACAATGGTGAAAGGCTTATTACTTACGCCATTAAGGGAGCGCGTAAAAGCGGTGACATCGTGTTGAACGGTCCGGCCGCCCGACGCGTTGCCAAGGACGATATAATTATCATCATCTCATACGCCATGATGGATTTTGAAGAGGCCAAAAACTTCAAACCGTCTATCGTATTTCCCAACGAGGAAGACAATTCATTGACCTGATCTTTTGAGGATCAATATTAAAAAAATTACTTTCACGCTACTCCCGATTGCCCTGGGGGTTTTCCTGATATGGTATTCCCTTTCGAAACTGAGACCTGAAGACATTGAGTCCATTCAGAACTCTTTTGCAACCGCCAACTATTGGTGGGTGGGACTGTCCTTATTGTTGGGTGCCCTTAGTCATTTGTCGAGGGCCTACCGCTGGCAGTTCATGCTCGACCCTTTGGGTTATCGACCCAGATTCTGGAACAATGTGATGGCGGTGCTGGTCGCTTATCTTGTGAACCTGATTGTGCCTCGAGCGGGAGAGATCGCAAGGGCCACGGCCATGACAAAATACGAGGACATTCCTTTCGAGAAAGCATTCGGCACCATTGTCTCCGAGCGGATCGCCGACGTGATCATGCTCCTGAGCATAATCGGGCTGGCATTTTTCATGCAAACCGAATTGATCTCCTCCTACTTGTTTGGGGAGAAAGAAGAGGGTAGCAATTACACGCTTATCATCCTTCTAGTGCTTTTTGCCATTGGAGTTCTTGTTTTATGGAAGCTGAGAAAGTCTAAAAACCCTATTGTGATCAAGGTGCAGACCTTTGTAACAGGCTTGATTCAGGGTGTGAGCAGTATTTTCAAAATGAAAAAAAAGTGGCCTTTTATTTTTCACACCCTCTTTATTTGGGTGATGTATGTACTGATGTTTTACGTGGTCACGTTTGCCTTGCCGGAAACCACACATTTGGCTTTTGGAGCGATTATCGTTGGTTTCGTGGTAGGCGGACTCAGCATGGCTCTTACGAACGGGGGCCTCGGAACGTATCCGGTTTTTGTCGCCAGCGCATTGACGCTCTACGGGATACCGGAGAATCCTTCCCTGGCTTTTGGATGGATCATGTGGACGGCCCAAACTGTCATGGTCCTTCTTTTCGGAGGGTTGTCCTTTTTGCTGCTCCCCCTTTACAATCGTGAAGAGGAATAAGCCTCGATCCATGGCGGATCGACAAATAGTTTCTTAAATTTGCCTGAAATTTTTTTGAAATGACCCGGTATTACAGCCATGGAAAATTATTGATCAGCGGAGAATACTTAGTTCTCGAAGGAGCCATAGGTTTGGCTGTTCCCACTGTGCTTGGGCAGGATCTGGTGGTCGAAGAGACCGAGACCGGTCTGCTTCACTGGGTAAGTGTTGATGAAAATGAAAAGACATGGTTTGCAGCCGAATTCGATTTGGAGGATTTTGAACTACTCAAGCATTCCGGAGATGTAAGCGTGGGAGAGCAATTGCAAAGAATCCTGAGAACTGCCCGTAGAATGAATTCACGTTTTTTGATCGCTTCTGAAGGTTGTCAGGTCAGGACCGCGCTGGAGTTTCCAAGGAATTGGGGGCTTGGCTCCTCTTCTACCCTGGTCAACAACATTGCCAAATGGGCCGATCGCAATCCCTTCCGGCTTTTGTTTGACAGCTTTGGCGGCAGCGGATATGACATTGCCTGCGCCAATTCAGAAAAACCTCTTTTCTACAGGCTTGAAGACAAACATCCGAAAGCTTATCAGGTCGATTTTGATCCGCCTTTCAAGAAGAATCTCTATTTCGTTTACCTGAATGTGAAGCAATCGAGCAAAGCGAGCATAGCCCAGTGGGAAGAAGTGCAGGACTTTGACGATCAGACCCTCGATCACATCAGCGCGATAAGCAAAGAGCTAGTTCGATGCTCAAATCAAGAGGATTTCAACATGCTCCTCGAGGAGCATGAGCGAATCATCGGGTCCGTACTTGGCGAACAGCCCATTCAAGAGCGCTACTTTTCAGACTTTCCGGGCCAGATCAAGAGCCTTGGAGCCTGGGGCGGCGATTTCGTCCTGGTCTCGTCGGCAACCGATCCCAAAGACTATTTTCTCAAAAAGGGATACAAAACCGTTCTGTCGTACTCAGATCTTGTTCTTTAATCAAAGAATCTCTCTCATATCAAAGAAACTCTCCCATCCTTTGAGAAACTGCTTCCGGGTTCGAATCAGGTTGAAGGTACTTTTGCAGTAAACTGTTTTTCTCCTTATTTTTGCGGCTCGCAAATATTGATTAAATGTAAATCCCATCCTATGAAAAGAATGCTTACACTGTTGCTTTTGACCGGTCTGATGTCCTTTCAACCCCCTGTAAAAGACAACCCGGCGAAAGAAAACCCGGCGAAAGAGAACCGGGCTCCAGAAGAAAAGAATCCGATCTACAACGATTTCAACCAACCCATTGACTTTGCTGCTATAAATGCAGATCACATCAAATCTGCCACGGTTTCCATCCAGGAAAAAGTAAATGCCCAAATAGAAAAGGTCGTTTCTATTCCTGACGAGAAGCGCACTTATGAGAATACCTTGCTCGCTCTTGATGACCTGGCTGCGACTCTTTCAGATGTCAACAATAAGATCTACCTGCTGTCAAGTACCCATGCGGATTCTCTTATCCGCAACACGGCCCTCGAGTCACGCGTCGCCCTGTCAAAGTTTGGCAACGAGATCAGCCTGAACGAAGACCTTTATAAAGCGGTGAAAGCTTTTTCAACAACAGATGAGGCAAAGAGCCTCGAAGGTTTCAAGGCAAAATACCTGAAAGAGACTATCGAAAGCTATGAGCGAAACGGTTTTGCGCTGTCAAAGGAGAAAAGGGAGATTCTCAAAACCATCAATGACGAGATCTCGAAATACAGCAACCAGTTCAGCCAAAACATAAGCACGTTTAAGGATGAACTGATCGTCGACGAGACCGGAATCGACGGCCTGCCCGAAGACTATAAGAAAATGCGTGAGCAGGAAGATGGCACCTATAAGATCGACATGAGTTATCCTTCAGTCAGGCCGTTCTTCCGACTTAGCAATTCAGACCAGGCCAGAAAAGATCTTATGATGAAATTCAACAACC
>CBDUAY010000091.1:0-10981 GCA_965365245.1 uncultured Flavobacteriaceae bacterium | reverse complement strand
TTATGCCTGGTGCCTTTACCAAACCCGTTGCATCGAAAGTTTTGGGAGACTTGCTTGAGGAAAAGAATATAGAGGTTGTATCAGACTTCTATCTGAGTCACGTAGACAATGAGAACAAGAAAATCGTGTCCTATGATGAGCGCGAAGTGGATTTCGACATTTTGACGATAGTTCCTGTGAACATGGGATCCGACATGATTGAAAGAAGCGGTCTGGGAGACGACATGAATTACGTCCCAACAGACAAGCATACGTTGCAGTCCAAGCAGTTCGAAAATATTTTCGTCATTGGTGATGCTTCGAACATTCCAACTTCCAAAGCCGGTTCGGTAGCTCACTTTGCTGCTGAGATCCTAACCGAGAACATTTTGTCAGCCATTGAAGGGCGAGAATTGACAGCCAATTTCGACGGTCATGCGAACTGTTATATTGAGACCGGATACGGAAAAGGAGCGTTGATCGATTTCAATTACGAGACCGAGCCGCTTCCAGGGAACTTTCCTTTGCCAGGAGTAGGACCATTCGGATTGCTCAAAAACACCAAGATGAACCACTACGGAAAGATGTTGTTCCGTTGGATCTACTGGCACATACTTCTGAAAGGAAGGGAATTGCCTGTTGAAGCTGACATGACAATGGCTGGAAAAATCAGGGTTTAAAAATCGGGATTATGGAAGCAGTAGTAGAAAAGAACCTCGAGCAGCGCATTGACGCGCTTGACAGGAAGATGGACCTGATCCTGGATCATATCCACCAGCAGAAGTTGAACTCGAACATGGTAGAAGACCTGGTGAGTGATCTCAGCATCGTCGGAAAGGACGTGTATGATTCGGCCATAGACGAACTGGACAAGCGACAAGTAGTCGTAAGTTCGGACGAAGTCACAGATCTGGCCGTTTCTTTGGTGAGAAACATCGGCAATATCAAAACGGCCCTTGATACCCTGGAAATGGCTGTGGATCTTGGGAAAGAAGTAGGACCGATCGCCAATGAGGTCATCATCGACTTCACCAAGCAGATGAACGAATTCGAACAGAAAGGCTATTTCAGGTTCTTCAAGGAATTTGGACCGATCATTGACAACATCGTTCAAGGTTTCAGTCCTGAGGATTTGAAAGGATTGGCAGACAACATTGTTTCGATCCTGAATACATTCAAGGAAATGACCCAGCCCGAAGTTCTGGATACCATGCAGAATGCCATCAAGGCTTTCAACAGTATGGAAACCGAGACCGTTCCTTCTTATTCCGTCTGGAAGCTCATGCGTGAGATGAATAGCCCGGAGATGAAAAAGGCACTCGGATACGGAATCACATTCATGAAAAACGTCTCAAAAGACGTGAAAGTCGAAGGTTAGCGTGAAATAAAATTCAAATTATACAAGAATAAGAGTTCAATAATAATATCAAATAATAAACTAAATACTACTATTATGGCTGTAAAAACAATCGCAGGTGCACAAGTAAACGTTTCAGAAGAAGGATATCTGGAAGATATGGATCAGTGGAACGAAGAAATTGCAAAAGAAATAGCAAGTGAAGTAGGAATCGAGCTTACCGACAAGCACTTTGAGGTTCTAAACTATCTGAGAGAAAAAACCGAAGCTGGTGAGGCATTGACCATCCGCAAAGTTGGAAAGTCAGGGATTACCGACATCAAAGGGCTTTATAAATTGTTCCCAAAAGGGCCTTTGAAGTTCTCTTCTAAGATTGCCGGAATTCCGAAACCCGCAAGTTGCGTATAACGCTGCAATCAGATCAAATTTTCAGATAATCTAAAACGAAAGAAATGAGTACAGAAGAAAAAAAGCCCCTGGAAAAAGTGTGTATCATCTGCGCGAAAGGATCGCTGGAAGATGTTTACGCAACCCTGGTAATGGCCAATGGTGCCGTTATGGAGGGAATTGAATGCAAGGTGTTCTTTACATTCTTCGGCCTTGACGGGATCACCAAAGAACATATGAACAAGTTGCATACGGCAACAACCGGTAACCCGGCTATGAGAATGCCCGGAGGAATCCCTTTCCCCACCATGTTGGGCGGATTGCCTGGTGTCGAAGCCGGAGTATCTAAAATGATGAGACATCAAATGGAAGAGCTCGATATGCCACCGGTTGATGAGTTTCTCGAAATGATCACCGCGGGAGGAGGAGAAATCTATGCCTGTAAATTGGCAGTTGACATGTTCAAACTCGAAAAAGAGGATCTCCATGAAGAAGTAAGTGACATCATCACAATCGGAGACTTCTACGGTCTTTGTGACGGAGACAGAACCCAGATCATTTTCACTTAGACATAGAGTCGAAATAATTGTTTTTCAAATAAAAAAGGGAGCTGCAGAGCTCCCTTTTTTTGTACGTATTGACCAAGTGTTTCTCATTTAGCAGCCTGTCTCGCGGCTTTTCGCATCTCGCGCTCTCTTCTATTCAGCTCCTTGCGCTGCTCCTTTCGCTGTTGCTCCTGCTCAGGTGTAAGGTAGTAATCCACAAGCTGACCCGCATAGTAAAGGCTGTCACGATCTATCTCTGACTCATCGACATTCATCTCATCAGCCAACTGAAGGGCGTATTTCTCCAGTTCTGCCTCAGTCACCCAACCGCCTCCCAGGGATTTGTAAAGAGCTATGTAGGCACTCAGCAGGCGCTGGTAGTTTTCTGCATAACTCAATTGAGCTTCAAACTCCTGACGTTGGTTTTCGATAACCTCCAGATAACTTGTTACCCCCTGGAAATACCTGTGTCTGGAAAGGTTGCTCGCATTGCTAGCGGAGTTTAGCTTGAAATCGTTTGCCGCCAACTCATCTCTTAACGTTTGCAAGGCGATCAGAGAATTGTCAACCTCCAAAAGGGCAGTCAGGACCGTATTCTCATAGGAGAAAAGCGATTGCCTGGCCAGTTCACGTTCTATATCAACCCTCCGCACGTTTTTGCCCCATTCAAACAATGGGCCCAACAGACTCGCACCTGCGCTCCATCCCAAACCGTTGTCGAGCAACGTGGAAAGATCATTGGACCCCACACCGAGCATTCCTGTTAGGCTGATCGACGGGAATCTCAGGGCCTGGGCCACACCAATTCTGGCATTCTGGGCTCTGTACAATTGTGCGGCTTCCATGATATCCGGGCGTCTGGCTAAAAGCTCCGATGGAATTCCATTGGGAATCGAATCAGGAATCTCGTAATCCACAAGCGTTTTAGGAGTGATGATACCACTGGGGTTTCTTCCTAAAAGTATACTCAGATTGTTCTCTGCAAATCCGATTTCCCGCTTGAAACTGGGAACCGCAACCTCAGTGATCGCCTTCTGGATTTCAGCCTGGTTCACATCGATCATGTGGGTATAACCCTCATCAAATCGAGCTTGAATAATTTGCAGACTGCTGTCACGCAAAGCCAATGTATTCTCTGAAATCTCAAGTCGCGTCTTAAAATCAAGCAGCTGAAAATAATTGATGGCCACTTCACTTATAAGGGCTATTTCGATAGCGCGTTTGCCGTAAAAAGAAGCCATGAGCTCAGCTTGGGCCGCTTCATTGCCGCGTCGAAATTTTCCCCAGAAATCAAGCTCCCAGCTAAATGTGGCGGAGGCTCCATAAGTTTCCAGATTCTGATCTAAAACCTGGCCAAAGAACTGGTTTTGAACACCAGCGTCAGCCTGGATCCCTAATTTAGGGCCCATATCCGCTTTATTGAACTTGTAATTCGCCCTTGCCTGTTCAATTCGACTAGCTGCTATCAGCAGATTCTTGTTCTCGCGCAGGGCTGTGTGGATCAAGGTGTCAAGAGTCGGGTCGTTGAAAATCTCCCACCACTTGAAATTGATGATGCTGTCTGTCTTTTTAGCCGCAAACCGGAACTCAACCGGGGTCATGTCTTCGGGTTCGACATAGTTCGGGCCTACCTTGCAGGAAACAGTGAATAAAATAGCCATCACCACCAGCGTACCGTATGAAATTAGCTTCTTAGTCATTGTTTTCTGCTGTTTTTTGTTCAAGAACCAATGCCTTCTCACGTTGTTTCTCATATCCAAAGAGCTTTCCGATGAGTATAAATAGCATGGGATAAAGAAATACGCCTAAAAAAGTTGCGAGTGTCATTCCTCCCAAAAGAGCCATTCCCATTACCTTTCTCGCCTCTGCCCCGGATCCGGATGCAATCACAAGTGGAAAAACCCCTAAAATGAAAGAGAAAGCCGTCATCAGGATTGGTCGAAAGCGCGATTTTGCCGCTGCCATGGCCGCATCGTACAAGTTGGAACCAGACTGAAATTCCTCGTTCGCAAACTCAACAATCAAAATCGCGTTCTTGGCCGCCATTCCGATCAGCATGACAAAAGATACCTGGGCAAAAATGTTGTTTTCAAATGTCGGGCTTACAAGTCTACCTACCCATAATGCAAAGAGAGCTCCAAATATGGCGAAAGGCGTTCCGAGAAGAATACTCAGTGGTAACGACCAACTCTCGTATTGAGCAGAAAGAATGAGAAACACAAAAACCAGAGAAAAAGTTAAAATCACACCCAGAGACCCCGAAGCTTTTTCCTCCTGAAATGACATGGCATTCCAGGCGTAACTCATGTCACCGGGCAATACCTCTTGGGCAACCTCCTTCAAGGCAATTCTCGCCTGATCCGAGGTGTAACCCGGAGCAGGTCCTCCCGTGATTTCCACCGAGCGGAATAAATTAAAGCGAACCGTATAGTCCGGTCCGGCTATGGGCTTTACGGTGGCGACTGTGCCCAAGGGCACCATTCCACCATCATTGTTCCTGATAAAGAACTTGTTCATCTGACTCTCGTCGATTCTGTATTCGGGTTCTGCCTGAATATAGGTCTTGTAGAGCCTTCCAAAACGAGTGAAATCGTTCACATACGACCCTCCCATGAACGCTCCAACCGTGGTGTAGAGATCATTGAGGTTGATACCCAGTTTAAGCGCCTTCTCCCGATCGATATCCATGTATCGCTGGGGCACACTGGGTTGAAAGGTGGTAAACGCTGCTCCAATCTCAGGTCGCGCATTTGCCTTTTGAATGAATTTCATCGCGTTTTCTGCCAAATATGTCGGTGTGTTTCCTCCCCGATCCTGCAGCATGATGCTGAAGCCTGAACCGTTTCCGAGACCGGGAATGGCAGGAGGGCCAAAAGCAAAGACCTGGGCACCATTAATCTCCCTGGACAGTCTTCGGTTCAGGTCAACCACCAGCTGCTCGGCCGTAAGGCTTCTCTCACTCCAGTCTGCCAGTGATACGAATAGAAATCCTGAATTCGGAGTCATTGCTCCAGATAGCAAACTGTATCCGGGAGCCGCCGTCACAAATTCAACTTCTTCATACTCCAGAATCAAATCCTCTGCCTTTTTCGTGATTTCATCGGTGCGCTGCAGGGAAGCAGCGTCAGGCAGTTGAATGTTGACCATTAGGTACCCCATGTCTTCCGCAGGTATAAAACCTCCCGGCACCAGGTAACCAAAGATGCCTGCACCCAGAGTCATAATCAAAATGAAAACCACGCCTCGCTTGATCTTTCTACCGACTATATTGGTGAAACTCATGTAGGATTCTGTCGTTCGATCCATTCCTTTGTTGAACTTACCAAAAAACCATCCCAATGGCCCACCATAGGGTTTCGGCTTCTTAAGCAATAGAGAACACAGAGCCGGGCTCAGAGTCAGAGCGTTTACAGAGGATACGATAACCGATACGACGATGGTAATTGCGAACTGCTGATAGAGCAAACCCGTTATCCCGGCCATTCCAGCCACAGGAATAAATACGGCGATCAAAACCAGTGTGGTTGCAATTACCGGTGCGGTTACTTTTCGCATGGCGTCAAATGTAGCTTCCTTTGTCGTCATGCCCTTTTCGATATTCACCTGCACAGCCTCAACTACAACAATCGCATCATCTACAACGATCCCGATCGCCAGAACCAGTCCGAGCAACGACAAGACGTTAATGGTGAATCCAAGTAGGGGAAAGAACATAAATGCTCCAATAAGCGATACAGGGATGGCCAAGGTCGGGATTAAAGTGGCTCTCCAGTCCTGGATAAATATGAAAACGACGAGCACGACTAGAATCAGCGCGATAATCAATGTGACGACGATGTCTCTTATACCTGCAGTAATCGGGGCTGTGGAATCCAGTGAGACATCGTATTTGATGCTTTCGGGAAAACTCTTTGAGATTTCTTCCATGTTTTCAATCACCTGACCGGCAAGTTCAACCGCATTGGAACCAGGAGCCTGATACAAGGCAATGATCGCGGCGGTCTCCTTGTTGAGCCTCGGAAACATGTTGTAGGTCTCCACGCCAAGATTGATCGTCGCCACATCTTTCATTTTGATCTGGGATCCATCCGAATTAGTCCGCAATACGATTTCTCCAAATGCCTCTGGAGAATTAAACCGTTCAGGTAGCCGAACTGTGTAGGTGAACTCCGTGCCCGGTGGAGCCGGTTCGGCTCCGAATTTACCCCCGGGAACGATCACGTTCTGGTCGTTGATTGCCTTGATGATCTCAGGCACTGTCAGGCCCATCTTCGACAATCGGTCGGGCTTGATCCAGATCCGCATGGAGTAATCAGAAGCTCCCATCACGTTGACCCGGCCAATTCCCTTGATCCTTGCGAGTTGATCCTTGATATTGATCAAGGCGTAATTTCCCAGAAAATCCTGGTCATATCTGCCATCAGATGTCAATGTGACCAGCATCAGGATGTTTGGAAGTGACTTCTCAGTGGTGACCCCGTATTTCTTCACAGACTCCGGAAGCTTTGCCGTAGCCGCAGATACGCGGTTCTGCGCCAGCACAGTGTTCATGTCCGGATCGGTTCCAACGTCAAAGGAGATATCAATGACCATCGTTCCGTCATTGGCGTTCACCGACTTCATATAGATCATATTGTCGACGCCATTTATCTGTTGTTCCAGCGGAGTCGCCATCGACTCTTCTACATTCAGTGCATTTGCTCCAGTATAAGTTCCTCTAACCTGGACAATAGGCGGGGTGAGATTGGGGTATTGCTCAATCGGCAAGCCAATGACGGAAACGGCGCCTACGATCACAATCACTATGGCAATTACCATAGCTACGATTGGACGACGGACAAAAAAGTTGCCTTGATTTTCTGACATGGAATTTTACGATTTAGGGAGAGATTTCGATTCGAAAGCAGTAACCTCTGGAATTATTTCCATGTCTGGTCGCACCTTTTGCAAACCTTCCAGTATGATCTTGTCACCTGGGCTCAACCCCTCACTGATGACATAGAACTCTCCAATGCGATCGCTAATTTTCACCTGACGAGTTTCAACCTTGTTATTTTCATTGACGTAGAAAACCGAGAACTGTCCCTGCAGCTCTGAAGCGCATTTTTGTGGAATCAAAATGGCATTGTCAGCCTGTCTAACAAGCACTTTGACTCTTGCAAATTGCCCTGGCCGGATAAGGCGATCAGGATTGGGAAAAGTCGCCTGGACCAGGATCGAACCTGTGGATGCGTCAATGTTCCGATCTATGAAATCAGCTTTGCCCTTCTGATCATACAAGGAACCGTCTGCCAAAATCAATTCCAGATCAGCTTTTCTATCTTCATCAGCACGTTGTATTTTTTTCTTCTCATCTGTGAAATAGGCCCTTGCCAACTTAAGATAGTCGTTTTCAGACAAGAAGAATTGTACACGGACAGACCGCAACTGAGAAACCGTATTTAGAATAACCGGGTTTGGATCCTTTCCTACAAATTCGCCTTCACGTGCCTCAGTTTTACCTATGATTCCCTCAATTGGAGCATACATCTTGGTATAGCCCAAGTTGATTCGGGCAATGTTCAGGTTGGCTTCTGCAGCTTCAAGACTCGACTCCGCCGCATCCCTTTTGGCCCTGGCCATATCTAGTTCCTGCTTGCTTACTGCCGACATCTCGGCAAGAGGTTCGATCCTGCGAAGGTCATTCTCAGCCTGGACCAAAATTGTCTTTGCTTCCGACACTTTTGATATTTCCGCAGCGACCTTTTCCTCAAAAGGCTCAGAATCTATTGAGTACAACAATTGTCCTTTCTTAACGGGTTCCCCCTCGAGGAAGTGCATGCCCGTCAAAAATCCTTCCACACGGGCTCGAATAGGTATGTCTTTTTCTCCGTAAATCTGACCTACATACTCCTCATAGATGGGCACTGACTCGGTCTTGACTTCAAAGACATGAAAGGTTTGAGGAGGCAAGACCTCAGGCTCCTTTTTTCCACATGAATAAATACTGAGTAATAAGATGGTGAGTACGAGGGAATACTGAATTTTCATAAGCGCCTTTTTATCTTAAGGGGTTCTAAAGATAAGAATTGCAGGCAATACACGCCCGCTACCCGAAAAATAAATTTGCTAAAAAACGCATCACAGCGAACCTTGGCGCTGACCTAAGGCTCTAATAATAGCTGAACCTTCTTACCTTGGATATGTACTTGGCCAATCGCATCACCTGATGACTGTAACCGTACTCATTGTCATACCATACATAAACAATTGCATTGAGCCCGTCATCACTCACAATGGTCGCCTCACTGTCATAAATGGCGGGTTCTTCGATGCCTACGATGTCTGAAGAAACCAATTCATTGCTGATCGAATATCGTATCTGCTCCACAAGCCCACCTTCCAGGGCAAACTTCTTCATAATGGCGTTCAGATCCTCCTTCGAGGTTTTGGCGTGAAGGTTTAGGTTCATTATTGCCAGGGAACCGTTGGGCACCGGCACGCGTATCGCATTGGAGGTCAGTTTGCCCTGCAGCTCGGGCAAGGCTTTGGAAACGGCCTTTCCGGCCCCGGTTTCGGTGATCACCATATTGATGGCAGCAGCTCTACCCCTTCGATACTTCTTGTGCATGTTGTCAACCAGGTTCTGGTCATTGGTATAAGCGTGAATCGTCTCGATATGCCCGTGTTTTATCCCTATGGCATCATTGATCACTTTGAGCACTGGCGTTATGGCATTGGTCGTGCAGGAGGCAGCTGAATATACCGATATCTCATCCGGGTTGTAATCCTTTTGATTGACGCCATAAACAATGTTCGGAACATTTTCGGTTCCTGGAGCCGTAAGAAGAACTTTGTCAACTCCTTTGGCCTTGAGGTGTCTTCCAAGAGCCTGGTCCGAGCGAAATGCTCCCGTATTGTCGATTACCAGGGCATTTTCGATACCGAAGATCGTGTAATCGGGATCCTCAGGCGCATCAGCTGAGATGATATGCACAGAGGTGCCATTGATAATCAGGGCCTGATTTTTCGCGTCTACTTTGACCGATCCCTTGAATTTTCCATGCACGGAGTCTTTGCGCAGAAGCGAGGCTCGCTTTTCAAGAACGGCTTGCGTGATTTCCCCTCGGGTGACAATGGCTCGCAGACGCATTTGAATTCCCTTGCCGGTCTTGGACATCAGCTCACGGGCCAATAAACGGCCAATTCTGCCAAAACCATAAAGAATCACGTCTTTGGGCTTGAAACCATTCGAATTATGCGCACCGCTTAGTTTGTTTTCAACAAAATCGTTCAGATTGGCTTCCTCGGTCAGTTCGTAGACATAGGTTAGCTTTCCCAAATCGATTTTTGCCGGTGGAAGATTCATGGCGTGGATCTTCCTGGCGATCTTCACCATGGCGGAAAAGGAAATGGGTTTTTGTACAAATTCCCTGGCATACTCCAGTAGATTCAATATTTCTCCTACATTTCGATCAAGCAGCTGATTCCTGAAAAGATACAGTTCAATATTGTTCTCGTACCATAAGTCACTGACCAGTTTTATCAGTTCCACGGCAAGTCTTCGCTGCTCTACCTGCAACGAAAGTTGATCTTCATAACTAGGCATTAATTTCATCGGATGTTCTTTGCAATATTTAAAAAGAACGTAAAAGTAGGGTGAAATAATATATACACAACAAAAAAACCGCCTCAAAGAAGCGGTTTTTTATCAAATTCTCAAATGTGTATTTTTCGGATCATCTTGTGATCAATTGAATTCTGTACCGGTCAATTCGATCGAACCCGGATGTAACCCAGTTTGCCGCTCTGGGTCAGAATCTGCAATTCATAATAATTCTTGTTTTGATTCTTTTTGAGAAGTTGATCCACCTCATAGGCAGTTGACACCTTCTCATCCTCTACAGAAAGAATGATGTCTCCATTACCCACTCCGTACATCTCTTCTATGCTTCGGTTTTTCAGGTTCACTATTTTGACACCATGTGTGATGTTGAATCGCTCTGCCTCCTTTTTGGACAAGGGTTCGAGCTCTCCTATGAAATAGTTGCTGAAGTCCGAACTCTCAAATTCGTACTTTCCGAACTGGTTCCTCAATTTGGCCTGCAGCACCTTTTGACTCTCATTTCTCAACACTGTGACCTTAACCACGTCTCCGGGCCGTTTGGAACCCAGGAATCCCTGAAGATCCGAAAAATTGGAAATTTTTATGTCGTCCATTTTCAGGATCACGTCATTTTGAAGCAAACCAGCTTCCTGGGCAGCTCCCTGATCGAGAACGCGAGTAACCAAAACCCCTTCGGTAGATTGCACCCCAAACTCATTGGCCTTCTCGGCGTTGAGCTCTTCATAATTGATTCCGAGATAGGCGCGTTGCACATTTCCGTATTCCAACAAGTCTTCAATCACCTTTCTGGCGATGTTGGATGGAACTGCAAAGGAGTAACCGATATACGAACCCGTTTGAGACGAAATCGCGGTATTGATGCCGATTAGATTTCCACGCGTGTTCACCAGGGCCCCGCCACTGTTGCCAGGATTCACCGCGGCATCGGTTTGAATAAAGGACTCTATGCGCTTGTTGTTGTTCATGATATTGATGTCCCGGGCCTTGGCACTGACAATTCCCGCGGTAACGGTTGATGTCAGGTTGAATGGATTCCCCACTGCGAGCACCCACTCACCTACCTTGACATTGTCAGAATCCCCAAAGGGCAAATAGGACAAGCCTTCT
>CBDUAY010000090.1:0-10988 GCA_965365245.1 uncultured Flavobacteriaceae bacterium | reverse complement strand
TTAAAACAACTTCAACAATCCACCAAACAAAAAATTAAAAAGTTTTTGATGGGGTCAAAGTTTCAATTATCAACCTCGCGGGAGGTCAACATTATCAGCATGTTAACCATAAAAAAAGGGAATGCAAATTTACAACCCTTTTTCAAAATACCCAAATCTGTCTGATTCAAGCATTGAAGTTATAATACAATGTAAGGAACGATCCCATAAAATGGGAAGGCAAATTTAATACAAAAGTTCTAGATAAAACTAAAAAAACGGAATAAACTTATTAACAAATCGCATGCCCGAATTAGACAATCGAATCACATCAACTTAGGAGCTGGCTCTTAAAGACCTGCAACCTCTCACTAAAACTATGCATAGGCAGATGTAAAACGCTTGCTGAACGGCTCAGGTCCAGACCTGTGCTGACCGGTCGTTTCGCAGGCAGACTCAATTGATCGGTTTTCACAGGGTGAATCAAACTTTTGTCCAGACCAAATGCTTCGGCCACCTCGAGCGCGAGATCATAGATACTGATAAGCTCCGATGAGGAGACATTGAAAATACCTGTTGCATGAGTGTCTATCGCAAGCCAGCAAGCCTCGGCCAGGTCCTCTGCATAAGTGGGCATTCTCAACTGATCCGTCACGACCCTGATTTCTTTTTTCTGTTCCAGCGAATTCTTTACCCAAAGAACGACGTTACTCCGATCGTTGCCATCCACGAGGCCATAGACCAAGACCGTTCTCAATATCGCATAAGAAATACCCGAAGCCTGAAGGACCTCTTCGGAGCGAAGCTTTGAGAGACCGTAGTGGTTAACAGGATCCGGCTCATCCTCTTCTGTATAGAAGGATCCTTTGAGCCCGCTAAAAACAAAATCCGTGCTTAAATGAATCAGGTGGGTATTGATAGGCTTGAGAATCCGAACCAGGTTTTCCACGACCTCCACATTCATTCTATCGCACTCCTCCGGATTGAGCTCACAGGCATCCACATTGGTCATGGCCGCTGTGTGCACCAGGAAGTCGGGCCTGATCTCATGTAGTAGTTTCTCCAATTCCTCTTTTTGGATCAGATCAATACTATAATAGGTGTAGCCACTTTTCGAATGCATTCTATTCTTCCCGCGGGAGAGGGCGAATACTTCAAATTCATTCCTGCCGACAAGCAACTTGATCAGCTTTTGGCCCAGCAGACCATTGCTCCCAGTAACAACTACCTTTTTTCTTTTCATGGCAATTTGAAGATATTGTCAAAAAAGTTCATTGAGCTTTTTGATCTCTTCTGGTCGACCAATGACAATGAGCTTGGACTTGGGAACCAGGATCGTACTGGCGTCGGGGTTGATTATATACTCTTTGTTTGGAGTCTTGAATCCAATCACGGTACAACCTGTGCGCTTGCGCAAATCCAGGTCAAATATGGATTTGTTGGTATACTCTTCGGGAAGATCTTCTATAACCAGCTCTTCAATGTTCGACGAGCTCTCCCCTTCTATGGAAAGCCTGTCAATGAACTCGATGATATCGGGAGTGATCACCAGGGATGCCATATGCGCCCCTCCTATTTTATCTGGCATGATCACATTGTCGGCACCGGCGACTTTGAGCTTCTTGTAAGACGAGTCTATTGTAGCCCGGCTCACAATGCAACACTCCTTGTTCAGCTGACGAGTTGATAGCACCACATAAAGGTTGTCTGCGTCTGACGGCAGCGTCGTGATCAAATTGGCAGCGTTCTTCACCCCTGCCCCAATAAGTGCTTCGTCGTCTGTAGCATCTCCCTTAATATAAAGGATGTCTCCCTCCATCTCAATCTCGTCGATCAGTTCCGGATCATTTTCAATCAGAACACATTGTTTCTTGTGACTCCTGAGTCTAGCAATGGCTTGTTTGCCGTTTCGTCCGTATCCACATACAATGGTATGGCCCCTCAGCTTGCTGATTGACTTCTGTACCTTCTTGTGCTTGATTTCCTCCATGAGTTTGTTGTTTGAAATGTAATCGGTAACCGCAGAAATGATGTAACCAAAAATTGTCACACTGGTAATAATCAATAAGATCGTGAAGATCTTCGCATCGAGATCCAAAGGTTTGACCTCCATAAATCCAACCGTTGACACGGTAATGACGGTCATGTACAGCGCATCGATGAAGACGTAATCCGCCAGAATCATAAAACCGGTCGTTCCGACAGAAATCAGAATCACCAACAGCAGGAGCGCCGTGTAAATTTTTGATTTGATAAAACTTCGTCTATTAGCCAAATTCCCCTTCTTTTCACTTACAGGTCAAATACGGAAGACCTTTTTGTGTAAATCATGTCTTTCAACCTCAGCAGAAAAGCCAGGGTAAGATAAATCCCGAAAGACAAACCCACCGTGACAAAGGAGATGTAGATGAAAAACAGTCGCACATTGGTCGCCCGCATACCCAATGCATCCGCCAGACGGGACGAAACATCGAACCCTCTTAACTCAAAATAATGACGGATGGAGTCAATGATTTTCACAATCTGCTTTTCAATGCAATTTATAAAAATAAAATTAAGAACAAGGCAGCAAATCTTTTCTGCTTTCAATTAATTAAATTTGCATTTTTCATCCCCAGACAAGCATGCAACAAGACTCCATAGAGGTTTTAGGCGCGAGGGTTCACAACCTGAAGAACATCGATGTCACCATTCCGCGCGACAAACTCGTCGTGATTACCGGCCTGAGCGGCAGTGGCAAGTCTTCACTTGCTTTTGACACGATCTATGCAGAGGGTCAAAGAAGATACATCGAGACCTTTTCAGCTTATGCACGGCAGTTTCTGGGTGGTCTTGAGCGCCCCGACGTAGACAAGATCGAAGGTCTGTCCCCTGTTATTGCGATCGAACAAAAGACGACGAGCAAAAGCCCGAGATCAACCGTGGGAACCATTACTGAGGTATACGATTTTCTGCGGCTGCTCTACGCTCGAATCGGAGAGGCGCATTCGTACAATACCGGCGAGAAGATGGTCAGCTACAGCGACGATCAAATACTCGAGCTCATCAAAAAGGATTTCGAAGAGCGGAGGATCATGCTTTTGGCTCCGATCATCAAGTCCCGGAAAGGGCATTACAGGGAGCTGTTCCAACAAATTTCGAAGCAGGGCTTTGTTCGGGTCAGGGTTGATGGAGAAATACTCGAGGTGGAGAAGGGAATGAAGCTCGACCGCTATAAAACCCATGACATCGAAATCGTGATCGATCGGCTCCAGGTGAATGACTCATCTATGAAGCGTTTGGCGGAAAGCATCAAGACAGCCATGCATCATGGCGAGGATTCCCTGCTTGTCATCGATGCGGATGCAGAAGAAGATGCTCCGCGATATTTCAGCAGAAACCTGATGTGCCCGTCAACGGGAATCTCATATCCGAAGCCGGAGCCGAACACTTTTTCCTTCAATTCCCCAAAAGGGGCTTGCCAGGAATGCAACGGTTTGGGCAAAGTCCACGTGGTAAATCTTGAGAAGATTATCCCCGACGACAAGGTATCGATCAAAAATGGAGGGCTGGCGCCATTGGGAGAACAGAAAAAGTCCTGGATTTTCAGGCAGCTGGGCCATATCGCCGACAAATTCGAATTCTCCCTGAATGACCCGATCGACCAGATTCCCAAAGAAGCCATGAATCTCATTCTATATGGCGGAAAGGAAAAGTTAGAGATCCAATCGAAAGATCTCGGGGTTGCAAGAAACTATCAGATCGATTTCGAAGGGGTTTACAACTTCATTGAAAACCAGTACAGGGAAAGTGACTCGGGATCCATCAAGAGATGGGCGAAAGGCTTTATGGACGAAATCAATTGCAGTGTTTGCGATGGCAAGCGGCTCAAGAAGGAGTCCCTGCACTTTTTGATCGATGGGAAATCGATCTCGGATCTGGCGGATCTCGACATGGATCACCTGGCCGAGTGGTTCGACAAGCTGGTTGACAAACTCAGTGAGAAACAGAAAACTATTGGCTCTGAAATTGTCAAAGAGCTCAGGACTCGAATCCAGTTCCTTCTCGACGTTGGGTTGAACTACCTGGCGCTCAGCCGCGGTTCAAAAACCCTCTCAGGGGGCGAGGCACAAAGGATTCGATTGGCTACACAGATCGGCTCCCAGCTGGTCGGGGTGCTTTACATTCTGGATGAGCCCAGCATCGGACTTCACCAGCGTGACAATGTCAAATTGATCGAGTCGCTGATCCGGTTGCGCGACCTGGGCAATTCGGTGCTCGTCGTCGAGCATGACAAAGACATGATGATCTCCTCGGACTATGTGATCGACATCGGGCCGGAAGCAGGCAAGCACGGAGGTGAGATCATCAGCATCGGAACTCCGAAGGAGCTTCTCAGTGGCAACACATTGACAGCCGACTACCTCAACGGCACACGCATCTTCGAGATACCGAAGACCAGAAGGGAAGGTACGGGTAAGGAAATTGTGCTTACAGGAGCCAGCGGAAACAACCTGAAGAATGTGACCCTGAAGATCCCGTTGGGAAGGCTCATTGGGGTTACCGGTGTTTCCGGCAGTGGAAAGTCCAGCCTGATCAATGAAACCCTCTACCCCATTCTGAATCGGCATATCTACAAGGCGGTGAAGGAGCCCTTGCCCTTCAAAGGGATCAAAGGACTGGAGCACATCGACAAGGTCATTGACGTGAACCAATCGGCCATTGGCAGAACGCCGCGCTCCAATCCAGCTACCTATACTGGAGTATTCAGCGAGATAAGGAGCCTGTTCGCCCGTACTCCGGAAGCTCAGATCCGAGGCTATAAACCCGGTCGCTTCTCTTTCAATGTGAAGGAAGGGCGCTGTGAAACCTGCAAGGGAGGCGGGGTGCGTGTCATCGAGATGAACTTTCTGCCTGACGTGGAGGTCGAATGTGAAACCTGCCAGGGCAAGCGTTTCACCCGTGAGACCCTGGAAATTCGCTACAAAGGCAAGTCTATCTCAGACGTTTTGAATATGACCATCGAGGAAGCCGTGGCATTCTTCGAGCATATTCCGAAAATCAATCGCAAGCTAAAGACCATTCAGGACGTTGGACTTGGCTACATCACTCTCGGGCAGCAATCGACTACCCTTTCTGGTGGAGAAGCACAGCGCATAAAGCTGGCCGCGGAGCTCTCAAAAAAAGACACGGGAAACACCTTCTATATCCTGGACGAACCCACGACCGGGCTGCATTTTGAAGACATCAACATCCTCATGAAAGTGCTGAACCGACTGGTCGATAAAGGAAACACAGTGCTTATCATCGAGCACAATCTCGATGTGATCAAATTGTGCGACTACCTCATAGACATCGGTTACGAAGGAGGAATGAAGGGGGGAAAGATCGTTAGCACCGGAACCCCGGAAGTGGTCGCACAGGACAATAAAAGTTACACCGGACAGTTCTTAAAAAAAGAGCTAATTTAGACGCTGCCGCGAACTTAGGCAGCAGCTCATCAACAGTAAAACATCAGCTATGACACCCAATGAGGAAAAGAAAATAAGAGAGAAGCTCAAGCAAAAGACCTGGAACGAGATCAAGACCAATGACTCCTGGGCCATTTTCAAGGTAATGAGCGAATTCGTTGACGGATTTGAGAAAATGAGCCGGATCGGACCCTGCGTGAGCATCTTCGGATCCGCACGCACGAAAGTCGGGGACAAATATTACGAGCTGGCTGAAAAAATCGCTTTCCAACTCACTCAGCAGGGCTACGGCATAATCACAGGAGGCGGACCCGGAATCATGGAAGCAGGAAACAAGGGAGCGCATCGCGGCAAAGGAATTTCCGTAGGGCTCAACATTGAACTGCCCTTTGAACAAAAGGACAACCCCTTCATCGATCGAGACAAGAACCTGGAGTTCGATTATTTTTTCGTCCGAAAGGTCATGTTCGTAAAATATGCCCAGGGATTTGTGGCTATGCCGGGCGGATTCGGAACACTGGATGAGTTGTTTGAGGCGATCACCCTGATCCAAACCCACAAAATAGGAAAGTTCCCCATCGTACTGGTCGGGTCTGAATTCTGGAACGGAATGCTAGACTGGATCAAAAAGGTTCTCCTGGAGCAACAGGGAAACATCAGCGAGTCTGACCTCGACCTGTTTCACATCGTCGACACCGCTGAAGAAGTGGTTGAAATCATCAACTCTTTCTACAACAAACACCTGCTGAGTCCGAATTTCTGATTCGCCATTTAACTACCTAACGCCATTTGATTGGGTAAGACAAAGATCATAGCAATCCTCTTGCTTTTCGCACAAGCCTGGCTCCACGCGCAGAGTAACAGAATTTCCATGGATGCCCGGCTGATCGAGGATCACCGTATTCTCATCCAGCAGGAAATTGTCTTTTACAACAGATCGGAAACTCCACTTGATTCCATCTATCTCCTCAATTGGGCCAATGCTTACAAGGATAGAAATACTCCTTTGGCACAGCGTCTGTTGGAAGACTACAACAGAAGCTTTTACTTTTCGAAAAAGTCAGACAGGGGATATTCCAAAGTGAACCGTCTGCTGTGCAATCAGCAGAGTGTTTCCTTTGGAGAGGTAGAAGACAAACAAGACATTATTTGGATTAAATTGAAAGAGCCCCTGGAGCCAGGAGCCTCGGTTGTCCTGGACCTTGATTACGAGGTCAAGGTGCCCAACGATCGCTTCACCCGCTACGGACATGACGGAATCAACTACAATCTGAGATATTGGTACATCACACCCGCAGTATTCAACGGTCAATGGAACCTGTACAGCAACCTGAACATGGATGACTATTTCATGGAGCCAACCGACTACGAATTGCAATTCCAGATTCCAATCGGCTTCACTTTGCATTCGAATCTCCTTACGGAAGCTGTGATCGGAGAAGATCATGTGGACTATATCATGAAAGAAAAGGGTCAGCTTGAGGTGGAGGTCAACATTCAGTACCAGAATGACTTTTCGACCTATCAACTTCGGGACCTGGAGGTGCAAACCAACCTGAAAAGCAAAAACCTGACTGAAAACCTCAAAGGTGACGTGCTTCAGAGACAAATTGATTTTATCGAAAATTACCTGGGCGACTTTCCATACGAAAAAATCCTGGTCAACCGAACGACTTACCAGAAGAACCCCGTCTACGGATTCAACCAGCTGCCCAAATCGATGACCCCGTTTTCTGACATTTTCGAGTGGGACATCAAGATGTTCAAAGCCATGTCCGAACGGTTTATCGACAACACGATTCTCGTCAATGACCGAACCGAGAACTGGCTCCCTGACGGGATACAGATCTATCTGATGATGGAGTATGTAAGCCACTACTATCCCGAGGTCAAAGCCATAGGTAACGTTTCCAAGAAATGGGGCATTCGAAGATACAGCATCGCACAACTGGATTTCAATGGTAAATACCCCTTCGTTCTGCAATTTACCACACGAAAGGTCCTGGACCAGTCTCTGAGCACGCGTTCGGATTCGTTGTCGAACCTGAACCTGAAACTTGTCAATCGATATAAAGCGGGGCTCGGCTTGCGCTATCTCGAGACTTACCTGCAGGACAGCATCCTGAAGAAATCACTGAAAGAGTATTATCACGATCACAACACGAAACTCAGCCATACCCGCGACTTCGAAAACCTGGTGAAGAATAAGACAGATAAAGATCTGAACTGGTTCTTTGACGATTATGTCAACACGACCAAAAAGATCGATTATACCATCAAAAAAACAGAGATCAAGGGAGACTCCGTAGAGGTCGTCCTGAAGAACAGAACGGGTTATTCGGCACCACTCACCATCTATGGAATAGACAAGAAGGAGGTTAAATTCAAAAAGTGGCTGGAGGGCATTCCCGATCAGGACACAATAACACTATCCAGGCAGGGTATTGACCGACTCAGCTTGAACTATGAGTTCTTGTATCCGGAGAACAACCTGAGAAACAATTGGAAGAAGCTCAATCCTTCGTTGTTCAACAAACCTCTGAGATTTCGATTTTATCGGGACATTGAAGACCCCTACTACAACCAGGTTTTCTACAAACCCTATTTCAATTATAATTTTTACGATGGGGTGCTTCTCGGGCCTACTTTTTACAACCAGGCCCTTTTCAAAAAGACCTTGCTCTTTTCGGCATCCCCGGTCTACGGTTTCAAGAGCAACAGCTTGTTGGGCTCCTTTTCAATGGCCTTTGAGCATTTGCCTGAAGAAACAGGGGTCTACCGTTATCGCGCAGGCATTTCCGCAAGTCGTTTTCACTATGACAATGACCTGGCTTTCAATAAAATTTACCCCTTTGTTCGTATTGACTTCAAGCGAAACAGCTTGAGAGATGTTGGGGGCAGATTTCTCGTTGCCCGGGTCGTTTCGGTGGACAAGGAGCTCCCTCCTGATGCTGTACCTGATGAGACCTTCAAATACAATGTATTCAACTTGAGGTATGGTTACAGCCGACCGGACATCATCAAAGACCTGAGGTATTTTGCGGATTTGCAGTTTGAAAAAGACTTCAGCAAGTTCTCCCTGGATGTAAGGTATCGGAAATTGACCCGATTGAATCGTCACTATGACCTGAGACTCTTCTTTGGCACATTTTTTCACAACGAGACCGAAACGGATTTCTTCAGTTTTGCCCTTGACCGGCCGAGCGATTACATGTTCGACCTGGAGTACCTGGGGAGATCGGAAGATTCCGGCTTTTTAAGCCAGCAAACGATAATTGCGGAGGGAGGATTCAAAACCATCTTTCCGGATCAATTTGCCAACGAATGGATGCTCACGACCAATGCCAGTGCGAGCGTCTGGCGGTGGGTTGAGGTCTACGCCGATGCGGGATTCTTCAAGAACCGGAATGAAACGGCCCAGTTTCGATACGACAGTGGAATACGCCTGAATTTTGTTCCCAATTTCCTCGAGGTTTACTTTCCGATTCAGTCCTCTCTAGGTTTCGAACCGGGATTCTCTGACTATGCCTCACGCATCCGTTTCGTCCTGACTATTGATATCGAAAGAATCTACAACCTGGTCAAGCGAGGGTTCTATTAGGACAAAAGAATTGTCTTTTTTTTCATATCTTCGCTGCATTCCCAAAGGCTTGTAAATTATGATCGATAAGGTTACCGAAAACCAGAAAAAATTATCTTTTCAAGAATTTAAAAACGAAGTCCTTACTGATTACAAAACAGCCCTGATTAGCCGAGAATGCAGTCTTCTGGGAAGACGCGAGGTCCTGACAGGAAAGGCCAAATTCGGAATCTTCGGGGGTGGCAAGGAAATACCTCAGCTTGCCATGGCCAAGGCCTTCAAGCCGGGCGATTGGCGCTCTGGCTACTACCGCGACCAGACCTTTATGATGGCCATCGGGAAATACGATCCCAAACACTTCTTTTCGAGTCTTTATGCCCATCCGGACATCGAGGTTGACCCCTTCTCAGCAGGACGTCAAATGAACGGTCACTTTGCGACCCATTCGATCAACGAGGACGGAAGTTGGAAGAAGCTTAGCGAACAATACAATGTCAGTTCAGACATCTCACCTACCGCCGGACAAATGCCACGTTTGGTAGGTCTGGCCGAAGCCTCAAAAAAATTCAGGGCCATCGAGGGCCTCGACAAGGAGCATCAGTTTTCCAATAACGGAAATGAAGTGGCCTGGGGAACCATAGGGAATGCGAGCACTTCAGAGGGACCTTTCTTCGAAGCGATCAACGCGGCCGGCGTACTTGAAATTCCGATGGTGATCAGCATCTGGGACGACGATTACGGCATTTCGGTTCATTCGAAATATCAAACCACCAAGCAGGACATCTCCGAGATCCTCAAAGGCTTCCAGCGAGAAGAAGGAGGGCCGGGATATGAAATCTTCGTAGTCGACGGCTGGGATTACACCCGACTGGTCGATGTTTACCAGAGAGCTGGCAAAATCGCTCGTGAAGAGCACGTGCCCGTTCTGATCCATGTGAAAGGCCTCACTCAACCGCAGGGCCACTCCACTTCAGGCTCTCATGAACGCTACAAAAGCCCGGAGAGGCTCCAATGGGAGCAGGAGCACGACGGCATTCGTAAAATGCGCGACTGGATTCTTCAGTTTGAGCTGGAAGATGCCAACGGTGAGCTTTTGAAATTCGTAGAAGGGGCTGAAGAGCTGGAGGCTCTTGAAAAAGAAGCAAAAAGAACGGTGTCGCAAGCCAAAAGAGAGGCCTGGAATGACTACATACAACCCATGGCTCAGGAGAGGGCGACCCTGATGCAACTCATGGAGCGGGCCGCCCGAAAAAGCCAGAACTCCATCTTCATCGACAAGCTCAAACGAGAGCTGGCAGAGATCGACGAGCCTATTCGCAAAAACATTCTAACCACAGCACGAAGGTCGCTGATCTATCTCAAGGACGAGGATTTCGAAGAGAAGGAAATCCTTCAAAACTGGATCAAAGAGTACATGGCTGTTCAAAACACACGCTATAATGATCATCTATACAGTGAGTTGGAAGGTAAGGCGACAAACATAGTAGAAGTCGAACCCGAATACGATGATGAAAAGGAAGAGGTAGATGCCCGAATCGTCTTAAGAGACAACTTTGACGCCCTGCTCAGCAAGCACAAGGAGATCCTGATCTTTGGTGAAGACTCCGGTAAGATCGGGGATGTGAACCAGGGACTCGAGGGGCTTCAGAACAAGCACGGGGAAGAGCGGGTCTATGACACGGGCATCCGGGAAGCCACGATCATCGGTCAGGGCATCGGGATGGCAATGCGCGGCCTGCGACCCATTGCAGAGATTCAATACCTGGACTATCTGTTCTATGCGACTCAGGTGCTGACAGACGATCTGGCCACCTTGCGCTACAGAACCTTCGGAAGGCAGGTAGCACCATTGATCGTGCGTACTCGTGGACATCGCCTTGAAGGCATCTGGCATTCGGGATCACAAATGGGCAGCCTGCTCAACCTTCTTCGGGGAGTTTATGTGCTCGTGCCCCGCAACATGACAAAAGCTGCCGGTT
>CBDUAY010000089.1:0-11113 GCA_965365245.1 uncultured Flavobacteriaceae bacterium | reverse complement strand
TCAGTCCTTCACACCCATTTTTCTCAGAAAAGTCTCCATGAGACACCAGTTTGTGAATGCCGATTGCAAGAGGTTGGCACCAACAAAAGCGGTGAACCAGGCCCAATTGGGATTTACGAAATAGGCGAGTAACAGGCTGATCAGAACAAAACTGCCGGCAATGCCTTTGATATATCGGTCTATCATGTCATAAATAATTATTGATTATACGTTTTTAGTTTACTCGCGTTGTGATTTCCATTCGGCGTGAAGTCCAAAGTCCAAAGCTCCAGATGAAATCTGAAACTCAAACAAACCTTTCAATGGGAAGTACAACCGCTTTCATTGGATTGTCACTCTCGATTTCTTTGTTGAATTCATTGAGCTGTTCGAGCAACACCTCGATCTTGTGCTGCTCCTCAAAAGTGAAGAACAGCACGGATTGCACATTGTCAGTAGAACTGGAAAACCAGTTGTCGATGAGGTTTTCGTGATCATCGGTCTTGAATCCGTTGATGTCTCCACTGCTGAACGCATTTATCTTTGCAGTTTTAAAGAGTTTCAACGCTTCTTTCTCAAAGGCTTTGACAGCCGTGACTATTAATAATTTCATCATGTTCTGTTTTTATATTTGCTTCTTTCGAGATAATAGTAAATAAGTGGCACCGCAAGCAGGGTCAGGAAAGTCGAAAAGATTGTTCCTCCCAGCATTGAAATGGCGAGCCCTTGAAAAATAGGATCAAATAACATGACCATCGCGCCGATTACCACGGTTCCCGCTGTCAGAAGAATTGGTGTTGTTCGCACGGCACCTGCCTCGATCACAGCTTGCCTCAACGGTATTCCCTCATCCAGCCTCAGATTGATGAAATCGACCAGAAGCACCGAGTTTCGAACCATGATGCCTGCCAACGCGATCAAACCGATCATGGAAGTCGCCGTGAAATAGGCACCAAACACCCAATGTCCGAAAATGATTCCCACCAGAGAGAGCGGGATTGCGATCAACATAACCACGGGTGATCGGAAGGATTGGAACCATCCCACAAGGAGAACGTAAATGATTATGATCACCACGGCAAAAGCCGCACCGAGGTCTCGAAATACCTCGAAAGTGATCTGCCATTCCCCATCCCATTTTACAGTGTATTCCTCGCTGGAATCGGGTTGCTGATTCCATTCTTCCCGAAGCTCATAGCCTGCAGGCATCTCAATTTCTGAGAGTTGGTCAGAAAGGGACATTAGTGCGTATACCGGGCTTTCAAGCTCCCCAGCCATGTCGGCCGTCACATAAACCACGCGACGCTGATTTTTCCGCATGATGTTCTTTTCAATGACGTGTTCTTCCGTTTGGACAAAATCCCTGATCGGGTAGGTGTTGCCATTTTGGGAGAGTATCTTGAATTCCAGGATGTCTGAGACGGTGGATTTATCCTTGTCTTCGAACTTAAGGTTGATTCCTATGTCCTGATTGGAACGTTCGTTATAGATTTTTCCAACAGGCCGGTCAGACAAAGAAAGGTTCATGGCTTCAACGATTTGCTGCGGGGCAACACCATTGAGCAGAGCTTTCTCTTTGTCAATCACCAGGCGGTGTTCTTTTTGATCGGCTTCGACCATCCAGTCTACGTCAACGACATCATCTGTGCTGCGCATTTTGCCCTGAAGCTCATTGGCAATCCGGATCTGTTCATCGTAGTTCGGACCGTAAACTTCGGCAACCAAGGTTGAAAGGACAGGAGGTCCTGGAGGGACTTCAACGACCTTGACATTGGCTCCGAACTTTTCTCCAATGCGTTGTAGTTCAGGTCGAAAAACCCGGGCAATGAAATGACTTTGTTCGCTCCTGTCACCTTTGTCGGTCAAATTGACCTGTATATCGGCAATGTGGGACCCACGTCGCAGGTCGTAGTGACGAACGAGCCCATTGAAAGTGATGGGAGAGGCCGTTCCTACGTAGGTTTGATAGTCCAGAACATAGTCACTGTCTTTGAGATACTGGGCCAATTCCTTGGCGACCATATCGGTTCTCTCCAAGGTGGTTCCTTCCGGCATGTCTATAATGACTTGAAATTCATTTTTGTTGTCAAACGGAAGCATTTTTACCGCCACCGTCTTGGTCAGAAACATGCCCATAGCGCCCAGTAGCATAACTATGTTGATGCCAAAAAATGCAATTCTGTACCATTTGTTGTCCAGGAGTGGGTCTATGGTCTTTTTGTAGAAGCCGAAAATTTTTGAAGTTTCCAGCGACTGTTCCTTGTGAGGGTTTTCTGCATCCTTATTCTCTTTGCCTTCATCCTTTTTGTCTTTTTCCCTCAAAAAGATATATCCAAGATAGGGAGTTATGGTAAGTGCCACGAACAGGGAGATGAGCATTGCGATAGAGGCTCCGATGGGCATCGGGCTCATGTACGGACCCATTAGCCCTGACACGAAGGCCATCGGAAGCACAGCGGCGATTACTGTGAAAGTGGCCAATATAGTGGGATTGCCCACTTCATTTATGGCATATATGGCAGCCTGTTTGAAAGGGAGCCTTTTCATTTTAAAATGACGGTGCATGTTTTCGGCTATGATGATCGAGTCATCGACCACAATACCCGTTACAAACACCAGGGCGAACAATGTTATCCGGTTCAGGGTGTAATCCATGAAGTAGTAACTGAACAAGGTGAGGGCGAAAGTAACTGGTACAGAGAGAAAGACCACCAGTCCACCGCGCCATCCCATCGCGAGCATCACGACAAGAGAAACCGAAACAATCGCTATGATGAGGTGACTCAAAAGCTCTGAAACCTTGTGAGAGGCCGTCTCCCCATAATTCCTCGAAACCGTAACATTGACGTCATTCGGGATGAGCTCTTTTTTCATGTCTTCAATCCTTTCCAGAATCACTTTTGACACTTGCATGGCATCTCCGCCCTTCTGTTTTCCTACGGAAAGAGTAATTGCGTTGTACATGCCGGGAAATTCTCCCTGACTCTCAGAGTTGGCCTTTCCGAAACCGAAGTCTACATATTCTTTTGGAGATTCAGGTCCATTGCTGACGGTTGCCACCTGTTTGAGGTAAACCGGTTTCATCTCATTGGTCCCCACGATCAGGTTTTTAAGATCGTCTTCATTTTGAAGAAAGTTCCCTGTGTGGACCCTGAATTCTTCGTCCTCTTTGGTCAGAGTTCCCGATGAAGACTGATGGTTGCTGGCCTGAATCGTTTGAGCGACACTCAATATGTCAACCTTGTTCTCGGCCATCTTGTCCTTGTCGAGCACAACGCTGAATTCCCGGCTCCTGCCTCCAATGATTTGGGTAATTGCAACACCATCCACTTTTTCGATCTCGGAATTGACTTCCTGAACGAGCTGCTTTAGCTGGTAATCGTCGTAGTTCTCGCTCCAGAAGGTCAGGCCCAAAACAGGAACGTCATCTATAGCCCTGGTTTTTACCAGGGGAAGTTGCACCCCCTGCGGAATTTGGTCCATGTGCTTGATGATCTCATTGTACAATTGCACGAAGGAGCGCTCGATGTCCTCTCCGACATAAAACTGCACGATCAACATTGCCTGCCCGTTCATTGAAGTAGAATACACGTATTCGACACCAGGGAGATTCGCAATGATCTTTTCAAGGGGTTTGGCCACCTTGGATTCCACTTCCAGGGGTGAGGCCCCTGGATATCCCACAAATACATCGGCAATTGGGACTTCAATCTGAGGTTCTTCTTCTCTTGGGATCAGGAACGAGCTGTAAATTCCGATCAGGAGAAAAATTCCCATCAGCAATACTGTTAGCTTCGATTGTAAAAAGAACGAAGCTATATTTCCTGCGAAACCTTTTTCCATGATCTTAATCTTGATTGGCTACTATTGCGCCGTTGAACAATTTGCCTTCGCTTGAGGCTATGTATTTTTCTTCTTGAGACAACCCGGAAAGCACTTCTACCTGGTCACCCATGCTTTGACCGAGTTTCAGCCATCGCAGTATCGCGGTACCGGATTCACTGACCGTGTAGATTCCGTCAAGCTCTCCTTTTTGAACCAGTGCGCTCTGATCGACGAAAAGACCTTTCGAAGTTTCACCGGGCACGGGAACCAAAACCGAGACATACATTCCGGAAAACAGTTTGATGTCTTTACTTTCTTCGAGATCCATTTTGATCAAATATTGCCCACCGGAGTTTTGAGAGGACCCGCTCACCTCGGATATGGTGCCCTTGAGGGATTTGCCCAGGGATTTTACAAATACTTTCACTTGTTGACCTTTCTCGATGTTCTCAATCGAGCTTTCAGGAACCAGGGCTCTTGCTACGAATTTTCCGGGAGCCTCAAGGCTCATCAGGGTTTGACCGGGTCGGGCCATGTCTCCCATTTTGACAGTTTTCGAGGTGATTACTCCGGAAAATGGCGCTCGAATATGGCTGTAGGCCATCATGGCGTCGATTTCATTTTCAACCTGCAGCGCTCTTTCGTAATTCGCCTTGGCGATCTCATACTGCAAGGTGATGTCATCCAACTCTTTTTGAGAAGCGCTGTTTTCAGTGAACAGTGCCGTGTATCTTTCAAAGTTTTTCCTGGCAACTTTGAGCTGGGCTTCTGCTTGTTTTAAGCCGGCTTGTGTCTGTGCTTTCTTGGCATCGATCTCGTCACTGTTGATGTCGATCAAAAGCTGGCCCTTTCTGACCTTGTCACCTACTTTTGCGTATACCTTGGACACATAGCCCATATTCCGGGTACTTAAACTCGCAAAGTTCTCGGGTTCAATACTTCCGCTGATTGTAAAGTAAGCACCTCCTTCAGGTTTGGAGGGTGATTTCAATACAACCTTGATCGGAGAACCCGAATCAACCTGGTTGTTTTTATCGGACTGGCAACCCGCGAGTATTGAGGTGATTGCCATTAGGATTATAAATGTTCTCATTGGTTTCATGTATTTCTCTGTTAATTTTATTTGCTTAAAAATTGAAGGTAGGCCTGAGAGTAATTAAGATTGAAAACAGACTCGTAATAGGCCATTTCTTTGTCGAGGAACTGTGACTCAGCATGGAGAAGATCCATTGTTTTCTCGAGCCCCTGTTCAAATCGATTCGTGGTAACCCGAAGGGCTTCACGAGATTGTTCCACGGCCAGAGCAGCCAGGGCCATCCTGTTTTGAGACTCAGATCGCTGACGTATGGCCTTGTTGAGTTCCATTTCGCTCTGATCCAGGTATTTTTGCTGTTCCAGCTCTGCCTGCTCGAGGAGAGCTTTTTCCTTGTGAATTTTGCCAATGTTTTTATATCCCCCGAAAAGTTCCCAGGAAAGCTGAATTCCAACAACGTAATTGTTGGCACCAAAGCCGAATATCTCGGAATCATTCCATCCATAAGACGCCATCGCATTGGCCCGCGGCACAAAATTCAGCTTCGAGGAACTGTACATCTTTTTTTGCGCTTCGGCTGCGATAGCATTCGCTTTGATATCCTTTCTGTCGCTATTGAGTTCAATTTGAGAAGTCGACGCGCTATCGACGGGTAAAAGGTCAGATTCCGGTGTGAGATAAGAATTCGTGCCTTTACCAATGAGGACGCTCAGGTATTCAGATACGTTCTCGGCCTGGCTTCGCGCCGCAAGAAGCTGATTGTCTACTTCTCCAAGGCGAACCTGTACGTTAAGGTAATCTGAGTTTTGAATCAAGCCTTGTTCCAGGTTGTTGAGAGCCGTTTTCTCATTTTCAGCAGCTGTTTCCCGGGCCTTTTCCAGGACCTCTATGGATTTGTAAGCCAATTGAAGCTGCATATAGGTTTTGGTCACTTCCAGATCCAGATACTCAAGGTATCTCTCTTGTTGGAGATTGGAAACTTCCATTTGAAGGTTGGCGGCCTTGCGCTGTTCCCAACCATCTATGTTGATTATCGGTTGCTGTACCTCAATACGCGTATTGAAGTTTTCCACGTCTCCCGGATCATTCAACACGGCCGGATCAAAATCCGGGGCGCTGACGTCTCTTTGAAGAAGTTTAAAACCAAAGGCCATCAACGGGTTGTTTGTGAATGTGCTGGTGTTGGTAACGCGAATTTGTGGAAGGAGCACTGCACGCGTCTGTTCGTAATTCGCTTTGGCTACCGCATATTTCTTTTGAAAGAGCTTCAGGTCCGTGTTGTTCGACCTGGCCTGGGTTCTTGCTTCCTCAAGGCTTACAAGGCTCCTTTCCTGAGCGTCCGAAGAGCTGAAAGGCAACACGAAACTCATTAAAAGCAATAGTGTTGTCCATTGTTTGTTGATTCTAGGCATGACTTTGATAATTTTTTATGCAAAACTATCTGCGTCGGCTATATGTCAACGTAACTTAGGGTACAGAGAATGTTCTAAAAACCCTTATGCGGACTTCCTTCTTTTGGGAAATCGAATCTTCATGTTCAGGGCTTCAACGCCCAGTGAGAATGCGATTGCGAAATACAGATACCCCTTGGGAATGGCACCCACGCGCTGCTTGAAGATCACGGCGTTGGACAAATGCGCACTTTCGGTAACCAGCATAAAACCTATGAGGATTAAAAAGGAGAGCGCAAGCATCTGCACTGTCGGATGCTTGTTGACGAAATTTCCAACCGGAACTGCAAAAATCATCATGATCAAAATGGAAACGATCACCGCAATGACCATAATGGTGAGTGCTCCTTCCAGACCATTGGTCATTCCGACAGCTGTCAGCACAGAATCGAAAGAGAATACGATATCGACGAGAACAATTTGCAAGATCACTGCCGCCATGCTGGATTTGACGATTGTCTTCTCTTCGGATTTGTCTTCTATACCCTCCACTTTCTGGTGTATCTCGCGCGTGCTCTTGTAGAGAAGAAAAAAACCTCCTCCAAGAAGGATCAGGCTTTGACCGGATATGGAGGCCTTGAACCAACCCCAATTCACGTTGACAAGCGGGTCTTTCATGGCGATTATATAGGATACTCCCATAAGCAGAAGAATGCGGAAAACCATGGCCAGCAGAAGACCAATGTTGGTAGCTTTTCTTACCTGGTGCTTGGGTAGTTTTCCGGCAGTTATCGAAATGAAGATGATGTTGTCTATTCCGAGAACGATTTCAAGAAAGGTCAGGGTGAGCAAAGCCACCCAGGTGTCGATGTGCGTGAAGATTTCCATAGACAAAAGTATTTTAAAGTTCTATGCATTGAATAAGCCTGACTTAGTCAATTTTATAGGCAGTTCCTTTTTGTTGAAAGTTGGAACCTGAGTAAAAGGCTTTGAATTCGTAGCTGTCACCTGAAATCCTCGTGATTTTTACGTGAAAGTCGGTGCTGTCAAGCAGCGTCTTCGGATTCTTTTTTCTCAATACGTATTCAAATGGGTCCAGCCATCTTATTAAAAATGTGTCGGTGACCTGCTCGTATGTTTCGATCTGGAGGCTGTCATTTCGAACGGCCACTGAAACCGCCTCGTTATCTTCCAGGATGGTTTTAAACCTGCCTACTCGAAAATCTTCAACGGATCCTGAAGAGTTCTTTAGACAGGAAGCCAGCAAAAGAGAGAAAAACAGGGCAGAAAGATAACGCATATTTCTATTTGATTAGATTCCTGTGTAAGTCTGAGGCGTAATGGCCTTGAGTTCCTGTTTGATCGCTTCATCGACATCAAGTCCATCTATGAACTTGGCAATTGAATCACGATCGATCCGGGAATTCGTGCGGGTCAGGCCTTTGAGGGCTTCATATGGATTTGGATAGGATTCACGCCTTAAAATAGTCTGTATGGCCTCTGCTGCTACAGCCCAATTGTCCTCCAGGTCTTTTTCGAAGGCTTCCTGGTTGAGCAGGAGCTTGCCGAGACCCTTGAGTGTCGATTCAATGGCAATGAGGGTATGTCCCATGGGGACGCCGATATTTCTCAGCACAGTGGAGTCTGTGAGGTCTCTCTGAAGTCTTGAGATCGGCAATTTTGCAGCGAGATGTTCGAAAATGGCATTTGCGATTCCAAGGTTGCCCTCGCTGTTCTCAAAATCAATGGGATTAACTTTATGGGGCATGGCGGAAGATCCCACTTCACCTTTTTTGATTTTCTGTTTGAAGTAATTCATCGAAATGTATTGCCAGACATCCCGATCCAGGTCAATCAGTATCGTGTTGATCCTTTTGAGTCCGTCAAAGAAAGCGGCCAAATGATCATAATGCTCTATCTGAGTGGTAGGAAAGGACTGGGTAAGGCCGAGTTTTTTTTCGACAAAATCCATTCCGAATTGTTTCCAGTCTTTAGAGGGATAGGCAATGTGATGTGCGTTAAAGTTGCCAGTAGCTCCTCCGAATTTTGCTGCAAAAGGAACCTGAGTCAACAAACTCAACTGTTGCCTGAGTCGTTCCACAAAGACCTGAATCTCTTTACCCAGGCGGGTGGGCGAAGCTGGTTGTCCATGCGTTTTGGCCAGCATGGGCACTGATTTCCAGTCGTCGGCCAGACCTTCTAAGGTATCAATGAGGGTAGTTATCCGAGGCAGGTATACGTTTTCATAAGCTTCTTTCAAAGAAAGCGGTATCGCCGTGTTATTGATGTCCTGCGAGGTCAGGCCAAAGTGAATGAACTCTTTGAACTCCTCTAATCCCAACTCGTCAAAACGTCTCTTCAGAAAATACTCGACGGCCTTGACATCGTGATTGGTGACATTTTCGATTTCTTTGATTTCTTTCGCCTGCTCTGAATTAAAACTCAAGTAGATGTCCCTCAGTTCCTTAAAGCGTTCATTCTTAAATTTAGACAATTGTGGTATGTCATTCTCGCACAGTAATATAAAGTATTCTACTTCCACTAAAACTCTATATTTAATAAGTGCCTCTTCAGAAAAATAATCGGCGAGTGCCTCTATTTTGTTTCTGTATCTTCCATCTATGGGTGATATGGCATTAAGACTGTTGAGATTCATGCGGGATGTGTATTCAGGTGAGGTGCAAAAATAGTTTTTTTTAGTATTTCTTCCTTTTCAGTTTCGAGATTTTATCCATTATTTTTCTCGCTCTTGACTGGTATCCGGCACTTCTGTTCGGATAGTCTTTATCAAGTACTGAATAGAGCTCATCCAGGATCCAGTCAGAATTTTGACCCAATAAAAACAGGGATTCCATGGCGAAGACCTGGGCGGCGATCTTATGCTGCCCGGTCAGCCATTCGAAACTGGCTTCTATGATGTTATTTTTCCATATGTACTCATCGCCTGATGAATCACAAGGATTGCTATTGCAATGCTGACAGATCAAAGAACATATTTTTGATACGGGCCTTATGGCGCTTTCTTGATCTAAGACGTTCAAACGTGAAGTGAAATCCATGAGGTAGGGGAGCATCAGGCGAATTTCGAAAAGGCATACCAGTTCCAGAACCCAGGCCGCTTTGATGCTGTGGTCTTTATTTTGTGAATAGAGGCATTCTATCAAATACGGAATTAACTCAGGCTGCCTCAGAATCTCGTCAGCTCCCTCGTCCCGGTAGATGCGTTTAGCATTTCGCACAGAATTCAGGATGTCCTCCAGGTTCCGGCGATAGACTTCATCTGTTTTCATAATACCTACTTTGAGATTCAACTCCCGACGCTTCTGGGTCTCTTAATAAATGCCTATAAATTGTCCATATTCAAAGGTCAGGTAACAACCTGACTTAAAAATAAAAAATATTCCTACTTTTACCCGTCTTTAGGCTTAAAATAGACAACAATTTTTGTTTTTTTGTGTTATTCTTTACAAACCCTTCAGGTATGTTGAAAAGACTTTTTTCTTTACTCTTCCTTTTACAGGCTCTTCTGATTTTCGGACAGAGTTCCGTCAACCAGTTTGACGAGAACGGCGAACGCCATGGGGTCTGGCGAAAGTATTACAACAACAATCGGGTTCGTTACACGGGAACTTTCGAACACGGGAAAGAAGTGGGCGTTTTCAAATTCTACTCTGCTTCCAACTCTGACAACCCGGTGATCATAAAGGAATACAGCGACGATAGTGACCTTGCTAAAGTCCAGTTTTACACTCCTTCAGGCGTCCTTGAAAGCGAGGGAGAGATGCGTGGAAAGGAAAGAGAGGGGAAATGGCTTTTTTACCACGAGGATGGCAAATCCATCATGAGTGAAGAGAATTACGTCAACGGAAAACTCAATGGAGAATACAAGACGTTTTATCCCACTGGAGAACCCACAGAGATTGCCTATTACAAGAACGGGTTGCTTCACGGAAACTACAAGAAATATTCCATCAAGGGTTTCCTCTACCAGGACTTCAACTACGCGGAGGGAAAATTGAATGGGATGGCTACTTACTACAGTCGAAAAACGGGGGATCTCATTAAAAAAGGACCCTTTAAAGACGATCTGCGCGTAGGCACCTGGGAGAATTACGTGGACGGAGAACTCGTCAGTACAGAGCAGCCTGCTCTTAAACCCGAAAAGGACTGAATCAGCACCAATTTTGTATCTTTGCCGTCTGAAAAATGACGACAATGAAAAGAGTGATCGTGGGTCTTTCGGGCGGTGTTGACTCCAGCGTTGCTGCCTATCTTTTGAAAGAACAGGGATATGAAGTAATCGGCTTGTTCATGAAGAACTGGCACGATGACTCGGTCACGATCTCAAAGGAGTGCCCCTGGCTCGAAGACAGCAACGATGCCATGTTGGTTGCCGAAAAGCTGGGAATCCCATTTCAGGTGGTAGACCTCAGCGAACAATACAAAGAGCGTATCGTCGATTATATGTTTCGGGAATACGAAGAGGGAAGAACCCCGAATCCGGATGTTCTTTGCAACCGTGAGATCAAATTTGATGTCTTCATGGAAATCGCTCTGAACTTGAAAGCTGACTTTGTGGCTACAGGGCATTATGCGCGTAAAACAGAATACGATGCCAATGGTCGCACAATCTATCGTCTGTTGTCGGGAAAAGACCAGAATAAGGACCAATCTTATTTTTTATGCCAGCTATCGCAGGAACAATTGGCAAAATCCTTGTTTCCAATAGGTGAGCTTACGAAAGCAGAGGTGAGGCAGATCGCTTCAGATCTCGACTTGGTGACGGCCGGGAAGAAAGACTCACAAGGCTTGTGTTTTGTGGGGAAAGTCAAACTTCCTGAATTTCTCCAACAAAAACTAAGTCCCAAGGAGGGTGTGATTATTC